>CAYQBU010000261.1:0-4292 GCA_964415785.1 uncultured Bradymonadales bacterium
TGGCTTTTTTGAGCTGCTCGCGCTGCTCCGGCAACTCCTCTTTGAGCTCCTCTCGCTTCTCCTCCAACGTCGACGATTCCCGCTCCAATTGGGTCACTTGCTCGTCGAGATCGGCGGCCGCGCCCTCTAATTTCTCAAGCCGCGCCTGGGCTCGTTTCTTCTCTCGACGCTCCCCTTGAAGTTCTTGTTTAACCCCCCGGGCCCTGTGGGCGGCGTCCTGAAGATCGCCCTTTCGAACCTCCAGAGTCTCCCTGGCCACCTCCAGCTCGTCTTCTGCCAGATCCACCTGCTCAACGGCCTCCTGATGAGCCTCTTTGAGTTCTTCAAGTTCTACATCAAGCTCTTCCAGTTCTCGGGCCTGACGCAGCCCCACTTCGCCTCCCTCGCCCTGGGCCCCACCCACCAGGCGTCCACCGGCGAATCGAATATCTCCGCTGACCGTGGCCCAGGCCTGAGCATCTGCCGGGGCATCGCCGAGCTCCTGGAGATCATCGACCACCGCCAACCCTTCCGCCAGCGGTTGGAGCAGCTCCCTCGGGTCTTGTCCCTCTTCATCCAAGACGACGCATCCCACGCGGCCCGCTTCTTCATCTTTGAGTAAATCCATGGCCTCAAAGGCGAGCGCCTCGTCGGCGACCACTATGTCCTGAAGGCGATCGCCGAGGTAGGCGGCATAGGCCGCCTCCTCGCCCTCCGGCACCGACAGAAAGTCACCGGCCGGCCCCAATACACCGTCGATATCGTTTTCCCGCGCCCACTCCAATACCCGCTGGACGCCCTCTGCATAGCCCTCGCCGCGGGCTCGCATCTCCTCCAGGCTTTCTCGTCGGGCCTCCAGACGCAGCATTCGCCGCGCCACATCGGCCTCTTTCGACCTCGCCGTCTCCAATTCCTCTTTGCGCGCCTGCGCTTTCTCCTTCCAACTCTCCGTGCCACGTCTCGCCTCTGTGATCGCCTCCTGGCTCCGCTCCTCATCGACCATCAAGCGGTTGATACTTCGATCCAGATCGGCGAGTTCCTCCCGGGCTTCTTCCCGGTCTTGCTCCAGGGCATCGCGGCGGATCTGGATCTCCTCGAGCTGATCGGCGATCCACTCATCGCGGTCGGCCGCTCGCTGGCGTTGAGCTTCCGCGCCCTCCACTTCTTTTCGCCACCGATCGCGGAGTCGCACCTTCTTCTTTCGTCGCTGGCGCTCGCTCTGGAGTTCGTCCTCCAGCTCCTCGATTCCCGTATCCACGTCCTCCGGATTTTCGTCGACCTCTTCCAGTGCCTTTTTTGCCCTCGCCAATTCCTCTTTGAGATGGGCGCGTCGCTCCTGCTGGCGTTGCTTCTCCTGCACCAACTCCTCGAGCCGGCCCTCGGCCTCATCGATACCCTCCAGAGCATGCTTGCGATTGGAGCGCGACAGGTTCAGTCGCGTCTCCACCTTATAGACATTTTCCGTCAGATCGGCGTGGCGCTTATCGGCGTCTTCGCCCCGTTTTCGCATCACCACCAGGTTCTTCTCTGCCTCTTCCAGGCTTCCCTTGCGGGCCTCCACCTTTTTTTGTGCGCTCTTGAGCTTGTCCTTGAGGGTCTTCGCCTTGTCCGAAGCCTCGCTTCTGCGGTCCAGGAGCAGGGCTACCTCCAGATTCTTCAACTCCCCGCTCAACTCCCGATGCTCTCTGGCCCGCTCCGCCTGGCGCTCCAGCGAATCCATCCTCTTTTCGATCTCGTCGAGAATATCCTGGGTCCGCTGCAGGTTTTGTTCTGTCTTTTCCAGCTTGCGAGCAGCTCGCTTTCGCTGATCCTTATAGCGGGTGATGCCACTGGCTTCCTCGATGATCAGCCGCCGCTCCGAGGGGCGTGCATTGACGATAAAACCGATCTGGCCCTGCTCGATGATCGAGTAGCCCTGCTTGCCCAACCCCGTTCCCGCCAAAAGGTTTTGTATATCTCGAAGTCGGCATTCCGTTTTGTTGATCAGGTATTCGCTCTTGCCCGATCGATGGAGCCTGCGCGTGATCGCGATCTCTGGAAGATCGCGAAATTCCCGGGGAATACTTCGCCCCATGGCATTGAATCCGTCCTCCTCGCCACGGGTCTCGCTCCCCTCAGACTCCGAAGGCGCCTCTTCTTTCGGCGCCTCCTCTTGAGTGTCGTCGCCAGACTTCGCCTCTCCCGCTGCTTCATCGAGCTCGCGTTGGCGCCCTGGTCGGGCATCCGTATTCTCAAAGGTCAGCGTGACCTCTGCCATCCCCGCCGATTTCGCCTTCTCCGTGCCTGCAAAGATCACGTCGCTCATCGACGAGCCCCGCAAGCTCTTGGGCGACATATCGCCCATCGCCCACTTGATGGCGTCCACCACATTGCTCTTTCCACAGCCGTTGGGGCCCACAATGCAGGTCATCCCATCGCTGATCTCGACGACCACCCGGTCCCGAAACGACTTAAACCCCACGATCTCTACGCTGCGAAGCTTCATGCGATCACTTCCCTTCCAGTACTTCTTTATCGATCTCTAAACGACTGCCTTTCCTTAACATCGCTCTCAACCGCTGGGAAGGGCAGGCTTCGCTTTCCTGCTTGGCCTCCCTGCTGTGGTGTACATCTTTGATCACCTGAGGCGGACACGACCATACCGCCTGATCCATTTTTTTCGCCCCGGGGGGACGAGTCCATGACCGATATCCTGATCTGCTCTAACCCGGCCGCCCTTCCTGAGTCTGTGGCCCGACGCTGGTCCTGGATCGTCGCCGGACGCATTGGCTTTCGTCAATCGCCCAGCTGGCGCTGGGCCGCCATTCACCGCGGGCCCCAGACCTTGCTTCTCGTCGGGCTCTGTCGCGGACGTCGCCAACGCCGACGCCCCACCGATCTGCAGACCGTGGCCGCCGATCTGATGGCCGACGACGAACCCCCTTTTGCCCTTCCTCATCGCTGGCTCGGCCCCATCGCCGGCGTCTGGCATCACCGAGACGATGGCTCCTTTCGCGTTTTTCGCGACCGCTTTGGCCGCCTTCCCCTTCAATGCCTGGACCTTAAGCCGGGGCGCCTCATCACCTCCTGCCCCGACACCATCGCCTCCCTCAGCCAGGCCAGGCCCCATCGCCGGGCGCTCCAATCCTTCGTCCACCGGCCCCTGGATACCGAAAGCCAGGACCTGTTTTGTGATCTCCAGCGCCTGCGCCCGGCGGAGGCCATCGATCTCGACGGCCCAACCGAGCGGCGCCGTTTCCGCTGGTGGCATCCTCGTCGTCGTCCCCTCGGCGACGCCACGGCATCGCTTCGCGGCTTGCTCCACCGCATGGGCGACGCCCTCGGCCCTTGCCCTCATATCCTCGCCCTCAGCTCTGGCCTCGACTCCAGCACCCTCGCTCTCGAGGCCACCAGCCGCCATCCTCGTAGCCTCGCCTACACCCTCTGCGACCCCCAATCCATTCGCGACGAGGGGCCCGCCGCCCGTCGAACCGCTCGTGAGCTGGGCCTTAATTGGCATCGCTTTGGTATCGGCGACCACCCTCCTTTTCGCCGCCTCTCCGACCTTGGCCTCCCCCTCGCCTGGGGTCCTACGGCCCATCCCGACCCTGCCTGGAAGATCCCCTGGCATCGACACCTTCGGCGCCGACATCCCTCCTATCCGCTGGTCTATGGCAATGGCGCCGACGAAGCCCTCACCCTTACCCCCGGCGATCGCTCCCGCTCACCACTTGTCTCCTGGCGACGGGCCGCCCAATCCCTTCTGCCCTCTCCCGTGGAACAGTCCCTCAAAAAGCTCCTCAGGCCCTCTTCTCCTCCATGGCTACAGCCTCACCGCTGGTATCCCTCCCCCCCTGACTCGCCTTGGCCCAAAAGGGATCGCCTGGCCTTTTTGATGGCTCAACTCTGGAGCTGGCGATGGGAGCGGGTGGTGCGTTCTCTGGCCGCCGAAGCTCGCCGCGCCCAGCGCCCGATCTGGACTCCTTTCCTTGATGCTGAGTTCTGGAACCTATCTTTATCCATGAACGCTCACGATCTGGGGAATGGAGTTCGACCCAAGTCCGTCTTGCGACGCACGATGGCGTCCCGCCTTCCCCACCACTGCCTTCACCGCTGGTCCCAGGGAGGATTTGATGCCGTTGTCGAACGAGGTCTGCTTCACTTTGCTCCGCCCTACCTCCACCGATGGTTCCACCACTGCCGCCTCCAACAGGTGGAGCCCAATTTTCGGCCGGCCATCTTTCGCCGCGCCTTCGACGCCTACCGCCACGCCGAGATTGCTCCCGGCTCCGGCGATATTCGCGGCTCCTGGCCCATCTGGCGCACCCTGGCCG
>CAYQBU010000262.1:0-4269 GCA_964415785.1 uncultured Bradymonadales bacterium
TCCTGGGCCTCCAAACTCTACGAGCGCCGCCCCTCCATCATGCCGCTTTTGGAATTCGCCTTTGGGGCCTGGTTTAGCTACGCCATCTGGTACATCCTCACCGATCCCGCTCAACCCCTGGCCAGCCTGCCCTTTCTGCTCCTCTTCCAACTGGGCTTTCTCTACGTCTCCCTCGTCAGCATCGGCCAGGCCCTCACAACGGGCAAAACCACCTCTTCTTCCGCCTGACCCATGAGCCCTCCCAACTACCAGACCCGGGCCGTCCGAGACCTCTACTGGGCCCTGACCACCCCGTCGCTCTTCGATAGCCCCCGGGCTGTGATGGCCTCCGAATACCGCCCCGATATCGACCGCTACCAGGGCCTCTTCCAGCAACTCGATCGCCGCCGTTCCTCGCTTCAACAGGCCCTGCGCCGCGCCGGGTCTCCCGGCCCCGGCGAGTACTTCGAAATCCTCCTCCATCAGTGGCTCAAAGCACTTCCCCCGGCCACCGTCCACGCCACCAACTGGCAGGTCTACCACGGCGGCCACACACTGGGCGAATTCGATCTCATCTTTGAGCGCGATCGCAAGCTATGGCACTGGGAAATGGCCCTCAAGCTCTACCTTGGACACCCCGCAAAAGACGGTCAATTCCGCTGGTATGGACCGCGCCCCCAGGACCGTTTGGACCACAAATGGGCTCACCTTCGAGGCCACCAACTTCGCCTCCACCAACACCCCGCCGCCCGCGACGCCCTCCAGAGCCTGGAGCTCGATGATACGCCCCACTCCCGCGCCTTCATCAAGGGCTATCTCTTCGAACCCCTGGCCCCTCGTTTTGAACTCGACTACCCCCCGGACATCAATCCCGCCGCCCCACGGGGGTGGTGGGCCCATCAGGGCGAAATCTCGCGCTTTCGTCGCCCCCTCGGTGCCGCCAATCGACGCTGGATGCCCCTCCCTGTTCACCGCTGGCTCGCCCCCGCCCACCGCGATGATGAACCTCTCCAGAACTTTGACGCCCTCTGCGCCCAGGCCACCCATCGACCGCTGCTGGTCGCCGGCTTCGACGACGGCTCCCCCATCGAGGCCACCCGCGGCTTTATCGTCCCCGACGGCTGGCCCCACGACCTGTGATCAGGGATCAGCCGCCCACTCGAGCTCCGGTCGTCCCAGTCCTGAGGGCATTGTCCAGATATCCATAAAATCGAAGCCCGAAAAGCTCGACGCGTCTCCAAACGCCCCATCCAGGATTTCCTCTCCCCCAGAGCTATCACTCTGACCACTGGTGGTTCGATTCCAGTAGGAGGCGCTCACTGATCCCTGGCTCAATCCTATCAATCCTCCAACGTCCAGGCCTCCGTCGACCTGACCCGAGGAATACGACGTCTGCACCGCGCCATCATCGCTCCAGGGGGGACTGCCCTGCACGAATCCCACCAGGCCTCCCACGTACCGGCTGCCGTCAACCGCCCCCAGCGCATAGCTATCGATCACCCCGGCGTCCGTATTGACGCGGCCCGCCAACCCACCTACCGCGTTGCCATTGCTGATCGTCACCGATCCCGTGGCATAGGATTGCTCAACCGTGCCCTCCACCTCTCCGACGAGGCCTCCGAAACGCACGCCCAGGTCCGAGACATCGGTGACCGCCCCTTCGGCCCAGCTTCGCTCGATCAGGGCCAGGTTGTAGCCCACCAGCCCTCCGACCTGAGAGCCTCCCTCCACATCTCCGCTGGCCGACGCGTCCGCGATCGTCGCATCCTGATACCCCACCAATCCGCCGACGATTTCTTCGCCCACCACATCTCCACTGGCCGTCGACGCTCCAATATCGGCTTCCTGATAGCCCACCAGGCCCCCCACCCACACTGCTCCCTGAACCCCTGCCGTGGCCGACGAATCCGTGATATCGCCCTGCTGATAGCCCACCAGCCCTCCCACCGCATTGTCTCCATCGACAGCCCCCGTGGCCTCGGAGTTCACAACCGCCCCTGCCGTGCCAAAGTCGGTCTCTCGCACATGCCCCACCAGACCGCCCACCCAATCACCGCCATCGACAGCTCCACTGGCCATGGAGTCCACTACCGTTCCCTCAGCCCGGCCGATCAATCCGCCCGTGCTGTCGCCACCGCTGACATCACCGCTGGCCTCGCCATCGACCACCGGTGGGGCATCGGCGTCTTCACTCCAATCCTCACCGCCCACACTGCTCAATCGACCGATCAATCCACCCACGTATTCCGCGCCCTCTACATCGCCCCCGGCGCTGCCATTGAGGACCCGACTATCCGGCCGGCTCCACCCGATCAGACCGCCCACGGCCGTCGCCGATGGCGCGACCACATCGCCGGTGGCGCTACTGTCCACCACCTCGCATCCGACGTGATTTCGACCCATCAGCCCCCCGATCGCCTCTCCCTCAGCGCTGACCTCGCCCGTGGCGTGCACATCGTCGACCTCGCAGATCCCATTTTCGTGGTTGTCGCCGATCGCTCCCCCCACGCGCCCCACGACTCCTCCAGAACTCGTCGCGCTCACCGACGCGTGACTCGTCGCACCGACCACCGAGCCGTCATTTCGACCCACCAGCCCACCCACCATCTGCTGGCCACTCACCTCTCCCTCCACGCTCCCCTCGCTGATCACCCCACTCTCGTGATTATATCCCGTGACTCCCCCGACCTCTTCGAGCCCATCGACGGTCACCGACGCCACCACCCCGTTGATTTCACCGTAATTGATCCCCGCGACCCCTCCCACAAAATCCACGCCGCTCACCGTCACATCGATGAGCTCCAGGTCCCGCACTTCCCCCCCATCGATCACTCCAAAAAATCCCGTCATCTCCGCCCCATTGGCCTCGATGACGACGTCCTCGATGGAGCGATCATTGCCGTCAAAGACGCCCTCAAGTCCTCCATCCCAATTACCAAATGTCAGCGGTGACACTCCGATGGGCTCCATCACCATGCCCTCCCCATCCAGATCGGCCTCCAGGCGAAAATCAGAGCTCAACTGCCCGTCGACAGCCTGCAAATGGTCTATCGTACAAATCAGATAGGGCTCGTCGCTGGTGCCCTCACCGCCGCCAAAGGGCGCCGATTGTGGGTCGCAGACCGGGTCCGGATCCACCGGATCGTCGTCGGGCACGCATTGCCCGGCATCGCAGCTCTCACTGGACCCACAGCTTATCTGACATCCCCCGCAGTGGGCGTCGCTGCTCATCAGATCCACGCACTCTCCGTCGCACTCCTCCTGGCCATCGGCACAGGGGTTGGGATCGGTAGTGGGCACGCATTGGCCGGCCTCACAGCTCTCCTCATCACCGCAGCTCAGTCCACATGCGCCGCAGTGGTTGGGATCGCTATCGACGTCCACGCACGCCCCATCGCACTCATTGAGCCCGTCTTCACAGGGATCGGGCTGTGGTCCATCGCCCTGACACATGCCCTCCTCACATATCTCTCCCGACAGACACGTATTGTCGCAGCCTCCACAGTGAAACCGATCGTTTTGTGGGTCCACACACTCCTGACCGCATTGAAGCTCCTCTTCGCCGCAGACTTCATCGGCCTCCTCACAGCTCCCGCTCTCACAGCTCTCTCCTGCATCGCAGCTATTGCCGCATCCCCCGCAGTGGTCGTTATCGCTCGCTGGCTCCACGCACTGTCCCTGACAGACCAGCTCATCGTCGCTGCATACCTCCCCCCCACTTTCGCAGCTTCCCTCGTTGCAGACCTCTTCCTCTCCACAGGCTACTCCACATCCCCCACAATGCTCCCCATCGCTCTGCGGATCGACGCATTGCCCCTGACATTCCAATTCCCCGGCTCCGCAAACTTCTACCCCTGCCTCACAGCTTCCCTCGTTGCAGACCTCTCCCTCCCCCTGACAGACCGCCCCACAGGCTCCACAATTCTCCCCATCCGAGCTGATATCGACGCACTGCCCATCGCAGCGGACCTCCCCGGCGCCGCACTCATCAAACCCGAACCCATCCTCTTCCGGCACGCAGAATCCATCCATGCACAGCTCATCACCGCTGCAATCGGACTCCGACTCACAGGGCGCATCCACCCCCGGCTCGAAGCTGCACCCTCCCAGCCACCCCACCATCACCAGCATCATGAACCACAAAGACCAGCGCGATGACCAACCACCAAAGACATGCATATTGCGCTCTCATCAGTTTAGAGTCGTTTTTTAGCCTGGATTATTCATGAGATGTTGTGACGCGCCCTGAGCGAAGCGAAGAAGTACTCTTGGGGTGAGGCAAAATCAGAG
>CAYQBU010000263.1:0-4266 GCA_964415785.1 uncultured Bradymonadales bacterium
GAACCCGAGGACTCCTCTTCCTGCTGCGGCTGGGCTTGAGGGCGCGGCTGAGGACGAGGCTGAGGGTGAGCGCCCGATTGATGGGGGTGAGGGCCTGTGGCTTGCTGGGGAGGCGCCTGATGGGCGGCCTGAGGTCCGGTGGCCGTCTGAGCTTCCTCGGCCACGGGAGCGGTGGTGGCCTCTTCTTCTTCCGGCGGGGTCCATTCGCCGCTGGCTATTAGCTCTTCGCGGCGTAGGGCCTCAATCTTCTGGGTGCGCCGCTTCTCCACTTGTTGGAGGCGCTCCTTTTCGGCGCTTAACTTCTTCTCCGCCTCCTCGCGCTTGCGGCGCTCTTCTTCCTCCTTCTGGCGGCGCTCCATTTCCTTCTTCTGCTCGATCTCGGCCTGGATGCGCTCCTGTTCCTCTTCGGCTTCCGTGGCTGTCTCATCGAGAATTCCCGCCAGCAGATCGTCGGCGGCATCATCACTGGCCCATTTTTGATCACCCATGGCGTCCTCGCGCTAAGAAGAGTGGTGCAAAGCTAAACCCAATATAGAGGTTGAGCACCACTCCCACAACCGGACACAGTCGCCCTTGTCTCGACGGGGTGTGGGCGATATAAAATCGTCCGATACTCGTCTCCCCCCAATCAGGACTCTCTGTTCATGCGCCATGCTATCCCATCCAGGGGAATTTTCCCGTTGTGGGTGTGGGCGTTGGTGGCGACGCTGGCACTGCTGTCGGGGTGCGAGGAGTCACCGCGCGACAAATTCATGGATGGGCGTCAGGCCCTGACGGCCCGCGATGCCGACGGGGCAGAGGAGAAGCTTCAGGCGGCCATCGAGGCCGACCCCGATCTGTTGGAGGCCCGACGCCTGATGGCCAACGTGCATCTGCTGCGCGGGGACTTCGAACAGGCTGAGGCGACGCTCGACAGGTTGTGGGATGAGCAGGGTTTTGCCCACGAGGCGGAGCTCGACGCCGACGCCCGGCGGACCCGCCAGTTGATGAATAAGCAGTATACGGAACTCTATCGTCAGTGGGCGGCGTCCATCGACCCCATGGAAAACCCGGAGTCCTTCGAGACCGTCGGGCAAACGGGGTTGGAGCGAAATAGCCGCGACTTTCGGCTGGCCGCCATGATGGTCGAATTCTACCAGGATCGCGCCGACCGCCTCATCGAGGCCAATGAGCGCATCGAGGCGGCCGAGATGCTGGAGAATATCGACGATCTTCGCACCTTTACGGACACGCGACGAGCGGCCAATCGACGGGCCACAGAACTGCGCCGGCAGGCCTTTTCCGACGAGGCGGTGGAGCGCTTTGACGACGAGATCCGCGGGGATCTCATCGAGTCCGGGGCCTACGATCCCGAGACCCACCAGATCACCATGTCCATCGATCAGCCGCTGGATCGCCGTCTGGATCCCGACGACCAGGAGGCCCTGACCCGGGCCCAGGACATGGCCATCCAGACCTTGCTTCCCACCATCAGTCAGCTCGTGACCTCCATCGGCGGCTTTGAGGTCGACGAGCTCGAAGTCGACCAGATCGATACCGAGGAGTTTCGCGATCGCGTCCGCGACCGCATCGTCAACGAGGACTTCGAGGCCGGCCAATACGAAATGGTCGTCGCCGTGGAGCGCCGTGAGTTGATCGATCTGGCCTTTGAGTACAAGGAACACCGGCGCAAGACCAACGGCGAGGTCAGCGACCGCGACTCCGCCGGACGCACCACCGAAGACACTCCGTGACCGGGGCTTTTCCCCGGGTAAATACCTGTGATTGAAGGGGCTTTGGGAATGCCACTTGCTTGACTTTTCGTTTCGGGCCATATGTTGGTTGTCACGACTCTTCGGAAGTCCTATAGGGGAGTCGGACTCACATGAGACTGGGGAATTGGCTTCGATCAGGGAGAATTGCGTTATGGTCAGCGGAAATCATGTCGACGAACTCGATAATCAATTGGAAACCAGCGAATTCGCTGAAACCACCACCTACGACGATGATGATTTTGAGAATGGAGGCGGTGGCCTCGACAACGACAGCGATGTCGATCTCACCACCGAGGGCTACGAGGGCGCCGTCAAGGCGAATCCCAAGCGCCTCAACGCCGCTCAGCGAAAGAAAGCGAGCGCCATCATCGATGGATTGATCGAAGACGCCGAGTTGTACGATCCTGAGGGCCAGAAGAGGGCCTGGGACAAGCTCCATAAAAAATTCGGTGACAAGCACCCGCGGCCCTTTAAGATCGACGCCGAGATCGGGCCCAACGACGTCATCGACCACCCGAAATTCGGCATCGGCTTTATCGTCGAGCAGGTCAAGCCCACGAAGGTGGAGGTCCTCTTCGAAGACGGTCTCCGCAAATTGGCCTGCAATATCGACGTTTAATTTTCCACATCCGCCCCCGAGGAGGCCCCATGGGCCGCCCCACGAAAAAGATCACCACCAATCGCAAGGCCTACCACAACTATTTTGTGGACGACGAATTTGAGGCCGGCCTCAAGCTCCTGGGCTCCGAGGTCAAGAGCCTGCGCGACGGCAAGGTCAACCTCAAGGACTCCTACGCCCGCTTCGACAACCACGAGCTCTACCTCGTCAACGCCCACATCAGCCCCTACAGCCACGCCACCCAGGAAAACCACGAGCCCGAGCGCAAGCGAAAGCTCTTGATGCACCGCCGCGAGCTCAACCGCCTGGAGACCAAGGTGGCCACCGCCGGCTATACCCTCATCCCGCTGTCGCTCTACTTCCGCGGAAGCCACGTCAAATGCAAGCTCGGCCTCTGCCGCGGTAAAAAACAATTCGACAAGCGCCAATCCATCAAGGAGCGCGAGCACAAGCGCGAGATCGCGCGCACCAAGTCCGCCAAAAACTGGAAGTACTGACCAGTCAGCGACCAAGCCCACATTAGCCCTTGACGCCTCCACCGGTGTGCCTATAGTTACCTCTTGCCGACGGGGTTTCCCCAACGGCGATAGCGCCGCCGCCTCAGGCGGCCTGTCGGGCTCAACACCCTTTCGGGGGCGTCCTGGCTTCGACGTGGGCAATGAGGCGGGCATTGCGTGCCGGAGGTAACTCTCAGTAACTCCGTTATCAAATACTGAGAACGTTATAACTGCCAACGATGATGCGCAGTTTGCGATGGCGGCTGCTTAAGCCACCCGTCGCATGATGCTACCCTTAGATGGTAGCCCGTCATGTTGGGCTTTGCTCGTGGGCCTCTCATGACGACACACAGCGAGCCCATGGCGCCGCGAATTCGACCTTCGCGTTGGCGCGACATATAGAAGGTCCCTCCTTGATCGTAGGGCGTTCGCAGCTAGCGTTCCTGGAGGTAAAGCCCATACTGCGAACTACGCATGTAGATATGTCTAGTCGAAGGTCCGCGCACGCGGGTTCGATTCCCGCCGCCTCCATAACAGAGAACGGAAAGCAGAGGTCAGAAGTCGGAAACGGCTTCTGGCCTCTGTTGTTTCTTGGTGAAATAGAGGGGGCAGATCCTCCAATTCTGCTCCTCGATGACATTGAGTTCCTCATCGCCGACGCCGTCTTTCCCCGCACGTATGCAGCGACATCGTCGCGGTATCGTCTGGCCAGCGAGCGCTTGACTTCGCCATAGCGCAGTCGATCCTCTCATCGAGAACGTCGAGCACCTCGGCATCGGTTTGAAGGGTTGGTTCTTTGTGCGTCATCGCTTCCACGTGTGTCAGAATGAGATAATTCGCACCCGAGGTACGGACAAAACGCTGCAATGTTGATCTCATTCGGGTCAAGTCGCCGATGGTGTGCTCGATCGATGTGGCAACATGGCGTGGTCTGTTTTGGGCGAAACCGTTGGTTATTTCTCTGTTTGTGGATTCAGATGGCGCTCGATGTCCTCTAAATGTGACTGGAGCCACATTTTCTGACATTCGAATAGTGGAATATCTGGGCGAAGCAGCGTCCAGAATACCTCGAATTCGTGCCCGTCAGCGTGTCGTGTCCACTTTCGTGTCTGACTGGCAGTCGGCTCGACGTAAAGCACGAACGTCCGTCTGAGCGTGGACGCGAGAGAGGCCCGTGGTACTAGCCCGCGACACGACGATATCAACTCGGGTGGAGTCGTGCTGTAATCGTAGACTTCGTCGCAGATTTCGACGAGTTCATTACGGTTTTCGCAGTTGACGACGGATACAGTGTGGCCTCTTCGGAATCTGTGGCCGTTGTCTTCGACGGCTTCTATCAGCACTGCTCGGTCGGACGTGAGTCTTCGACTCTTCTCGTCGAGGATGACACCACTGT
>CAYQBU010000264.1:0-4177 GCA_964415785.1 uncultured Bradymonadales bacterium
CCCATGACGCGACTCCTCGATAAGCATGGTCACCGCCACGTCGGCGACCTAAGCCGCCAGGCCGAGCTCCACCGTCAATTGCGTCGCATCGACGGCCCAGTATTCTTGAGCACTAAATTCACCGAAATCCACCAACTCTGTGGGGAGTTGGCGCGCCCGCAACCACTGTCGGGCGAGCTGTTCATAGGCCTCTGCGGCGAGGACCGACAACTCCCCATAACCCAGTAGTTCTCGCAGGCTCATCGCCCCTCCACCGAGGACGGCGACCCATCCCGCCCGAACCCCCAAACGGGCACCGCGCCAGGCCCCAATGGCCGCGATCGCCCCACCGGCGACGATCAACACCACGGCCATCACCAACAACTCGCTCTCCGCCACCAGGGGAAAGGCCAATCCCTGAGCCGCCAAGACCCCTTCCATCGCCCACTGAACCTCTTGCCCATCGCTGGCTATCGGAAGGGCTAGTCCATCGACCAGGCCCCCTGCCCGTTGGTAACCCAATGCTCCGATAGTGGCTCCTGCTGCCGACACCGCGACGCCAGCGACCAGATGTGTGGCCAGTTGTGCGCCACCACGTGGCGCGACGGCGCACCACAACGCCCCCAAGAAGGCCACTCCCATCGCCAACCATCCGCCTAGTTGAGCGACCCACAACAGATTTCGTATATCGGCGCCTGCCGACGACGGCGAGCCTCCCAGGGCCAGGGCCGACACCACCACCAGCGCACAACAAATGGCGACCAACTTCGAAAGCGGTGCCGACCAAATCCCCTCGTCCTCGCCGCGTGTGGCAAGCGGTAACATCGCCAGTGGAATCAGCCCCGCGAGGGCCACCACAAGCGTCGAACTCGACCCCAACCACATCGAGATCACCAATCCGCCCACCGCCAGACCCACTGGCGCCCACATCGCTAGATCCCACGAGCTTTCCTTGCTGCTCGATTCGGCGCTGACCCAACCGTCCCATCCACCACGCGATCTCGATTCCACAAACCACGCCGCAAACCCCCCGCCAAATAGCAACAACCCCAGCCAGAAGAGCCACCGCCACTGCAGGGGCACCACGCTAAAGACGGGCGCCGGAGATTCGACGAGGTTTTCCAGGGCGATGTCCACCCCTACAAAATCGACATTTGCCGCCACTCCCGGGTCTCGCTCAAAGACCCAGAAGCTATCGCCACTATCATCCTCCAACTTCACGGCCGGCCCCATGGCCTCCATGGGATACTGCTGGCGAAGCAACATCAACTGAGCCTGGGCAGCGTCCATCCCGGGTGCTAGAGCCAGCCCCTCCAGGTAATTCGCCGTGGCGTCGACGACCCGCAATCGGCGCTGAGCCTCGCCCACCCGAAATTCCTCGCCTATCGTCATCCACTGGACCTCGCTGGCGCCGTCGACGCGCAGCACTGCCGTAAACTGGGGCTGCTCGTAATTGAGACCACTAAAGGTGATGCGCCGATCTTCGACGTCGATGCTCTGTCCAAACCCGAGCCTCGGTAGCGCTTCCCGATCGGGACGAGATGTGTAGGCATTGGGCCGTGCAAATTGAAGGCTGACCTCCGGCTTGTCGCCCTCTAACTCCAAAAAGTGGGCGCTCGTTCGCAGGGGCAGCATGGCCTGCAGGTGGCGCCCGCCCTGCTCCACGTCATAACTCTCCATCGCCTCGCCCACCGGGGCTGTCATCGCCCCTGCCGGCATGTAGCGATGCGCCGATAGCCAATCGCCGACCATCAGCAGGCTGCCCGCCACCATCGCCATCACCGCCAGGCGCCCCGGTGTCGCCAGCGCCGCGACGTCGATCCGATAGTCTCGACTCGCCGAGTCCACATCGCCGGAACGCCCCCAGCGACGCAGGGCGATCGTCAACAGGCCCAGCGCCCCCAGGCCTCCCAACAATAAGATGCCCTGGGCAATGCCGGGCTGTGGAATCGCCTGAAAGAAGGCTCCCTCCAACCCCATGGCAGGGGCCCCATCAAAAACGGCCGCACCACATAAAATGGCGACCAGTATCCACAGCGATGCCACCATCCCGGGATGACTAAAGAAGGTCATCACCCGTCGGCGCCGGCGCCCCTTTTTTCGGGCCTCCTTTTCTCCTCGCCGTGGACGTCGTGATTGGCTTGGCATGGTTTCCCTAAAGGTGATAAAGACATCGCTCCAATGAGGAGCTCTAGATAGATTGGCCACGGTCCACCTTCGACCGCCCTCGACTCGTTGCGAGACCTAGCGAAAGGAGCGCCAGCGTGTCAACGAATGCCACAGGTGCCATCATCGGATTGACCGGCGGTATTGCCTCCGGAAAGTCCACGGTGGGAGCGCTGTTTTCTAAGCGCGGTATCCCCGTCATCGACGCCGACGCCCTGTCCCGAGCCATCGTGGAGCCCGGCCAACCAGCCCTCGACGACATCGTGGACGCCTTCGGCGCCTCGATCCTCAACGACGACGGCACATTGGACCGAAACAGCCTCGGTGATATTGTATTCCAAGATCCCGATGCTCGCACGACCCTGGAGGCCATCACCCATCCACGCATCGCCCAGGCGATGATGGAGCAAGCCCAACAGGCCTTCTCCGACGGTCACCCCTTCGTCCTCTACGAAGCGGCCCTGCTCGTCGAATCGGGCAGCCATCAGTGGCTCGACGCCTTGATTGTCGTCGATATCTCGCCCGCTACCCAGCTTCAACGGCTTCGCCAACGCGACGACCTCAGCGCAACGGCCGCTCAACAACGCATCGACGCCCAGATGCCCCTGGACGAAAAGCGCAAGGCCGCCGACTTTCTTATCGATAACGATCAGGACCTGGAGCACACCCGACGCCAGGTCGACGAGCTTTGCCAACAACTGCGCAATCGCTTTTCAACCGCTTACTCAACCCCACCAGGTCACGATGGCTGACGACTCCTCGCCCCGCGATATCCTGATCACCGGCTTCCCCTCGTTCACCGCTCGGAAATTGGTGGAAACCATTCTGACCCACGAGGACGACGCCACCCTGCGTCTGTTGGTCCGTCCCGACTTTATCGACGACGCCGACCGAAAGCTCCACCAGATGGAGGCTCCCCGCGACCGCATCCAATTGTTGAGCGGCGACGTCGTCGCCCTCGACCTCGGCCTCAGCGGCCGCGAATACCTGGAGCTCATCGCCAATGTCACCGACATCTACCACATCGCCTCCATCTGGTATTTGGGCGTCGAGCGATCCGAGGCCTTCAAGGTCAATGTCCAGGGCACGCGAACCATCCTGGACACGGCCTACGAGATGCAGCATCTCCAGCGCCTCAACCACTTCTCCACCGCCTTTGTCGCCGGCGACCGTACGGGCGTGATCATGGAGGACGAGCTCGACGAGGATCAAAACTTTCGCAACGCCTACGAGGAATCGAAATTTGAGGCTGAAAAAGAGGTCCGCGAGGCCATGCACCACCTCCCGATCTCCATCTATCGACCGAGCATCATCGTCGGTGACTCCACCTCCGGTGAAATCGATCGTATGGCCGGCCCCTATTATCTGATCAATGCCATCGTCAATATGCCCTCCATGCTCCCCATCCCCCTTCCTGGCAAGGGCGAAAAGCCCCTGAATCTGGTGCCCATCGACTTCGTCTGCCAGGCGATGCACCAGATCAGCCGCCTTCCCACCACCGCCGGAAAGACCTTTCACCTCTGCGATCCCAACCCCTTGTCGGCGCGCCAGGTCTTTGAATTGGTCGCCGAACGGGCCGGCCGTCGCGCGCCCATGGGCATGCTCCCCTATCGCCTGACCCAGATGGTCATGAAATTTCCCTACCTGGAAAAATTCACCCGTAATCCGCGCCAATTTATGGACGATTTCAACCAGCTCACCATCTACAATTCCATCAACACCCTGGACGCCCTGGACGGAAAAAACCTCTGTCCACCCCTTCCCTCCTACGTCAAGACCCTTATTGACTACATCAAGGTCTCCGAGCTTGAGCTCGACATGCCCGTGGGCGTCGAAATCATGGGGTGAGCCTCTCTGCGCCAGCGCCCCGAGGAGGGCGAGCGATAATATTGCGAATAGCCGCCCTTCTGCGTTACCCTTTGACTCCATACCCATCGCGGGGTGTCGGTCCTCGGGAGAATCGGCCTGTCTGCGATGTGAATATTTCGGCGGCCCTCGCTGTTTTTTCTTTGAACCGCCCGCTCGCCATGCC
>CAYQBU010000265.1:0-4131 GCA_964415785.1 uncultured Bradymonadales bacterium
ACAACGCCGAGGTAGATGCGGGACGGCCCGCGGGGCCTTTGTGCAGACATTGCTTGATCGTCTGGTCGAGGGCCCGAGGAAGAAAGGGGGGAAGATCGGGGATCGGATGTTCCTGGTGCGCCATCAAAAGGGCGACCACTGAATCGGCATCGTAGGGCGGTTTTCCAGTCAGCATTTCGAACAGGCAGCACCCCAGCGAGTAGATGTCGGCACGGCCATCAACATGGTGGTTTCGCGCCTGCTCAGGAGCCATATAGCGCGGGGTTCCCAAAATATTGCCGGCGTCGGTGAGGTCTGAGGGCTGTCCCTGGAGCTTGGCGAGTCCAAAATCGACGACTTTGACGAAGGGGTCGGTCGCCCCGGAGTCGACGACCATGATGTTGTCCGGTTTGAGGTCCCGGTGAACCACGCCCTTGTGATGGGCCTCTCCCAGCGATTGGGCGATCTGAATGGCGAAAGCGATGGCGTCTTCCAACAGCAGCGGACCCTGTTGGCGGATGATTTCTCCCAGCGTGGTGCCACGGACGAATTCCATCACGATGTACAAAAGCCCCTCATCGGTGGAGCCGACGTCGAAAACGGTGACCGTATTGGGATGGGAGAGGGAGGTCACGGCGTGGGCCTCCTGGAGGAAGCGATTCACCAAGACCTTATTTTCGATGTGGTCGCGGTGCATCACCTTGATGGCCAGAGAGCGCTGAAAGGGTCGCTGGGTGGCCAGGAAGATCTGGCCCATACCGCCAGAGTCCAACTTGCGCTCGATGACGTACTTGTCCTGCAGGACCATGCCCGGGGTGATCAGGGGCGCTGATGGTTGAGGAAGCGAGGATAGGGCCATGGTGAAGGTCACTCGGGGTTCTTCGAGGAGGCAACGTTGTCGACCCGATAGATACTGCCCGAATAGTCAATGCGATCCGGTTTGACGTCGGGCAAGCATGTGGTGGAGGTCAAGGCTGCGCCGCGGTCGACGATGTCTTCGGTCACCAGGATTTCCCGGGGGCGTGCCTCTTCGGCCAGCACTCGGGCACGTGAAATGGGAGCGCCGACAGTGGTCCCGCAATTGAGGTGGGTGGCACCGATGGGCCCCTGATAGATGGCGCCGGAGCTAAGCCCGATTTGAAAGGGCAAGTCCAGTACGGACGAGCTCGCAGCCACGATCTGAGAGGCGGCGTTGAGACCATTTTCATAGCCCTCAGGTCCTTGCTCATCGACGGAGAAGGTGGCCAATACGCTCTGGCCTGTAAGCTCGTCGATGTGGCCTTCGCTTCGCTGAATGATCTCCAGGGCGAGTTGAAGTTGGCAGTCCACGACGTGGAAGAGTTCGGCAGGCGGGGTTTGGCTGGCGAGGGCGTTAAGACCATTCATGCGCAGATAGAGGGCCACGGCCTCTCGCTCAAAAGGCCTGTGGCCAGTGGGGCGATTCGCCAGGGCCGACGAGTTCTGTTGTTGATCACCACGCCACCGGGCGATCATCGACTTTAAGCCGGTCATCATTTCCGCGTTATTTCGCTCTAACTGCCTGCGCGAGGTGATGTCCTCGATCAGGATGACGTGGGCGTGATGCCTCGACGATCCGACAGTGCGAGCCCGTATCCGGACATCTCGGGGGACGCGGTTATAGGGGTAAGGGAAGGAAAATTCGACGTCCAGATCCAGGTTGTTGGCCTCGATACCCTCGCGAAAACGGGGACCCAATTCGATATCGTCGGTGCAGGGGGCGACCTCGCCGAAAAAGGACTTGCCGAGGACCGTTTCGCGCCGAAAGCCGGAGAGCTGTTCTTCGTGGCGGTTGAAACGCTGTATGGTCCCCTCATCGTCGAGCAGGATGGCGCCAATCGGCAAATGGTCGATCACCGCCTCTAGCAATTCGACGTCCAAGGGGAAAACGGATGTGTCGTGACTCATGGGTTGACCTTCCCTCAACGAGACCGCTCGACGCTCAACATGTTGACCGAGCGGAGACAACTGGGTGACAGCCAAGCGTGGTCACCCCCCTGGAAATGACAAGTATTTACGTCGATGGGGTGCCATCCCCGGTGAGGAGGGGAGGGGCGGTCTCCAGGAGGAATTCAGCAATCACATCGATGTCCCGAGACAACGGTCTATCTTCGCTCATGGGCGAGAAATAATTCCGAAGCTGCTCGTCCAAAGCCTGGGATCGAGAGGCAAAGGCGGCTTGTTCATCCGGGGAGCAGAGGCTCTTGGCCTGAACGGTACAGATGGCCAAGATGGCCAGAATTTTTGACAGATGGGTCAGGATCTCCTGGCTGCGCAGGGCCGCCAGGGTTCCCATAGGGTTGATGTCTTGATTTCCAGCGTTGGTGGGAATGGATTGAATCGACAACGGCGTGGAGAGGGAGCGCAGCTGAGCGATGAGACTGGAGGCCGTGACCTGGGCACCCATGACTCCACTTTGCAGCCCCGGTTGATGAGGTTGGAGAAACGCGGGAAAGGGGCTTCGCGAGGCATCGGTGATCCCGGCGATCTGGCGCTCCACCAGGATAGCAGCGGAGATAAGGGCTTGATTGAGGTGATCACTGCTGAGGGCGACGGGGTGGCCAAAGAAATTTCCTCCGTGAAGCGCGCCGCCATCTTCACCAAAGACGAGCGTGGGGTTGTCGTTGATGCCGTTGAGTTCTCGCCCAACGATGGTGGCGTGATACTCGAGGGCATCGTCGATGGAGCCCAGCATCTGGGGAATGCAGCGAATGGAGTAGGGATCTTGAAGCAGCGGGCCAAGGGGATAGTCGTCGGCGTCGGATCGTGGAGATGAAACGCCGTGGAGGCGCCGGGAGTCTGCGAGCCAACGATGTAGGCGATCGGTAATGCGTTGCTGGCCCTGTTGGCCGCGGAGTTTGGCCAAGCGCGGATCAAAGGCCTCGCGACGGGCCTCCATGCACTCAGCGAAGAGGGCACTCAGCCCCAGTGCCCATCCCAGGAGTCGGCGCGCTCTGGCGTTGGCGAGCAGCGCAATCCCAGTCATCGCCGCCGTTCCATTGACCAATGCCAGCCCATCGCGGTCGCTGAGCTCCAGGGGGGCCAATTGAAGCTCCTTGAGGAGCGAGTCGCCATTTCGCCAGCTATCTCCGTCCAGCATGTCGGCCTCGCCCATCATGGCGAGGACGGCGTGGGCCAGCGGGGTCAGGTCACCGCTGGCCCCCACGGTCCCATAGCGCGGAACCCGGGGGGTCACGCCGGCGTTGATGATGGCGACTACCCGCTCCAGGGTCTGGCGCCGAAGGGCGGAGTGGCCGCGGCAAAGGGAGACGACGCGACAAAAGAGCATCGCCCGCACCCAGGGCTCCTCCATGGGCTCGCCAGTGCCCGAGCAGAGGTGATAGATCAGATTTTGTTGAAGGGTCCTCGCCTTCGCGGGATCAATGTTCTCGGCGGCCAATGGACCAAAGCCGGTGGTCAGTCCGTAGACCAGGTCTCCCTGGTCGCGAAGTTGGGCCATCAACGATTGAGAGCGCTCAAGGCGCTCGAAGGTGGTGTCATCGATCGCTAACTGGCGTCGGTGAACAGCGACGTCGACGGCATCCTGAATGGAGAAATGAACATCCGGGGCGACGTCGAGAGGTGGTTGGGTCATAATAGAACCTCTGGGTGGGGCGCTCGGGGACTGGATACACCATACGGAGGTCGGCCAGAAACAGGGAACATCATGGGCGATGAACGCCATTGAAGGTGGTCTCACCGGTGGGAAGACCGGAGTCGATGACGCCCACATGGTGCCAGTTTTGTTGTTTTTCGCCAGCCGATTCCAGGGAGGCTTCAAATTTCATATTGGGAATTGACAGGCCTTTGCGATTGTGTCAAAAGTGTCGGCCCCGAGCGTATCGGGAGCCTAATCCGGCGTAGCTCAGTTGGTAGAGCGAGCGGCTGTTAACCGCTTAGTCGTGAGTTCGAGTCTCACCGCCGGAGCTGAGGTCAATTTGGATGAAGACCTCTTGTAATGATCATGATCCGGCGTAGCTCAGTTGGTAGAGCGAGCGGCTGTTAACCGCTTAGTCGTGAGTTCGAGTCTCACCGCCGGAGCTGAGGTCAATTTGGATGAAGACCTCTTGTAATGATCATGATCCGGCGTAGCTCAGTTGGTAGAGCGAGCGGCTGTTAACCGCTTAGTCGTGA
>CAYQBU010000266.1:0-4045 GCA_964415785.1 uncultured Bradymonadales bacterium
CGAGTCCGCCACCGGCGCCGGTGACGAGGGCGACTTTTCCATCGAAACGTGCCATGTATCCATCCTTTATTCGCCCGGATTATTGATGTTCCGGGCTATTCAAAAATTTGGGTGATTCGCGTGTTTTGTGGGGTCTCAGACGCGCTCGATGATGGTGGCCACGGCCTGTCCAAAGCCGATGCAGAGGGTGACGAGGGCGACGTTCTGGTCGCGCCGCTCCAACTCGTGGAGGGCGGTGGTCAGGAGTTTAGCGCCCGTGGCGCCCAGGGGATGGCCCAGACCCATGGCGCCGCCGTTGACGTTGGTGCGCTGGAGGATGGCGTCGCGATCCTCGTCCATGTCGTCGGCCCAGGCCATGACGACGGAGGCGAAGGCCTCGTTGACCTCAAAGAGATCGATGTCGGAGAGGCTCATGCCCGCCTTTTGGAGGACCTTCTGGGTCGCCGGGATCGGCCCGGTGAGCATGATGGTGGGGTCGACGCCGGCGACGGCCATGGCCTTGAAGCGCGCCCGCGGCTCGAGGCCAAGAGCCTCGCCCTTGGCCTGGCTGCCAATGAGGACGGCCGAGGCGCCGTCGGAGATCTGGCTGGAGGTGGCGGCGGTGATCACGCCATCGTCTTTGAAGGCCGGTTTGAGCTTGGCGACCTTCTCAAGGCTGGTGCCCGGTCGCGGGCCCTCGTCGACGTGAAAGGCGACGGCGTCGCCGTCTTCATTGGTCACTTCCACGGGGGCGATCTCGCGCTGGAAGCGCTTTTCCTCGATGGCCTGGATGGCGCGACGGTGGCTCTCGACGGCCAATTCCTCGAGTTCCTTGCGGCTGTGGCCCCACTTCTGGGCGATGAGCTCAGCGCTGATGCCCTGGTTGACGATGTCGAAGCGATCCGTGAGTTGGTCGGAGAGGGGGGCGACGTCGGAGCCCATCTCCACACGGGTCATGGACTCGACGCCGGCGCCGACGACCAGGTCGTGGACGCCGGCCATGACGGCCTGGGCGGCGAAATTGACGGTCTGGAGGCTGGAGCCGCACATGCGGTTGACCGTGGTGCCCGTGGTGGTGATCGGAAAGCCGGCGATCAGGGGGGCGGTGCGACCGATATTCATGCCCTGCTCGTCGGTCTGAGTGACGCAGCCCATGATGATGTCCTCGACCTCGCCTGGATCGATATCGGCGCGCTCCACCATGGAGGCCAGGGTGGAGGCGGCCAGGTCGTCGGGCCGGGTGTCGGCCAGGGCGCCGCCGCGGCGGCCCACGGCGCTTCGGGTGGCTTCAAAAATATAGGCGTCGCTCATCGGTGCCTCGTCAAGATGGGGTAGGAAATTCGCGGGTCATGTCGCACCCTGGGTGCCAGGTTCTGATGGGTTAGTTATGTATGCGCTCACTCAAAATGGCAAGGGGCTCAGGGGCGTCAATTTGACACTTCGAAGTCTGGTGCGCTAGTGGGGGGCCGTACTTCTATGCCGAAACCGATCCTATTATATGGACGCCAAACGCCATGCGATTGTCACAAGCCTATTTGCCGACTCGAAAAGAAGATCCCGCCGACGCCGAGGTGGTCAGCCATAAGTTGCTGGTCCGCGGGGGTTATATCCGGATGTTGACGCGGGGCATCTATAATTTTCTGCCCATGGGATGGCGCAGCGTGCGCAAGATCGAAGAAGTGGTGCGCCAGGAGATGGATCGAGCCGGGGCGCAGGAAGTGATGCTTCCGGCCGTGCAGCCGGCGGAGCTGTGGAAGGAATCGGGCCGATGGGAGGAGTATGGACCGGAACTTCTTCGCTTTGAAGATCGCAAGGGCGGCGAGTTCTGCTTTGGGCCCACCCACGAAGAGGTAATCACCGACATGATCCGCGGTGATATCAAGAGCTACAAGCAATTGCCGATGAACCTCTATCAGATTCAGACGAAATTTCGCGACGAGATCCGGCCGCGATTTGGGCTGATGCGGGGGCGAGAGTTCATCATGAAGGATGCCTACTCCTTTGACGTGGACAGGGAGGCCGCCAAAAAGAGCTACGACAAGATGTACGAGGCCTACGGTCGGATCTGCGATCGCCTGGGCTTTGATTACGCGGCGGTGGAGGCCGATACGGGCAATATCGGCGGCAGCCACTCCCACGAATTTCAGGTGCTGGCGGAGACCGGCGAGGACGCCATCGTCAGTTGCCCGGAGTGCGGCTACGCGGCGAATGTGGAGAAGGCGGAGATCGCGGTGGCCGAAGAGGCGCGCGACGAAGACCTGAAGCCCATGGAGACGGTGGATACGCCGGGGGCAAGCAGCATCGACGAGATCTGCGAGTTTCTCGGTGTCGACGCAAGCGACGTGGTCAAGACGTTGATCTACCGCGTCGATGGCGAGCTGGTGGCTGTGCTTCTTCGCGGCGATCACAACGCCAATGAGGTCAAGATCGGCGCCGCCCTGTCGGAGTCCCTGGACTGGGACGCCATCGAGGTGGAGCTGGCCACGGATGCCCAGATCAAAGAGGCCACGGGCTCGCCCGTCGGTTTTGCGGGCCCCGTTGGTTTGGAGATGCCCGTGATCGCCGATCGCTCCGTGGAGCCCATGAGCAATATGGTGGTGGGCGCCAACGCCGCCGACAAGCACCAGCTCAACGCCAATCACGGCCGCGATTTTGAGGTCGACGCCTTCGCCGACGTTCGCGAGGCCCGCGAGGGCGATCCCTGTGGTCGCTGTGGCGGAAGCTTCGAGGCCCATCGGGGCATTGAGATCGGCCATGTGTTTTTGCTGGGCGACAAGTACGCCAGGGCCATGGAGGCCAATTACCTGGACAGCAATGGGAGGCACCAACCGATTCAGATGGGCTGCTACGGTATTGGCATTACGCGAATCCTGGCGGCCGTGGTGGAGCAAAACCACGACGACGACGGCATTATCTGGCCGATGCCGATCGCGCCCTACCAGGTGCTGATGTCCGTGCTTCACCCCGATAATGACGATGTGAGCGAGGCCGCCGAAGAGATCTACGAGGCTTTGAAGGCCCAGGGTATCGAGGTGGTGATGGATGACCGCGATATGGGGATCGGTGCCAAGTTCAAGGACGCCGATCTGGTCGGCATTCCCCTTCGCCTGACCCTCGGCGGTCGAGGAATCGGCAACGGCGAGGTGGAGTGGAAGTGGCGGGACAGCTCCGAGCAAGAAAATGTGCCCATCGACGAGGTCGTCGATCGGGCCGTCAAAGGCGTTCGCGCTCGACTGAACCAGGGCTGAGGAGTCGCAAGTGAGTCAACCTGAGATGCATATTTATGGACGCCATCCCGTGGAAGAGGCCCTGGAGCGGGCCTCCGACAAGGTCACGGAGGTGATCGTCGACGGCGATCCGGGTCAGAAGCGGTGGCGCGAGCTGCAGAGTCTGGCCAATCAAAAGCGGGTGCGCATCCGCGGCGCCAATCCCCACGAGCTCGACGACCTGGCCGATGGTGGCAATCACCAGGGCGTGGTCGCCGGCCTTGAGGAGTATCCCTATTACTCGCTGGCAGAGCTCATGGCCCGGGAGCCCAGGGGCGAGTATCGCTGCCTGGTGGCGCTGGCCCAGGTGCAGGATCCAGGCAATCTGGGCGCTATCCTGCGCAGTGCCGTGGCCCTGGGGGTTGACGGGGTGCTGATCCCGAAGCATCGCGCCGCCCACATTACGCCCACGGTGATCCGGCGATCGGCGGGGCTGGCCATGGACATGCCGGTGGCGAAGGTCACCAACCTGAGTCGCGCGCTTCGCGAATTAAAGGAGGAGCGCTACTGGGTGGTGGGCACGGTGGCCGAAGAGGGCCAGAAGACCTGGGAGATGGATTGGGCGCTCAACGCCGTGGTGGTGATGGGCGGTGAGCACCAGGGCATGCGGCCAGGCGTGGAAAAGGAATGCGACTTTCGACTCACCATCCCTCTGTCGGCACAGGCGGAGAGTTTGAATGTGTCGGCGGCCGCCGCGATCGTTCTCTACGATCGGCTTCGGAGCCTGGAAACTGGCGCCTAACCCGATGGATGCTCCCACGGGGCGATCGGGCCCAGAGGTTTTGAAATGCTTTTGGCTT
>CAYQBU010000267.1:0-4037 GCA_964415785.1 uncultured Bradymonadales bacterium
CTTCTTGTCGTTATCGGAGTAGAAGATGAATTGGCAGACCTATATTATGCGAAGTGGAGTTCTCCTGGCGGTCATTTTGATGACGGCTGCGGGTTGTGGAAGCGACGACCCCTCAGACTCCAATAACCAATCCGAGACGGAGCCCAACCAATCCGAGACGGAGCCCAACCAACAAGATCCCGACGCCGCGACGGGAATCCTCGAGGTCACCGTAGGCGGACTTGACAGCCTCGAAGGACTGTCACCAGATCCGCAAGTCGTCATAAGTGGCGAGGGGATCTCCGAAGATGTTACGAACTCGGGAACGACCACTCGAGAACTAGCCGTCGGTGAATACGAGGTGGACGCTCGAGATGTCGAAGACGGGCCAGCCACCTTCGAGGGCGCGACAGAGTCTGTCACCATCACGGAAGATAACACCACAAGCCTCACCATCGACTACTCCGTTGTTCCGGGCGCATTGACCGTCGGCTTTGACGAACACCCGGAGCCCTCGGAATTTGCCGCCGATGTCCAGGGTCCCGGATTCTCCGAGTCCATCAGTGAAGAAACAACTTGGGACGACCTCACGCCCGGAACCTATACGGTGGATTTCTCGAGCTATTCCACGGGCGACATCATCTGGGACGCCTCGCTGGATGGCGAAGAGGTGCTCCTCCAGAGCGGCTCCAATGAGGAAATCCTGACGGATTACGAAATGCGTGAGGGCACCGCAGAGATCAACCTCAGCGTTCCTGACGGCGTCACCGTAGACTATTCCATCGTCGACGACGCCGGTGACGTCGCCGAGAGCTTCAGCAATACGGGCTCTGGACTGGAGTCGATCGACCTTGCGCCCGGTGACTATGAGGTGATCGCCGACACCGTCACCGATGAGTGGGATAACCCCTTTAGCTTCAATGGAACCGGCGAGACCTTCTCCATCACCTCCGCGGAAACCCGCACCCTGAACGTCTCTACCCAACGTCCCTCGACAGTCACCGGATCCGACGACGACGGCGACGAATACGGCAGCCTACGGGAGGTCCTCTCACGGGTTAACACCGGGACGGAGGTTCAATTCGACTCCGACGTTTCCACCATCGAACTCGATGACACGGTGGTCATCGATCAACCGATTCACCTAATGGGTCACGACGATGGTTACGTCGGCATCACCCACTCCAGCGATAGCGATGGAGGCTCCCTTCTCGACATCGACTATCAGGGATCCCCAGACGACGTCATCCACGTCGAGGGAATCGAGTTTTTCGACGCCGAATCATTGAATGGGGCGGGGATCGATGCTTCCAGTCTCAATGAGGCGACCCTGCAAATCTTCGACTGCAAATTTAGCGATCTCGTGGCGCTCAACCAGGGTGGGGCGATTCGCGTGTCCGTCTCCGGCGGAAGTGTTCACATCGTCGGCAGCGAATTTGTCGCCAATACCAGTGACTCCTCCGGCGGAGCCCTTTACTTTACGCATTCATCTGGCGAAAGCGGTGAATTGACCATCGAAGACTCTTACTTTGAGGGCAACGCGTCGGGCAACCGAGGCGGGGCCGTGGCGGCACTCCGCGGTGATGTCACTGTCGAGGATTCTCATTTCGATTCCAATGAGGCCGAAAACCACGGTGGTGCCATCTCGCTTGGCGAAAATTCGGCAGCATCGCTCCAGAGCTCTGAATTTTTGACCAATAGCAGTGATAGCGACGGAGGCGCGATCCACAGCATAGGTGACCTGTCGGCCGACGAGATCCTTGTTGAGTCCAATGAGGCCGATGGAGACGGCGGAGCTATCATGCTCGTCGACTCCACTGGATCCATCACCCAAAGCATCTTCTACGGAAACTCCGCCTCCGGGGTCGGCGGGGCCATCCGATTACAGGAAGTCGGCGATGGGCAATCAGATCCCTACTCACTCCGAACCCTACTCATCGAACAAAACCAGGCTCAGAGGGGTAGCGCTCTCTACGCCGGCGGCAATTCGGTCACGCGGACCTATCTCACCAACTCGACGATTGTTGATAACGAGACCTCCGAACCCTCAGCCCCCATCGAGTGGTCGGAGAACGCAAATGGCGTGATGCAATTCTCCACCATTTCCGGTGCATACCAGTGCAGCACCTCCTTTACGGGCTGCTTGAATGTCTCACCGGGCGTGGCGTTTCGTGAGGATTCCGGTCTGACCTGGATGCGGGCCATGGTCATCGACAGCCAATTTGACAGCCTTGATATCGAAGACAGAATCACTCCCATCTACAGCCAGGGCTACAATATTCTCGGTGGTGACCTCGAAGGCATTGGCGAGTTTCAGAGCGCGACGGGCGATCAAATCGACGTAGATGTAGAGCTCACATGGAGCGAGAGTTATAGCGACTCCACGGGCATCGCCTCCCTCAACCGTGTGGCCCGATTGGACGTCGACGACCCAGGCTACCGCAACATCCCATCGGATGTCTGCCAGGAAATCCAGACAACTAGCGTTACCTCCGCCGGTGACGAGAGGGTATTGGCCACCGACCAGCGGGGCATGGCGCGACCTTCCGGGGCCTTTTGCTCCAGCGGCGCATGGGAACCGGACAGTCGTTTCGAGGATTTTGTCGGCGTGGACCTAGGCGATAGTCCGGGCAGTGGAAGCTTCACCGGCCAGGATGACCGCAACTGGGATTACGACGATGCCTACAGCGATGCTGACGACGACCGAATCATTCTGACTCAGGAAGGATCTTCGATGAGCAGTACCGACATCGAGAGCCTCCTTTCCGGGGCCGATGGCGTGGAGTCCATGGCCATTGTCTACGAGGCGAACGGCCCATCGGCCGACGGGGATCGCCAGGTCCGAGTGCGGGCCGACGGCACCGTATTGGGCACCAGCGATAGCTTCGACAGCGGCGAAGGCGTCTTGGTGATCGATGATTTCCAGGACTTCGAGGACGGCGACAATTTCCAATTGGAGATCGAAAATAATGCGCCCGGGGCCGACGGAGCGATCGCCATCAAGCAGGTGGTATGGCGCTGATCGGGTCCGGGCCTCACGATTCTCGGCCAACCCGTGATTCTGCCCGAAACCCAACCAATCCCCGTAGTCCACATGAGTCCCAACCCGGCCCGTCAGCGCTACGCAGACCGGCCGGGCCCCCTTGCCCCCCCGAGGATAGTGTCTGAAGAGCTACGCCGTATCATCAACAAGTACTGCGATTTGGCCGCTGAGCTCAATGGAGCCGTGGCGCACTAGACTCCCTCCAACTCAATCAAAAAACCGCTCGATGATCACCCCGGCGACTTCATCGAGCCCTGCAGGGACCGCCTCATGCGCCGCATTCGCGGCGATCAATAACCCCTTATCGCGCTCCGGCGCAAGCCAGGCATTGGCGAAGAACATCGTGTTGGAACCGGCGTGGTTTAAGACCGGGCCATCGCCGCCCCTGCAATAATATAGCCGGCATTGGAGTAGCTATACGTTCCCACGTCGCTTTCGGGCGCTTCCTCCAGAACCTGGGAGGCGACCTCTAGCCTCGTCTCAGCTACCCCGTCATCGCCTCGCTCCCACATATAACTCCAAAGGTCGGGCCAGCTTTCCATCAAGGAAGAAGGCAACCCCGCTTCATGCCTCAGGAGATCACCCATCGTCACCGACCGATAATCTTCATGCATGTCCTCCAGGGCCAACTCCGGGAAGAGCTCTTCCAGTGTATCGTCCATGCCCAAATACTCTTTTTCACTTAGACGACCCACAAGGGTGCCCGTCATCGGCTTGGTGCATGATCCGATATGAAATGGATCTTCTCTGGTGACCTCTTGCTCCGCCTCGATACTTCTGACTCCCACGGCCCCCTCGGCGACCACTTCGTCGCCTTCAAAGACGATGGCCGCCAGCGCCGGCAGATCAAATTCATCGCGGATCTCCTCCAACTCCGAATCAATATCCACCGCGTCGGAGACCGCGTTTTCATCGTCTCCCCCCTGGTTTTGCTCAACATCCGATGAATCAGGCGTCGAATCTTGCTGAGCACAACCAATGCTGGCTACCAGGCATAAAATGACCGTAAAACCCC
>CAYQBU010000268.1:0-4013 GCA_964415785.1 uncultured Bradymonadales bacterium
CGTCGATACTCCTCTCTATTCTTCATAATATCATCCACAAATTGATCGGCCGCGTCGTCGAGCCCCGCTCCAATCAACTCATCCACATCGAGCATCAATCCCACACCTTCATCCACCTGATCATCGATATCGCCCACCCCGCGAGTGGCCACCACGGGTAACCCACATAAGAGATACTCCGCGACCTTGATCGGGCACACGCCGCGTTGAGAAAAACTCGGCGTTCGAAAGGCCAACCCCACATCCGCAGCCGCCAGATAACCCGGAACTTCATCGGGATGAACCCGCTTGATATCCACCGCATCTTGCGGCACACCAACCGCGTTGATGACCTCCCTGGCCGCCTCTTGATGACCCGTCAATATGGTCAACCGCGCATCCTCCCGACGACTCCGAACGGCCCTAAAAAACCGCGCTATCGCCTCCGGGTGATATTGAGGACCCAGCGATCCCGCGTACACCACCCAGGGAGCCGACATCGGAATCGCTTCGTCCTTCCGCTTGGCCCGTCGCTCCTCATTGCTTCCCGGTGAAAATTGCTGCGCGTCCTTCGCATTCGCGATCGGATAAATATCTTCATCCCCAAGTCCATCCCCGCGCTCCAATAAGACGTCCTTCGCCCTATGCGTCCGCGTCAGCACCGCATCTGCGGCCTCGCTGGCCTTCTTCTCGACCGCCCGAAACGCCCGATAGGTCAAGCCGTCCTTATCCCATCCCCCAAAATCCACCCGCTCATCGGCCATAAAACCGTCGGTGTCGAATACCAGCTTTACATTCCCCAAAAAGGGCTTGGCCATCATGCACATCGCCGCCGGCATGATCTGCTTCGGCATCAACACATCCGTCCCCTTCGCCCGAGCATGCAACACCACTTGTGCCGCCCCTCGCACCACCATCGCCGCCGTCGCTGGCTTGAGGGGCTTCCGAATCACCGTCGTCCCCTCGTAATCAATCCCTCGACGACGGGCCGCCTCCTCAATCGACGCCACTAGCCCTCTATCGCCCCAGGTAAATTGAAGCACCGAAAACGCACATCCTCCTCCACTGGCCTCTTCAAAAATCGGAAAAAAAAGAGACTCCAGATAATTCTGTTGCGGACCATCCCAGGTGATAAAACTGACCTTCATCGAAGACCCTTCCCTGACTCATGATTCATGAATGATTCAAACGGACTTCGACGAGCCGATGCTCAATTGCTCTGCCACCATCTCCTCATACATGGCAGTTACATTGGCATTATAGACCATCGGAGAGAACCGCTCGAACGCGATTTTCCGGGCCGCTTGACCCACTTGGTAGCGCCTCTCACTTCCCATGACTGCGCACCGCACCATCGCTTTTGTCCAGCCATCTACATCGTCGGGAGCAATCTGGTGGGCATCACCTAATTCGCCCATCACCTCTCCTATCCCATCGGCCGTCGAACCCAGCGGTACAATCCCCGAGCTCAACGCCTCCACCAGCGAAATACTGCATCCCTCGCTCCAGGACGGCAGAAGAAATACATCTGATTGCCGCAACAGATCTTTTACGTCGTCTCGAAAACCCAGTAATTCAACATGGTCTTCGAGTTCCAAGGCCTGGATCTGAGCCTCCATCTCATCTCTCAGGGGACCTTCACCGGCAATTCGCAATCTCACATCATCCAATTCGTCCACCACCCCTCGAAATGCACGCAATAGATTCCCATGATTCTTCACCGGGACTAGGCGACCCACGGCCAGAAAATCCACCGGTCCATCCCCGTCACGGCGAACCATTTCCCCATCAAAAAAGCTCGGATTTGCACAATTATAGATCAACCTCACTTTCTCCTCGGCTGCCCCTTCGCGCTTCAATACATCACAGGTCGCTTTCGAGACTCCCACCACCTGATGCGCCAATCCATACATCCAGCCAAAAACCATCTCGCCCAGCCGTCCTCTCGAGGGTATCCCCACTTCCTCCACAATACGCACTGGAACCCCCGTCAAGGCCCCGGCAATCGCTCCATGGAAATTGGCCTCACTAATGCTCGCATGAAGAATATCTGGTGACTGCTCACGCAAATAACGCATCAAGGCCAAGGCCGCTCCGGGATTCCTCACCGCTGGATCGACCCCCAGAATATCTACCTCCACTCCGTTGGCACGGATATTCTTCGCCGCCTCCCCGGGCGACCAAAAAGCACACACTCGATAATCAAAACGCTCCCGATCGATCATCTGGCTTTGTAATACGATACGCGACTCCACCCCGCCAAAATCAAGCACTGGCATCAGGCGAATGATCTTGACTCGTCTATCACTTGCTCCCGTCACACGCTCTCCCTCACGTTTTGGACCTCTGACTCGCAAACTCTTCTATACAGATCACGCACCCGATTCACATAAGCTTCTTCGCTATACTTTTCCATCGCTCTCTTCCGACCAGCCCTCCCCATCCGCTGTCTCATCGAAGGGTCATTGAGAAGTCGCCGTAAATATCCCTCAGCCTCCATGGGCTTATTTCCATCCACCTGAAATCCTGTCTCACCGGGCACGCTCACCGTCTTCATCCCCCCAACCGCCGTGACCACCGTCGGTAACTCGCACGCCATCGCTTCCGCTACCACCAGTCCAAACCCCTCTTGAACCGACAGAAGTGAAAAGACATCCATCACCCCATAAAACTTCTCGACATCCTGTCGAAACCCAGTGAAAATCACCTCCTGACTCAGATCCAATCGAGCGACTTCTTCCTCAAGTATATCGCGATCTTGTCCATCACCAACCAATAAGAGCTTTATCCCCGGATAATCCGGTCGAAGCCGAGCGACCAACCTGATAAGTGCCTTGAAGCGCTTACAATATTCATGAAAGCGCCCCACCGTTCCAATCACCAGGTCATCTTCGCCAATCCCCCACTGATGTCTAAGCCGAAGCTGCTCATCATCCGTGATGGGCCCCATCGCCCTGATTCCATTCTCCACACAAACAACTTTTGATGGATCTACCCTCAACCGATGCCGAAAATAGTCACTCACGGGCTCCGAAATACCAACACAGGCATCGGCTATCCTCGAATAAATGGCCATCAAAAGGTCGCCCCCGCTTCCGCGTACATCGGGATCGCCTGTTTCCTCAATGATCACGGAACTCTTCCCCATGAAGGCTCCCGACAGAGTGGCCATTGAAACCCCTTCAAATACTCCACCGTGCACTAAATCCGGCACTTCCTCCGCCAATACCCCCCTGATTTGACGTATCGCCTCAACATCAAATGGACTCCAGCCCCTGCCTCCCCGCACTCTTATGACTTTCACCCCCTCTTCCCTGAATCGCCCCACCCAACCCTCATTATCCTGCATATAGACTAGGACCTGCTCAAACTCTTCTCCCAATCCCTTCGCCAACAGGTATCGCCTTTGCTCCACTCCACCCTTGGATAACCATGGCAGGATATGAACCACTTTGATCGTATCTCGTTTCACAGCTCTCTACTCCGACTCGGCTCCCTTCTGGGCAATTTCTTCCTCTGCCCTCTACTCAAAGCCAACCACTGAACTCCTAATTCATCTCATAATCCCCGAACCCCAATGATAGCGCCCTGATACGCTCTCCTCCGCTGAGCAACCCACCCTGCTCAAATGCGCCGGGGTCCATATCGTCTTCTACCAGCATTTCCAATCGATGCAAAAACAACTCAAGCCTCTCCCCCTCAAAATAGTCTCCTCCCATAAAATCTCTGCGCTCCATCCGGTCTGGACCCCAGGCCCCTTCACGCCACTCGCTATCGGGGAGAATCTGATTCTTCGCGATTCGAAACCACTTAAAGCCAAATCGAAACAGGCTCTCAGGGACCCCTCTCAGTCGTGGTACCTTCCCCGAATTCGTCATCAAATAACCGGCCTTTCCCATCCCCTCCGCAAAGGCCTCGCGAAACACCTCACCATTGACCCGGCACCGATCTGGCATCTCCGCTGCCAATTCGTAGGACTTACTGAATAAAAAGGGCTCGACCACTTTTGGTTTCATACGAAGTTCAGCCAAATA
>CAYQBU010000269.1:0-3995 GCA_964415785.1 uncultured Bradymonadales bacterium
CCTCCCATCAGGCCTCGACCGGTCATCTGACGCGGGCCAGGGACCAGTTGCGAAAGTTGGACGAGGAGTTGTCCCAGAGCCGACACCCCCAGCTGCGGGTAACGGCCCTGGCGACCCTTGCGCGAATCGAGGCCATCAGCGGTGACTCGGAAGCGGCATTGCGTGCCTACCAGCAATGTCTGGTGCTGGAGCCGAAGTTGCGTTCAGCAGAGATCCGAGGTCTCCTGATACTCAATTACGGCCGCGATCTGAGGCGACTCCATAGCCTCTCGGAGGCCGAAGAGGCCCTGACGTCTGCGCTGGAGCGCCTGGAGGGGTCAATTGCGCCTCACCTGTATATCGATGCGCTCTTTGAATTGGCCTGGGTCTTGTTGTTGAAGCGCAACTCTCAGGAGGCCAAGAGTCGAGTTCACGAGGCATTGGCGCTGGCGCAAATGCTGAAGCATCGCCATCACGAGCGAAAGCTATTGGTGTTTCGGGCGGGGTTGAGGCTTCGAGAGGCCGAGGAAAAGGAGCCGGCCGTCGAGGCGCTCATTGATGCGTTAGAGGCCTATGATTGGGGAGATTATCACCTCTGTGAGCGGGCGGAGGTATTAATGGCGATCGGCGAATTGCTGATCGCCCAAGGGGGGCACGAGAAGGGGCCGGCGCTCTTGCAACGGGGGCGTCAGTTGGCCTACGAGTTGGGGGCGGAGGCGCTTTTGCCCCCGGTCGATAAGGGCTGAGAATTATAGAGAAGGACAGAGACGTGAAGCAGGAAAAGTTGAGGGAATTGCGCGTCGACGGCGTCCGCGTCGAAGTTGGAGCGCAGCAGAAGGACATTGAGAAGGGGGCTGCCAAACGGCTGGGGGTTCCGGCTTCGGCGATCGAGAAATTGTGGGTGATCCGCAGCAGCGTCGATGCTCGCGGACGGCCCAAAGAGGTCTATAACGTCGATGTCCGCGTCGACGCCGGGGCGCTCTCGGCGTCTCTGCCCGGAGGCGTACGTCCGCGCCCGGAGCCCACCCCGGGCCCAGAGCGCTTCGATATCTCTTCCGACGAAAAGGTGGTCGTCGTCGGCGCGGGGCCCAGGGGGCTATGCTGCGCACAGCGGCGGGCGGTGGCGGGCGTGGACACCACGCTCCGGTATCGCGGCCAACGGGTGCAAGTCCGGGGCCGCGACGTCTCGGGGCTGATGCATCGCGGCGAACTCGATCCGGACAGCAATATCTGTTTCGGCGAGGGAGGAGCTGGAACCTGGTCCGATGGAAAGCTCTACACCCGGGTTAAGGATATTCGCCGTCGTCACGTGCTGGAGACGATCGTCGATCTGGGAGGTCCGGAGGAAATCCTGGTGAAGGGAAAGCCCCACCTGGGGACCAATCGGTTGGTGGCGCTGTGCAAAGCCTTTCGGCAACGCCTCATCGAGGCCGGATGCTCGGTGCGGTTTGGAGCGCTCGTCGACGAGATCTGTGTCAGCGAGAGCAAGGGAGAACGGCGCGTGGACGGGGTCCGATTGGAGGATGGCGAGGTGGTCGACGCCGACCGGGTCATCCTGGCTGTCGGTCACTCGGCGAGAGAGATGTATCGCCACCTGGCATCGCTCGATGTGGCGCTGGAGCCCAAGCCCTTTGCCGTTGGATTTCGCGTCGAGCATCGCCAGGAGTTGATCAACGATATTCAGTACGGTCGCTATGCCGATATGGAGGGGTTACCGACCGCCGATTATCGCCTGGCCGCCAATTACGGGGAAGGGGCATCACATCGGGGCATCTATAGTTTTTGCATGTGTCCGGGGGGACAAATTGTGCCCTCCCATACGTTGCCGGAGGGGATCTGTGTCAACGGCATGAGCCACGCTAGCCGCCGCGGCCACTTCGCCAACTCGGCGCTGGTGGTGACCATTCGGCCCGAGGACTTCGACGCCTTCGACAGCTACCACGAAGACCCGGAGGAGACCGATGAACGGCTTCGGGGAATGGTCTTTCAACACGAGGCCGAACGGCGGGCCTACCAATTGGGCGGCGGGGGCTTTATCGCGCCGGCCCAGCGGTTGACCGACTTTGTAGAGGGCGTGGCCACATCAGAGGTTCGAGATACGACCTATAAACCGGGGATTCGCGGAGCGGACCTGAGCTCCTGTTATCCCCCGTTTGTCATCGATGCGCTGCGTCGCGCGCTGCCCGATTTTAACGCAAAGTTGCCCGGCTATCTCGACGATGACGCACTGCTGATCGGGGTGGAGACGCGGACCAGTGCGCCCGTCCAGGTTTTGCGCGATGATGAGGATTACCAGTCGCCATCGCTGGGCGGGCTCTACCCCTGTGGCGAGGGATCGGGATATGGCGGAGGGATCGTCAGTGCCGCCATCGACGGGCTTCGAATCGCGGAGCGGATCCTGGGCGAACTCGACGCCTGATGGGTGCGGGCCCGTGCGGGCTAATGATCGCGGCGCACCTGGAAGCTATAGGTGGAGGCGACGCTCTGGTCGGTGGTTCTGAGAAAGTCGGTGTGGTTGCGAATATAGGCGTTGACCTCCGTCCACCGATCGTCATCTAAGTCGGCAGCGGACAGGCGAAAGGTGCCATTGGCGCTTTGCTCGGCCAGGTCGCCATCGACCACCCAATCGACCTGGTAGCGTGGGGGCTCGACATCGCGCATCGGCACGGAGAATTCGACGTTTTGAGCGGCACTGTCGAAGGTGATCTTCGCCGGCTCGTTCGGGGCGGGATTGACGGCCGAGTAGAAGCGCCGAACCATCTGTTCGTTGCAGACGGGGCAGAATTCGTGGTGGGAACTATTCATTTTGCACTCGTCGACGGGGCGAACGAGTTCGTCGCAGTTGTAGGCCCCCTGGAAAGCTCCCACGGCATCGGAGAATTCGGGGTTCGTCGTCGAGGTGGGCAGGGGTGTACTGTCGTCGATCCACTCTTGCCACTGCACGGTCTGTTCTTCGAGTTCACTGATATTGGCGGGCAAGGGGACGGTGGGCTCATTGAAGTAGCAGGCGTCACCGGAGAGGTTGTACTCGTCGCCTAGCAATCCCAGGGTATGACCCACCTCGTGGACGGCGACGTCCGCAAAGTCGGCCCCGGTGCCGCCGTGATCGAAGTTCGTGACCAAAGCTACGTAGGTGCCGGCAAAGCCGGATCGCTTGGGGCTGTTGGAGATGAAGATGATCTCGTCGTAGTTGGCGAGCGCCGCCATTTCATAGATGCGCTCCAGGCGAAGGGGAAGGGCGACGCGGTCACTGATATCATCGAGCTCGAAGCCAAAAAGATCGCCGAACTCTTCGACGAGAGCGGGAATCACAAAGACCGTCTCGTAGAAGGTGTCGCGAAAGTCCGGCTCGCAGTCCGGCGCCGCATCGCGGTGGTTGCAGTCAAACCCGGCGCCGGATTCCTCGCTGGGGGTCCACACGCTGCGAATATTGAAGAGGTCGCGGTGCTCATGAAAAGGTGTGGTCTCGATGAGGCGCGATGCCACCAGTTGAGCATCCGCTTCAAAGACATGCTTCTGGTCGCTGGTATAGCCATCGCCGAGGATGGCGACGTTGATGCGATCGTCGACGGGGCCGTTATTGACCAGGCTCTCAATCTCGTAGTCCACATCGGCGGAAGGAGGAGCGGCCTCGGCGTGGAGTTCCTCCATGGAGTGTTCGGTGAGTTCTTGCCATCCCTCCTGGTGGTCGTACACTTCCAGGCGATAGGTATGGGCTCCCTCCAGAGCAACGGGGACCTTGACGGGAAATTGAAGGAGTTCCGGATATTGTTGTCGCGCCAGGGTGTGAATCTGGTCGAGCCCCACGTCGATGGGACTGAGCTGTTCGACGACCAGGCTGAGCATCTCCAAGAGTTGGTAGAGGCTATTGACCCTCTGGGTCCACAACAGGTCGCCTTCTTGATCCTCGACCACGGCTCGGGTGATCCAGTGGGGATCGCCCACCTCGTCGCTGGGGCCGACGTAGACCTCGGCATCAATGACGCGATCTAAAGAGGTGCTTCGAGCGCCCGACG
>CAYQBU010000270.1:0-3970 GCA_964415785.1 uncultured Bradymonadales bacterium
GAGGGTGGAGGTGGAAGAGCGTCCCGTGGAGAGAGAGCAATATACGGTGATCGCTGTATTTGGGGCGACGATCGCGCTGTGGTTGGTGGTCGGCGATCTCTATGGGATCGGGATCATCGCCATCGGGGCGGCAGCGCTTTTATTGGCGCTAAATACGGTGACCTGGCAGGAGTACCAGACGAATGTGGATTGGGGAGTATTGATCATCTACCTGGGGGCGATCTCGCTGGGTGGCTATATGGCGGAGACGGGGGCAGCGCAATGGGTGGCCAATAGCTTTACGGAGCTGAGCCTGGCGATGGGGATCGATGGGGGCAGCTCGATGGTGATGCTGGTGTCGGCCCTGGTGACGGCGATGACGTCGACGATGAGTGCGGGAGCGACGGCGAGTGTCATGGGGCCGGTGGTCATCGAAATCAGCGCCCAGACGGGGATTCCCGTGATCGTGATGGGGCTGTCGACGGCGCTGGCGTCGTCATTTGGCTTTATGCTGGTGGTGTCGACGCCGGGCAATGCGATCATCTATTCGTCCGGTTATGTGCGAGCGTCTGATTTTATTCGAGTAGGCTTTTTTGCCATGATAGCCGCATTTGCGGTACTTTATCTGATGCTCCGGCTGTACTGGCCACTCCTGGCGGGTTAAGTTGCTGATCAGGTTGAGCTTTTATCGTCACAAAGGTGTGACAGATGCGCATACTCATTTCGGCCGACGGAAGTCAATGGGCCGTCAAATCCGCACGATTCGCCCTGCAATTATTTAGGAACACCGATCACGAGGTGACGATCCTGGTCTTCAAGCAGCGGGCCCGGGATCTGCCCAAAAAGAAGGAGAAGATCACCCGCGATCTGCGCCGAAAGGGAGATCTGGAAGGGGCGGCGCGCAAGGCCGATGTTATCGAGGAGGAAGTAGAGGACCTGGTCGATGAATTGTCGCTAAAGCAGGGCGATGTAGAGTGGCGCCAGGCCAGGGGAGATATGGCCAAATACCTGTTGGGCGTGGCGCCCAATTACGATCTGGTGTGCATCGGCGGGGCGGGCAAGGGAGGCTTTTCGCAGCAGTTATTAGGCATGATCGCCGACGAGATCGTGATGAGCGGCGAGGGCAATTTGATGGTCACCAAGGCCACAGACAAGTTGTGCCGCAAGGTGTTGGTGACGGTGATGGTCAACGATTTGAGCGACAAGTTGGCCAATTATCTGGGCAGTCTATTTGGGGGAACGGGCACGGAGCTATCGCTAGAGGTGATCCGCGACGACCAGCCGAGGCGATTCGACGGCTATCTCAACGCGGCGTCGGGAGAGCGCCTCAAGCAGATGGCTCAGGACGATCTATTCGTGGATTCCAGTCGGCGCGACGAGGTCACGGAGATCATCGAGTCCTATGGGGTGGAGTGCCACTATGCAGATCGGGATTTTGAGTCCATGGGCGATTTGATCGACAAGGCCGACCCCAATTCCTACGATTTATTGATCATTCATCCGCCGCCCGAGGACTCACGGCTATTTGGCCTGTTTGGCAATGAGGCCAAGCACCTCAAATTGATGCGTCGCAGTCAGACCAATGTGATGCTGCTGCGCCGTTTGATCTGAGCCAGAGGTGAGGGTGCAGGTACAGGTAGTAGACGAGCCCGGGGAGGCCGGTTAAGGTGGCGCGGCGCGAAGCGCTCTCACCAAGGATCATGCCCCATCAAGAGTGTCTATGAGCAGTGAGCAGCAAGACAGGGAGGTTCAGGAGGAAGAGGAACTCTCCTGGGTGGAGAGTATTGATCGGGCGATCAGCGATGTCCGAGGGATACGGATCAGCGCGGTGGTGATCGGCATTGCCGCCCTGGTATGGCTGCTCAATTTCGCCCAGGTGATCCTGGTGCCCATCGTGCTGGCCTTTTTCCTGTCTTACGTGTTGACGCCCTTTGTCAACGGGTTGATGAAGCTGCGGGTGCCGGCGACGAACGTGAATATGCCGCGGGGGATGGCGGCCTTGATCGTGGTGGTATTGTCGGTGGGGATGGCGGGGATGCTGGGGACCTTTATCGGCGATCAGATCCGTCGATTGATCATGGAATTGCACAACTACCAGGATCAATTCATCGACAATATCAACCGGCTGCGGGAGACGGTGGCCGAGTTGCAACAGCGATTCGAGGGCTACCTCGATCCCTTTCGGCGCGAGGGGGCGGGGATCGGCGGGGGAGATGGAGAGGAATTGGAGGGGATGGATGTCTTTGGAGAGCAGGGGGGGGCCGATATCATGGCGGCGGCCACCGACTTTATCGCCGGTGGGTTGACGGGATTTTTAGGGATCATCGCCCAGACGTTGATGTGCATCTTTGTGCTGGTTTTCATCCTGGCGCAGGGGCCGGGGCTGCATGAGCGCATCGTGCGGGCGGCGGGGCGAAGCAAGAAGCGCCAGCGAGCAGCGCGGACGATCTTGAGCAATGTCAACGACGACGTGCAGCGCTACCTCTTCAACCGCTTTGCCACCAATACGGTGGTGGCGATCTTGACGGGATCGATCTTCTATCTCTACGGGCTGGATTTTGCCTTCTTGCTGGGGATCTTTGCGGGGTTGTTCAACTTCATCCCCTACGTGGGGCCGATCATCGGAAGCCTGATCCCAGCGGTGGTGGCCTACGTGCAATTTGGGGAGTTACAGGCCGTGTTCTGGTGCGTGCTGATCTATGCCAGCGTGACCGGCTTGGAGGGCAATCTGGTGACGCCCTACGTGATCGGAAGGCACCTCAAGCTCAATAGCTTAGCCGTGTTGTTGTCGGCGATTTTCTGGGGCTGGATGTGGGGCGCGGTGGGCCTACTGCTGGCGATCCCCATCGTGGCGACCATGAAGTCGATCTCGGCCAATGTCGACGGATTGTCGGGGCTGGCGGAGTTTCTCAAGGGATAGTTTTCAAGCAGCGAAGAAGTCAGGGATGGCGCTCGATGATGTGGGCGGCCAGGCCCTGGATGGGGGTCAAGAGGAGGTCGGCGTCGACGTCGGCGTCGTCAAAGGCCTGGGCCATGGCGTCGGCGAGGTAGCGGGGCTCGATGTGGCGGTCGTGGAGGGCAAAGAGGGAGGGACCGGCACCGGCGATGCTGGCGCCCATGGCACCATGGGCGAGGGCTGCTTTTTGAACGTCGGCAAAGCCAGGGATGAGGTGGGAGCGCTGCGGTTCGACGATGAGGTCCTGAAGACAGCGGGCGATCAGCGCCCGGTCGTCGCTATAGCAGCCGGCGACAAAGCCGGCGAGATTGGCCGATTGGGCGACGTATTCTTGGAGGTCGATGACGTCGTTGAGGATGGCCCGGGCTTGCTGGATCTCGATGTCCAGATCGGGGATAGCGATCACGGCGCCCATGTCCTGGGGCACGGGAATGCGGACGACGTCAAAGGGGTCCAGGGAGCGAATGAGGACCATGCCGCCCATGATGGAGGGGCAGATATTGTCGGCCTTTCGCTCGCCGCAGGCCGCCTCCTCGCCATGAAGGGCAAAGGTGGCGCGTTCGGCGAGGGTCAGGGGCTGATCCAGGAGGGCGGAGGCGGCGACGATGGCGGCCACCGCAGCGGCGGCGGAGCCGCCGAGGCCGGAGTGAAGGGGGACGCCCTTGGTGATGTGGACCTCAAAGCCGAAGTCCAATTGGCGGGCCTCACGAAGGGCGATGAGGGCGGCGGAGGCCGTATTTCGCTCCGCGTCGGTGGGCACGGATGAGGCGTGGCGACCGTCGATATCGCCGATGCGGACCTCCGGGGCATCGATGGCGCAGACGGTGACCTGATCGCTGAGACCGGTGAGACTGAAGCCCAGGATGTCAAAGCCGACCCCGACGTTGCTGACGGTGGCCGGGGCCGAGGCGGTGGCGCGTTGAAGTCCAGTATCGATCATGGGGCAGGCTCCAGGTTAATCCGGATTAAAAGCGGTATTTGAGGCCGAGGTCGACACTGAGCGGGAAGTTGAGGTCCAGATCGTCCTGAGGGGCA
>CAYQBU010000271.1:0-3907 GCA_964415785.1 uncultured Bradymonadales bacterium
GATCGAGGATCGTCGGCGACGAACTCAAGATAGTGACGACGATGATGACATCGTGGTCATCGATGACCGCGATGATGATGGCGACGATGTAGTGGTGGTCGATGAAGACGATTCGCGAGATCGAAGCCCGGGGCGAAGTCCCGGCCGAAGCGACGACGACGTGATCGTGGTCGATGAGGATGACTCCCGGGATCGAAGCCCGCGTCGAGGCGGCGATGACGTGGTGGTGGTCGATGAAGACGATTCGCGAGATCGAAGTCCTGGCCGAAGCGATGACGACGTGGTGGTGGTCGATGAAGACGATTCGCGACATCGAAGCGGCGATGACGTGGTGGTGGTCGACGAAGATGAAGGTCGACGCGACCGTGGGCGGCAGGGAGGCACGACGCGCCGCACGGAACGACGCACGGAGCGCACGGAGAGGCGCCACTACGACGATCGCCAGCGGGATGACCGGCGCTATCGCGATGACCGGCGTCACCGAGATGACCGGCGTGCGCGAGATACCCGGCGCCAGAGGGATGACCAGCGCTACCGCGACGATCGACGGGCCGGCGACGATCGCTATTACCAGGACGATCGCTACTACGAAGACGATTATTACTACGAAGATCAACGTCGGACCACGGCCAGCGCTTCTGGCAGTACGACGTCGAGCCGGCGAACCACGGCGTCGGCGACGCCACCTCCGCAGCGTCGGCAAGAGGAGCAACGAAGCGAGGGAACCTGGGAGTCGAGCCTGGTGCCCTACTGGACGATCGGTGCCTCTGCCGGAGCGATGGAGCTGGAAAATGATACGGGTTCCGGAGCGGACCTCAATATCGGTGCCGGCGTCAAAGGCGAGTGGGCAGGCGTGGAGCTAGGCTTTGGCGGTGGCCACTATCGCTTCGATGATACGGCGGCCGGAGAGCGCACGGCCTCGCTGGTCAATACTTCCTTCGATGTGCGCGTGCAGCCCACGGAGTACACCGTGCAGCCCTATGCCCTGGCCGGTTTGGGAGGCCATGTGCTGATGCCGGAGGGCAGTTTCTCATCGGTGATGGGCGGCTCGCTTCGAATGGGCCTGGGAGTGGATATTGATTTTGGTGATGTGGCCTTGAGCGCCCGTTATCTCTACTCCGCCTATCGCTTCGATGCTGTCTTTGCCGACGAGCCGGAGCGCAGCCGAACGGAGTCGCTGGGACTGAATCTGCTGGTGAATTTCTGGTGAGCCGGGATCAGGGTTTGCTCTGGCCGGGAGGCCAGGGCGGGGCGTTCTCGTCTTCGGCGAGGCGGATCGGCGGCGCCAGAGCTTCGTGATGGTCCAGTTCGGCATGGGCGTCGGCGAGCACCGGAGGGTGGTCGCTCTCGACCTCCACGGATTGACCGGGCTGGAGCAGGTAGGACTCTTCACCGACGAAGATGGTGACCGCCTCGTCGGTGGCGTCGTCGACGGCGACGCAGATGCGCTCACGGTCGACGTCGATGGTATACCATCGGTGGTGGCGTAAGACCTTGAAGGAAATATGGGAGATGCGCTCCGGCAGATGGGGCGTAAAGCGAAGCCCTTTTGGCGTGAGGCTCAAGCCTGCGTAGTAGCGCTTGACGATGTCCAGGGTGCCGGCCATGGCGCCCAGGTGGATGCCCTCCTGGGTGGTGCCGCCCTGGATGTCCTGGAGATCGCTTTCCAGAGCGCGGCGAAAGAGCTTGGAGCCCTGGTCGCAGTCGAAGCAATGGACGACGGTGGTGAAGACAACGCGGCTGAGCGTAGAGCCATGAGAGGTGCGGGCGCGGTAGTACTCGACGCTTCGGATCAGGTCCTCTTCGTCGAGGGAGTATCCGAGGCGCTCGAAGAGGCCGAGGAGGATGTCGCTGCGAAAGAGGTAGAGGAGCATGGTCACGTCGGCCTGCTTGGAGACCTTGTAGTGGTCGGGGCTGTCGTTCTCGGCCTTGAGGATGCGATCGAGGCGCTCGATATTGCCGTAGGTGTCCTGGTAATGATTCCAGTCCAATTCCCGGAGGTCGTCATAGCCCTCGAATTGGCTGAGGACGCCGTCGTGGAAGACGACGCGGAGGCGTCGTGAGACCTGATCCATGAGGTGACGTTCTTGTTCGTCGAGAGCGAGGGTGTCGATGAGGCGCTGGCGGGTGTCGTGGGAGACGGTCTCTTCAAGGGCCTGGAGGGCGATCTGGATGGACCAGGCGGCGGTGACGTTGGTGTAGACGTTATTGGAGAGGCCCCCGGATTGAGCGTCGGGGTATTTTTCGTGGTATTCGTCGGGGCCCATGACGCCATGGATATCGTAGCGGTCGTCGTCGGGGTCATAGGTGGCCAGGTGGGCCCAGAAGCGGGCGATTTCGAGGAGGATTTCGGCGCCGTATTCCTCGAGAAAGGAGCGGTCCTTGGTGGCCAGGTAGTAGGACCAGATATTGTAGGCGATGGCGTTGTTGATATGGCGCTGGCGGTGACTGTGGTCGGGATCCCAGCGGCCGGACATGGGGTTTAAGTGAAGGGTCTGGGTGGTCTCGTAGCCGTCGCTGCCGCTTTGCCAGGGAAAGATGGCGCCCTTTAATCCCAATTCGTGAGCCCGCTTGCGGGCGGCGTCGAGACGGCGGTAGCGGTAGAGGATTGTGGAGCGAGCGATGGTGGGAAAGCGCAGCACGTAGAAAGGGAAGATGAAGAGCTCATCCCAGAAGATATGGCCGCGGTAGGCCTCGCCGTGGAGCCCGCGGGCGGGGATGCCGACGTCGCGGCCTGTGGTGTTCTGTGAGGCGCTCTGGAGGAGGTGAAAGATGTGGAGGCGCAAGATGAGCTGATCGTGGTGGTCGTCGGGGTCGTCGTCGACGGCGTCGGCGTTGAGCTCCAACAGGATGTCACTGTGGTGCCAGAGGTGCTTCCAGCACTGGCGCTGAGACTGGAGGAGGGCGTCGAAACTGGGAACGTCGTAGATGGCGCGGCGGGCGGCCTTGGCACATTCGCCGATACCCCGGTCCCGGGAGCTGTACTGGGCGACGACCTTGTCGAGGGTGAAGTGATCGCCGGCGTCGAGTTGGAGGCGAAATTTCTCGGCAATTTGCTCGTCGCCGGGCTGCAGGTGTTGATGAGCGATAGGGACATCGGGGTTGGGGGCGTCGACGACGCGGGTGCGAGCGGCCTGAGCGAGCTCGATGCCCGATCGGTTGGTGCGCACTTTCAAAAAGATGCCCTCCGGGGCCACTGTGCCGCGGTCGATGACGTCGAGGTGTTTGGACTCAAGTTGGCGGTAGCGCTCGACGTTGTCGTTGATCACCGATCCGTCGAGGCCGCTCTCGATCTCCAGAGTGCCCGACCAATCGCGGGCGGTAAATTGCCACTGGATGGCCGCCAGGTGGTGCTGCTGCATATGGACCAGTCGCCGGCTGGTCAGGGCGGTGGTGCGCCCCTGATCGTCGCGGGCGACCCACTGGCGCTCCAGAAAGCCCTCCTTGAGGTGCAGGTGCTGGGTATAGTTGAGGACCTCCATATCCCACAGGCGAAGCCAGGGACCGCCGTCGATGCGGCATCGAAGCCAGAGCCAGTTGGGGAAATTGACCAGGTCTTCGTTGCTGATCTGGCGACCGGCGATCTCGCTGGTTCGCTCGTTATAGCCGCCAGCGACGTAATTGCCCGGGTAGTGAATGGAGTCGTTAAAGGCCTCCTCGAAGGCGCCGCGGGTGGCGAAGACGCCGTTGCCAAGGGTGCAGATGGCCTCGCGAAGGCCCTCCTGGTCGGCGTTGAGGCCCTGGTAGGTCAGTGTCCATTGATCATCCATCGAAATCCCCCGTTGGGCGGGTGCTTGTCTTTGGTTTTGGTGTGGAATCAATCTAGGTGCGCAAGGGGGGATGGCAAGTGGAGTGTGGATGAAGAGAAGGGTGTCATGGAGCCCCCACAGGCTCGCGGAGCTCGCCA
>CAYQBU010000272.1:0-3903 GCA_964415785.1 uncultured Bradymonadales bacterium
CGTACCACCACTGGATCATGGCGTCGTGGACGCCGGAGAAGATGGAGTAGCTCTCGAAGAGGCCGACGGGGATGGCCAGGTTATTGACCACGTGGAGGACGGCGACGGTGACGATGGAGGCGATATAGAACCAGATGGCGACGTACATATGCTTTTCGCGCCGGTTCTTAAGGGTCCAGAAAAAGTTGATGGCAAAGACGATCCAGACGACGGCGATGGCGATGGCGATGGGCCATTCCAATTCGGCGTATTCCTTGGTCTGGGTAAAGCCCAGCGGCAGGGTGATGGCGGCGGAGACAATGATCGCCTGCCAGCCCCAGAAGTGGAATTTACTCAAGAAGTCACTGGCCATCCGGGCCTTACACAGGCGCTGGGTGGAGTAGTAGACGGCGGCAAAGATGGCGTTGCCGGCAAAGGCGAAGATGACGGCATTGGTGTGCAGGGGCCGGAGGCGTCCAAAGGTGAAATACTTGCCGATATTGGCCTCGGGCATCACCAACTGGAGGGCGATGAGAACCCCGACGGCCATGCCGACGATGCCCCACAAGACGGTGGCGAAGACGAAGAGACGAACCGTTTGGTCGTCGTAGCGAATTTTGTCCATGCCAGCCGGCACGGGCTGGTCGTCAGTTTGAGATGAGGTTGTCACCGCCATCCTCCTAGGTACGTCAGGGGCGAAAAAATTAGGGTCATCGATGTCAAAAGGGGGCGAGTTTTCATGAAGTCGCCCCTGGGTTTGCTGGTGAACGCAGGTTCCGTGCCAGCACCTCCATGGTCAGCATGTAGTGTAATGATATTGGCGTAAAGTGAAGTGCGGCGAAGTGTCGCACGGGCTCACAGGATGAAGGAGACGAAAGAAATGCAGGGGGATCCAAGGTGTGCGCAAAAAGTGCGTCAAAAGGGGAAGGATGTGTGACGCTTTGCCCTATGGCCTGGCAGGGGCCTTGCAGAGTAGGGTGGAAGAAGCTGGCCCGCTGGTCAGTTGAGACCGACGGACGAGGAGCCCCCATGGAAGGTTATGGACCATATTATGCGCAGGTGCTGGGGATAGGAGTGATCTGGATCACCGTGCATTGCATTGGGATGTGTGGGCCGATCATGGCCAGTCTGACGGCGGGGATGGGGGTCAACCGGGCGAAGAGCCGTGGGGGGAGGGCGAGGCGAGCGCTGATGGCGGTGGGGGCTTATCAGGGGGGCCGGGGGCTGATCTACGGGGCGATGGGGGCGATGGCGGGGCTGTTGGGGGCGGCGGCGCAGGCGACGATCGAGAGCGTGGCGCAGACGGCGGGGTTGGCGGTGGCGGTGGTGATCCTGGGGGTGGGGGTGGCCAAGATTAGCCCCTTTAAACCCTGGAGGCGCCGAGGTGGTCAGGGGCCGGGATGGGCGGCGAGGTTTACGTCGAAGGCGCTGCGAGGCCTGGGGCGACATCTGCCCAGGGAGGGGCTGTGGCGGATGGTGGGCTTTGGATTGGTGCTCGGCTTTTTGCCGTGCATGTTGATGTTCTGGGTGCTGGGGATTGCGGCGGCGACGGCGAGCGCGTTTCACGGGGCGGCGATCATGGTGCTTTTGGTGGTGCTGACGACGCCAGTGTTGGCGATGGCGGCGATGGGGTCATCGCTGCCGGGGTGGTTGGGACATCTGGGAAGCGACAGGGTTCTGGGAGCAGCGATGGTGTTTAGCGGGGTGTGGTTGCTGCTGATCGCGATGGCGGCCAACGGTTGGATGGAGCATGCGCACTGGCCGATCGCGATCGGCGATCGGGAGCTTGTGATCATGTTGTGGTAGCGCTCAAAATTTGGCGGGGCGGTCGTTGGTGACTAGGTTCATGTAGGCAATCTTGGACAACCTGTTGGCGTGGGGGAGGAAGCATGAGCAGGCCGCTAGTGACGGTATATGTGCCGTGTCATAATTATGGATGTTATCTCGATCGGGCGGTGGAGAGCGTTAAGGCGCAGAGTCTGGACAGCTGGGAGGTGATCCTGATCGATGAGGGCTCCAGCGACGATAGCGCCGATAAATGCTGGGAGTGGGGAAAGCGCCTCGGCGATCGGTGCCGGGTGTGGATCCATGAGCGGCCAAGGGGTCTGGCGGCGACGGCCAATCGGGTGCTGGAGGAGGCGCGGGGCAAGTATATCATGCGCCTCGATGCCGACGATTGGCTCGATGAGTCGGCGCTATTGGTGATGGCCCAGCGATTGGAGGCGCGCTCCAAGGTGGCACTGGTGTACCCCAATTATGTGTACGTCGATGAGCAGGGGCGTACGCTGGGCATCGAGCGGCGAAAAAAGGTGGGCAAAGAGGCGCGGTTGTTGGATTTGCCGGCTCACGGGGCGTGCACGATGGTGCGTCGGCGGGTGCTCAAGAGCCTGGGGGGCTACGATGAGGGTCAGCGGGCTCAGGACGGCTACGATCTGTGGCTGAAGGTGGTGCGGCGCTACGCGGTGGAGAATGTGGGCACGCCGCTGTTTTATTATCGCCAGCACGACGGATCGATGAGCAGTGATGAAGAGCGGATTTTGAGCGCGCGGCGCCGGATCAAGCGGCGGATGGTGGAGCGCCAGGAGGGCAGTGTTAAGCCACGGGTGCTGGGGGTGATTCCGGCGAAAAACACCTATTCCAACAAGCCCAATATTGTGTTGGAAGAGGTGGGGGGACGGGCGCTGATCGAGCATACCCTGAAGGCGGCGCAACAGAGCGATGTCTTTGACGATCTGTGGGTGACCACCGATTGCCAGTCGGTGGTCGATTATTGCGGCTCCCGAGAGGTGGATGTGATGATGAGGCCGGCGGTGTTGTCGCGGGCAGATCGGCAACTGAGCGAGGTGGTCTTTGATGCGGTGACGCGCCTGGAGGGCGAAGAGGATCGGCATCCGGATATCGTGGTGGTGCTGAGCCTGCACTCACCGCTTCGGCGGGAGGGCGATATCGTCAAGGCCGTCGACAGCCTGCGGCTCTACGAGGCCGATAGCGTGATCAGCGTCTATGAGGATTACGATCTGCACTTTTCGCATGGGCGCCAGGGCCTGGAGCCGATCAATCCGGCGATGATGCAGCGGTTGAGGCCGGAGCGCGAAGGGCTCTACGTCTATAACGGAGCGATCACGGCGAGTTGGCGCGATGTGCTCACGCCGGAGGACATGCATGGGACGCAGATCACGCACGTGGTGATGCCGCGGCGAAGGAGCATCCAATTAAAGAGCCGCTTCGATCGCTGGATGCTCGATGAGGCGTTGAAAAAGGGTGTGAGTCAATCGCAATAAAGATGGGTCAATTAAGGGAGGAGCGCATGGAAATCATCGCCGAAGTGGGACTGAATTATGAGGGCAATCCGGCGCTGGCCTACGAGTTGATTGCGCAGGCGAGCCGGGCGGGGGCGGACGTGGTGAAGTTTCAATTTGGGTGGCGCGATGGGCCGGGAGAGATCAATGCCATCGATGCCCATCTGGCGAGCCGCTTGAGGCGGTGGTGTGACCAGTGGGAGGTGGAGTTTATGGCCTCCATCATCAGCGCCGAGGGCCTCGAGCTTGCGGCGGCCGCCGATCCCAGGCGCTATAAGATCGCCAGCCGAACGGTGGTGGAGCGCCCGGAGTTGGTGGAAGAAGTGCTGGGGTTGGGCAAGGAGACGCTGATCTCGTTGGGGTGGTGGGAGGAGGAGGGATTTCCCTTCGGCGAGCCCGATGAGCAGATGCGCTACCTCTATTGCAGCTCCAATTATCCGAGCTACCCGGAGGATCTGGTGGGGATGCCACAGCGCTTTGGGCCCGACGGCTATTACGGCTATAGCGATCACGTCCACGGCATTGAGGGATGTTTGCTGGCGGCGTCGCGGGGAGCGCGCGTCATCGAGACCCATGTGACGCTGGATAAGACCATTGAGTCGGTGCACGGCGATCATGTGATGAG
>CAYQBU010000273.1:0-2595 GCA_964415785.1 uncultured Bradymonadales bacterium
AGTGCCCCTCAATGGTGGCGCTCCAGCGGGCGAGGGTGAGGATCTGCTCGTCGGCGAGGACGGGTGCATTGCGAAGGTGGGATGGGGTGTCGACCATGCGGGTGTGAGATCGACCGTCGGCATAGATCATCATCTGCCCCTGCTCGCCGATGCGATGGCCAATGATGGGAGCGCAATCGGGGTCGTCGAGCAAGGGCTTAAAGACCGTGTACTCGTCGGTGTCTACGGAGCCCTGGACGACGACCTCGCCCAGTCCGTGGGCGGCGCTGATGACCACGGTGTGGGGAAACCCACTGTCGGGGTCGAGGGTAAAAGCGACGCCGGCGCCGCCCTTGTCGGAGCGCACCATCTGCTGGACGCCGACGGAGAGGGCGATGTTGAGGTGGTCGAAGTCCTTTTGGTCGCGGTAGCTGATGGCGCGATTGGTAAAGAGGGATGCGTAGCAGCGGCGGCAAGCGTCGATGAGTTGGTCGGGCCCCTGGATATTGAGAAAGCTTTCCTGTTGGCCGGCGAAGCTGGCGTCGGGGAGGTCCTCGGCGGTGGCACTGCTGCGAACGGCGACGTCGACTTCGGAGCGGCCGACGCGATCGCTGAGCTGGGCGTAGGCCTGGCGGATGGCGCGAGTGGAGTCGTCGGGAAATTGAGCGTTGAGGATCGCCTCACGAATCGCAGCGCCCGCCTCGTCGAGGGACAGGCGTTGGTGGTGAAGCTCGTCGAGCAGGGAGGCGATGGTGGTCTGGAGGTCGTTGGCCTCGAGGTAGCGCCAATACATCCAAGAGGTGGTGGCGAAGCCGGGAGGGACGGCAATGCCCCGGTCGTCGAGGTGAGCGATCATCTCGCCGAGGGAGGCGTTTTTGCCGCCGACGTGAGGGATGTCGTCGCTGGCGATATCGTCAAACCATAAGATCAAGTCGTTCATGGGCCCCCCGCAGTGATGTCGGACAATCTTCGGCGATGGTCGATGGAATCGACGAAGAATTCTAATCACTGCCGGGGGGCGAGACCAGCGGTGGCCTCTATCCCTCGCTGATGCCGGTGAGGCTGTCTTCGAGGTCGCCGGGATTGGTGATGCGGAGTTCGGCGTCCGATGAAAAGCTGGGATCGTCGGTGGGCTGGAGGGGGGCGATGATGATGGCCTGAGGGCTCTCGCGCTGGATGATGAAGTCGTCGGAGCTAAGCCGGGTGCCGTCGACGCGAATGTCGGCGCCCTGGCTGAGCCGTTGGCCCTGAATGAGGTAGCCGATGCCCGTTTGAGCGCCGCCATCGTAGTCGATGTCGACCTCTTCGAAGGAGTCGATGGAGGGAGCAACGGGCTCGGGGATATACTGGTGGATGGCGCGGCCATCGTCGGATTGGACTTCGGCGAGCAATTCGCCGTAGGGGTCGTAGAAGCGGAAGGTGGCCGGTCGCTGGACGAAGCGGCCGTTGTCATCCATGAGCTGGGCGTTGAGGGTGATCGGGGATCCGGAAACGGTGGTGGGGGCAGCGGCGAGTGCGGCCTGAGCGGGGGTGTCCACCAGGGGCGTGACCATGCGTCGGGCGGGGCGGACCTGCCAGCTTTCGACATCGGCCTCGTCGTAGCCCTGGGCGGTGGAGAGGTCGACGTCGATGGTAAAGATGCGAGGGCGGGGGTTGTCGGGGGTGTAGTCAAAGACGATGGGGTCGTCGGCCCCGATTTGACCACAGACTTCATCCTGGGAGCGGAAGGTGCTCAGGCAGACGGTGGCGCCGGAGATATCGTCGGTGGAGCCACCGATGAGATCGGTGATCTCTGTGGGCTCGACGGGCATCGACACGGTTTCACCGGCGCGAACGGGGTACTCTCGGGTGGCGGCGGAGAAGTAGCGGTCGGGATCGTCTTGCATCGCAGAGCCGACGGCGATCAGGTCGTTATAGCTGGCCTGGACGGCGGCCTCCATGCCCTCCATCTGGGTATTCTGGATACCGAATTCGGGGGCGCTTCGCAGGTATTGCTGCGAGGCGCGAAGGCCCATGCGGGAGACGACGTCATTGTCGTCGCGGTTGACGGCCTCGCGGACGCTTCGGCCGACGTCGTCGGCGATGGCGTTGATCGACATATTGGAGCAGTCCGAGCAGGAGCCGGTGACGCCGCGGTCGATATATTCGCCAAACCAGTCGCCCTGGGTGCCGGCGGGGATGTGGTGGGCGGTGCCGACGCCGGAGCGGGTATTCATCCAGTTGAAATAGGAGCCGGTGAGGGCGGAGGTGGGCCCGCTGCCCTCGAGCTGGTGTTCGTTGACGTCGGCGACGTTGAGGGGGCTGGAGTTGCTGTCGATATCGTCGTCGCAATCATCGTAGCCATCGTCACCGGGCTCCAGGTCATCGCAATCGTCACCGGGGGTGCCACCGCCGCCGGGGTCGGAGTTGTTGGAGCCAGGGTCGGAGTTGTTGGAGCCGGGGTCGGAGTTGTTGGAGCCAGGGTCGGAGTTGTTGGAGCCAGGGTCGGAGTTGTTGGAGCCGGGGTCGGAGTTGTCGGAGCCAGGGTCGGAGTTGTTGGAGCCGGGGTCGGAGTTGTTGGAGCCGGGGTCGGAGTTGTTGGAGCCAGGGTCGGAGTTGTTGGACGACGGTTGGTTC
>CAYQBU010000273.1:2695-3891 GCA_964415785.1 uncultured Bradymonadales bacterium
GCCGGGGTCGGAGTTGTTGGAGCCAGGGTCGGAGTTGTTGGACGACGGTTGGTTCGTAAAGGTGGGGACGTCGTCGTTGTCGGTGTTTTGTGCGATCCCCTCAAATGGGTTGTCGTCGGAGACATAGGGGGGATCCATGCAGCGCTCGCCCCAGCTGGCAATGGCGAGTGGTCCTGCGGTGCGTTCGCCTTCCACGGGGACACCCACGGAGACAGGCCACAGGTTGAGAAGGGGGAAGAAGTCGAAGCTGACGGACCATCCGTGGCCGACGCCAAAGCCAGCGGCATTGAATCCGTCAAGGACGGTGGTAAAGCCGGTGGAGATGCCCAGTCCAGCGAAGAGAAAGGAGCCGGTACTGAAGCTAAAGTTGACACTGACAGAGCTGAGGCTGTCGAGGTAGTCGACGTAGATGCCGTCGGGATCGGGGCTCTGATAGCAGGTCATGCTATTGGACCATCCGGCGGACATAGAGGGTCCGGTGTAGGGGAGGCTGAGACTCTTGCCCCGAGAGAGGCCGAAATAGAGGCCCTCGGGGGCGATGTAGAGGTGCCAGTTGAAATTCTCGGTGAGACTGGCGGCTTCGACGTTACCGGTGGTGGTCATCTCACAGAGCCAGCCGTCGAAGGTGCCCATGCGATCGACGGTGCTGGCGATGTGGGGGCCGTCGGTGCAGCCATCGATGCGCTCGCTGTTCTTGAGCATATCCATGGGAGAGTTGGAAAGCGTCGCGTCGTCGAGCTCGGCGAGGGAGGCCTCAAATTGAGAGCGGATAAAGTCGGGGTCATCGGAGACCAGAGAGGGGTTAAAGGCCAATGCGTCCTGGTCGCTGGTGATGGTGTCGACGGTGTGGACGGGTTCGGGGGCGGTGTCGCGGTCGGCCAGTGAGATGCGCGAGGGCTGCTCGAGGCGCAGGCCCTGGCGACGCTGATCCAATTCATCGGGGCTCATGATGGGATCGACGTTGCCCAACTGAGATGTGGTCTCCAAAAGGGTCTCGATCTGGGCGCTCTGGAATTCCTCGCCTTCAAATTCAACGACGGCGTAGGCGCCCACGGAGGTGCCCGGGGGGCCCTCCTCGAAATCAAAGCGCTCGTTGCTGGTGGGAGTGGAGGGCCCGGCGTCGTCGTCACCGCAGCCGGTAAAGGCCAGGCTCCCCAGGAGCAGGCCCACGAGGCAGAGAAGATAGAGAGATGGTG
>CAYQBU010000274.1:0-3807 GCA_964415785.1 uncultured Bradymonadales bacterium
GGGCGCCGGGAGGGCGCCGGCGAGGGTGGCCATCTGGTTGAGGGTCAGCTCGTCGATGGAGGCGTCGAAGTAGACGCGGCTGGCCTGGTGGACGCCCCAGGCGCCCTGGCCGAAGTAGACGCCGCCCAGGTAGGCCTCCAGGATCTCCTGCTTGGAGAAATTGGCCTCGAGCTGTCGGGCGAGGAAGAACTCCCGGATCTTTCGCTCCCAGGAGCGCTGGCGATCGAGGAAGTGCTTGGCGACCTGCTGGGTGATCGTGCTTCCCCCCTGGACGGTCTCGCCGGCCCGCAGGTTGGCGACGATGGCGCGGCCGATGCTGCGGGTATTATAGCCGGAGTGGCTGAAGAAATCCTCGTCTTCGGCGGCCAGAAAGGTGGCGATGAGCAAGGGAGGCAGGTCCTCAAAGCGCGGCGGCGCGATGGTCTTGGCGCCGCCGAGGTGCGTGCTGTCCTGAGCATAGATGGCGAGGCCCTGGTGGGGGCGAAGATCGTGGAGGTCGTCGATGGTGGGAAGGTCGGTGCTCAGCGAATACAGCCACCATCCGGCGACGGCAAAGCCCACGAGGGTCAGCCACAGGCCGAGGCTTGCGCCGGGGGGCCGGGGGCTGGAGTCGGTCTGGGGATCGCGATCGCTCATGGTTGGAGGGGCTTAGAATTGGGCGCCGACGCCGGCGCCGAGGTGCCAGAGGAGCAGGGAGTCGAAGGTGCCGTCCGATTGAAGCTGCCACTGACGGCCCAGTTGGCCAAGGGCATAGAGGGGCCCGCGGATCTGGGTGCGCCCCTCGGCGACGGCCACGGAGTCCTGGAAGGTCAGCAGGTCGGCCAGAGAGGCGGAAAATGACTGGTGGCCCGGAGCCTGGGAGGCGTAGAAGAGGCCGAAGCGGCTCCGCTCGTCGTAGTCAAAGGAGGCGCGAAGGCGCAGGCTGGCGCCGGTCCAACCCGAGGCATCGGCCAGAGAGGCGGAGAAGCTCATCAACCCCTCGATGCGGGTCTGGAGTTGGATGCGCCCCCCGTGGCGGCGCTGGCTGTCGGCGTTGGCGATGGCGCTGAGCTTGGGTTGAGGCGAGGCGTCGTGGTGGAGTCGAAATTGGTAGCGGCTGATCTCGTAGAGGGGATCGAAATAATCGGGCAGGTAGCGATCCGAGAGGCGGCGGTATTCCAGGCGGCCCGAGAGCTGAACGCCCTCGGAGAGGTCGAGGTCCGCCAGCAGCCCCAGGTGCAGTCCCCGGCCGATGTCGAAGTGATGATTCCAGTCGGCGTAAGAGGTCAGGGCCAGGCGTTGACGTCGAAGGAGCGGGTAGCTGAGTTCGAGGCCCAGGAGGGCCGTGGCCTGGCTGTCCTGGACGGCCGGCCAGTGGGCGTCGGTGGTGACCTGGTCGCCGTCCAGCGATCGGGGGGCGTTGGCGTCGACGGCCAGAGAGGCGCCGACCTGGAGGCGCTGGAGGCTGGAGGTCTCGTCGTAGAGCACAGGAGGTCGTCCCCGGAGGTGGGCGCCCAGGAGGTAGGGCGAGAGCACGTCGTTGGTGAAGGTCTGGACCTCCCAGCGGGGTTGATGGGCCTGGAGGCGAAAGCCCAGGGCGTGGTGATCGGTGGTGATGCGGTTAAAGAAGCCATCGACCAGGGTTCCGTGACCCAGTGACGTGGCGCCCAGCTCGCCGAGGTGAAGGGAAAAGGGGTCGGAGGCGGCGCCAAATTGGAGGCGTCGAATCAGGCGGGTGGCGTCGCGGGCCTGAGACCAGTCCCGTTGGCGAAGTCGTCCCCGATCGTCGCCCTCCAGACCCAGGCGAAGTGGGGCCTCGACGGTGGCCTCCAGCAGGAGGTCACAGGTGGGTTGGTCGTCGGCACAGATCGGCGACGAGGTGGGGCGAAGCAGGGTCAGCCGCGGCCGAAGATGGAGGTACAGATCGTCGCCGATGGGGCCGACGCCGACCTCGGCGCTGGTAAACCAGATCGTCTCGCCGGAGGTCGATGGCCCCTGAGCCATGGCCTGAGACGCGGGCACAAGGAGGGCACCGGCGACGGCCATGAGGGCGAGGATGGAGGAGAGTGGTCGCATGGCGTGGTAGCGCAAAAAGCGAAGTGGGAGGCAATGGACGCGACGGCGCCTCGACAAGATGTATCGCGAATCGGCGGGTTAATCCACAGTGTCGACGTCTCCATGTCCACCGGGGTCGACTTGTTTGGGGCAGGGGTGGGGACTACACTTTCGCCGACATGAAGGCGAGCTCAACCGTCAAGGAGCACAGGGCGTTATGACAGAGATCTACAGATCGAGCGATGGCATCGATATCGACGATGAACCGACGGTGGTGACCATTGGCAATTTCGACGGCATGCATCTGGGCCACCAGCTCTTATTCAAGGAAGCCGTGGAGGTCGCCGATCGCCGGGGGGCGATGGCGGTGGGGTTGACCTTTGAGCCCCATCCGACGGTGTTCTTTCGGCCCCAGGAGGCGCCGGCCAGGCTTACGCCCATGCCCTATAAGGCCGAGGAGATGGCCCGACAAGGGGTGGACGCCGTGGTGGTGTGGACCTTCGATGAAGGGCTGTCGAGCCTGAGCCCCCGGGCCTTCGTAGAAAAGATATTGGCGGAGACCCTGGGGGCGATCCACGTGGTGGTGGGCAGTGATTTTCGCTTCGGCGCCAGGCGGGCGGGAGACGTGGAGAGCCTGAAAGCGCTGGGCGAGGAGCACGGATTCAGCACCACCGTCGCCGACGTCGTGAAGTACCGCGGAGACAAGGTCAGCTCCACCCGGGTCCGAGAGGCCCTGGACGCCGGGGATATGAAGTTGGCGAAGGCGATGCTCGGACGACCGATGCGGCTCTTCGGCGAGGTGGTCAAGGGCGAGGAGAGGGGGCGGGCGCTGGGCTTTCCCACCGCCAATTTGAAGACGGTGGACATGGCGCTGCCCCTCGATGGGGTCTACGCCACGAGTCTTGCCCGGGAGGGCGATCGCCACTGGCAGAGCATCACCAATATTGGGCATCGACCGACCTTCGATGGCGAGGGGCGAACGGTAGAGACCTTCGTCCTCGACGAGGGAGTCGACAAAGATCTGAACCTCTATGGCGAGGAGATGGAGCTCGATTTCTACCAGCGCATCCGCGGCGAAGAGGAGTTTGAGTCGCCGGAGGCGTTGATCGCCCAGATCGAAAAAGACGTCGAAGAGGCAAGGGCAATCCTGAAGAGAGAGGGCATCCGTGGCATTCGCTGATATGAAGACCTGGTTGGTCGATAAGGAGCATACAGAGAACAACTGGATCGAGGCCTGGCCGCTGATCCGAAAGGACACGGCCGCCGGTCATCACGCGGTGGAGCTGAAGTCGGTCGACGACGAGCACCTGGTGTTGGCCATGGAGATCGACGACGGCGATCGCCAGCCCATGGGGCTACTCCACGGCGGGGTAAGCATGATGCTGGCGGAGACGGCGGCGAGCATGCACTCCTGCTGGGACCTCGACTTGAGCGAAGAATTTCCCGTGGGCATCGAGATCAATGGCTCCCACATGCGAAGCGCCACGAAGGGATGGGTGGAGGCCCGGGCCCAGCGGCTGCGCAAGAGCTCGACCTTGATCCACCACCGCGTTGAGATCGTGGAGCAGGCCACGGAGCGGGTGCTGTCGACGATTCGGGTGACCAATCTGATTCGGCGGCATCGGTCAGAATGACCGGGTCGGGTGGCCTCGATGGGCATTGAATTTTGGGGGGTGGCTGTGAGGTAGGCGAAGAGCCCTTCTGCGGCGCGGGGCGCCGGTGGGGTGGCCTCGATGGTCATCGAGGTTTGCGGTGTGCCCCTCTCCGTCGCCT
>CAYQBU010000275.1:0-3799 GCA_964415785.1 uncultured Bradymonadales bacterium
GGCGTGATCGGTGATCCCGATGGTCACCACATCTCCTGCACGATCGGCCCATTCATGCTGGTCCGAAAATCGATAACTCTCTGGCAGATCCAAATCCACGGCAGTTCTCCAGGCTCTTAATGTCCACTAACGGCTCAGTTGTCTCGGGTATAAAAGGGTAGGTCGACGACCCTCGCCGGGCATTTTCGCCCTCGGATCACCACCTCCACCTCGTCGACGTCCCCATAGGCACTGTCGATGTAGCCCAGTCCAATACTCGCTTCAAGCGTCGGCGCCACCCCACCGCTGGTCAAGTGCCCGATCTCCTGGCCCTCGACCTCAATGGCGTACCCCGCCCGCAAAATCCCCCGGCCCTCCAGGCGAAAGCCTGTCATCTCTCGCTCAACCCCTTTTTCGGCCACGCCCTCAAGTACCGACTGCCCCACGAACGCCGGCCCTTTCCCAAATTTAACCAGCCACCCCAACCCCGCTTCCAATGGGTTGGTCTCCTCCGTCATGTCCTGGCCGTGAAGCAACAACCCTGCCTCCATCCGAAGCGTGTCTCGACAGCCCAGGCCACATAGCTGAACCGACTCATGAGCCAGCAACGCCTCCGCTACGTCTCGCCCCAGCTCTTCGCCGAGATACAGCTCAAAGCCATCTTCCCCCGTATACCCTGTCCGCGCCACCAGGCCCTTGCCGCCCAGCAGGTCGACCTCCGTGCTGCGAAAAAAGCGAAGCTCGCTCAAGTCTTGCCCACAAAAACCCTGAAGTACTGCTTCTGCTTCTGGCCCCTGAAGCGCCAGTTGAACCGTGCTGTCACTCTGGTCATCGATCACCGCTCCATCGCCCAACTGGGCCCTCAAATGGGCCAAATCCCGTTTGCGATTGGCGGCGTTGATGCAAAGCAAAAGCCGGTCCTCGCCCAGCCTGTAGATCACCAGGTCATCGATGATGCCGCCCTGCTCGTTGCACATCACGGTATAGCGCGCCTGGCCCACGTTGAGTCCGCCCACATGGTGGGTCATCAGGCGGTCAACGGCGTCGATCGCCTCCTCACCGCGGACTTCCACGCGCCCCATATGGCTTACATCGAAGAGGCCCGCTTGCTGACGCACTGCGTGATGCTCTTCTCGAATCGAGCGATACTTTACGGGCATTTCATAACCCGCAAAAGGGGTCATGCTTCCCCCCCGCTCTACGTGAAGATCGTGGAGGGGAACGTGCTTGAGATCCTCGGTATCGACACCCATGCCATCTTCTCCTTATGAGGCACTAATTTGAACTCAACCAGGTTAATTCGCCGCGCCGCGAGTGACCGTAGTGCAATCCCGCCTGTTGCGCATCCCTCGCCTCGCCGTCGCGGATGACCCACTCTCGAGAGATACAGGCTGCCTTGAGCGTATTCTCCATCAGCATCGCCACTGTCATCGGTCCCACTCCGCCGGGCACGGGCGTGATCCATCGGGTGCGTTTTCGAGCCCCCTCGTACTCCACATCGCCCACCAGTCCCTCCTCCAGGCGCGTGATCCCCACGTCGATCACCGTCGCCCCCTCGCGAATCCAATCGCCGCGCACCAGTCGGGGAACTCCCGTGGCCACCACCAGCAACTCCGATCGCCGCACGACCTCCTCCAGGTTTTCCGTATGGCGATGACAGAGCGTCACCGTGGCGTCGGCCCGCGTCAGCATCAGCGCCATCGGTCGACCGACGATCACACTTCGCCCGATCACGGCCGCTTGTTTGCCCCGCGGGTGCACGCCGGCGGCCATCAACAGCCTCAGGATACCCCGCGGGGTACATGGCTCGAGAAGGCCCTTTCGCGTCATCAACGCCCCCAGATTGGTGGGATGAAACCCGTCGACGTCCTTGGTGGGGTCGATATAGGCCATCACCTCCGCACTATCGAGATGCTCCGGCAGCGGCAATTGCAACAATATGCCGTGGATACTCTCGTCCTCGTTGAGCTTCGCCAGGCGCCTGCACAACTCCTCGTGCTCGATGGTTCCGGGAAGATGAAGGTGCTCGCCGGCGATCCCCACTTCGCGACAGGCCCGCTGCTTATACTGGATATAGATCGTGCTTGCCTCGTCTTCACCGACCTGCACGACCACCAACCGCGGCTTCACGCCCCGCTTCTTGACCGCTTCCACGCCTAATCTCACCCGCTTTCGCACCTGTGCTGCCACCGCCCGACCATCGAGCACCCCTGGCGCGCTTGTTCCAAGCGCCTCTGACCACTCTTCGCCTTCCCAATCCAAGATCATAAATCGCTGCCGTCCTCGAAAGTGCTGTGATCGCGCCCGCCCAGACTACACGTCATCAGTGCCTGCGTAACCAACGGGTCCAGCGCGAGACGAATTGACGGTGGTTTGCCACCCATCTATATCCCCACTCCATCATCGGCCCCACTCCCGGCATATAGCGGTAAAGCCACAATAGCCAGCCATACCAGCGTCCATAGGCGAGCACCTTAAACACCGCCTCTGCACCGCGATAGACCTCGTCGTGCTCCACCAGATGGACGGCCTGCTCCAGGTCTTGTCGCGTCACCGCTGACGGCCATCCGGTCTCATCCTGCAGCGGTGCGATGGCAATGGCCTCACTGCTCTTTTCTCGCCAACGCTTGGCCCAGTAGGTGCAAAACCCGCACTCGCCATCGTAGATCAAAAGCGCTGGTTCATCGCTCTCCCTGCTCATCGCCTACCTCCCCTCGCGTCACCAGCATCATCCCTGCCAGCCGCTGGCTGACGACGACGTCCTCGCCCTCCACGGTCAGAAACATCTGCCCGTCAAAATCCAGGACTTCGTCGACCCTCAACTCCGATCCCGGTCGAAGCCCAATCCGATCCATATAGCGCAGCACCTCTGGGGTCTGATCCATGACGCGCTCCAGGCGCACCTCTTTTCCCTCCTGGACATCCGTCAGGTTGAGCATTTCTCGGGTCTCCACCTGACCTTCCGCCGTCGGTATCGGGTCGCCGTGGGGATCGAAGCGCGGATGGTTCAAAAAGGCATCGATCCGGCTCACCAATTTGTCGCTGACCGCGTGCTCCAATCGCTCCGCTTCGTCGTGTACCTCATCCCAGGAATAGCCCAGAGTCTTGACCAAAAAGACTTCGATGAGGCGATGGTTGCGTATCACCTTCAGTGCCATATGCCTGCCCTCATCGGTTAACCGCGCCCCCTTATAGGGTCGGTAGTCCACCAGCCCCTCGGCGGCGAGGCTCTTGAGCATACCCGACACCGAGGGCCGCGAGACCTCGAGGGCCTGGGCAATTCTCTTGGTCTTCACACGCCCCGCATCGCCCTGCTGCGCGCTGTAGATCGCCTTGAGATAATTTTCCACGGACGTGGTGGGCATGGGGCCTACCTTTGGGATACGGATCGAAGCTTGCCTCTTGGTGAGTAGCTACCAGATGCGCCATGGGCCAACAAGAGATTTGCGCTTACCGGCTACGGTTTCTTCGCCGTCGCCACATCCAGATCCGTCCATGCTTGGGCGCCATCAAAAAGACCAGCCCATAGATCAGGCCCCCGACGACGACGATGGCCCCGGCGGCCGACGTATTGACCCAGATGGCGACGTACATTCCCACCCACGACGATATCACGGCGTGGGCCACGCTCCAGGCGATCATCACCGACAGCCGATCCGAGATCAGGTGCGCCGTCGCCCCCGGGACGATGATCAGAGCGATCACAAGGATCGCCCCCACCGCCTCAAAGCCGGCCACCGCCGCCACCGGGATCGGCGGCATCGCCCGGGAAATGAACAAACCCCGGCTGATGGCAAGCGCGGACGCTCACTGTGGGTCT
>CAYQBU010000276.1:0-3792 GCA_964415785.1 uncultured Bradymonadales bacterium
TCCGTGGCATTGTCCTGCTCTCCACCACTTTCACCGTTTTGCTCCGAAGCATTGGCTTCCCCATCCTGCTGGTCCGCCACGTCACCACAGGCCACCAGGGAGACCGCCATGACCAGCAAGACAAAATATGCTTTGCCACATATAAATAAGTTTTTCACACCGTCTTACCATTATCCCGAATTATTCATGACCTTTGTAGGCTCGAGGGTACAGTGCAGCTCTGTGCAACTGTCCCACAAGCGTCCAAACCTGCCAGACCTTCAGCACTAGCCCGGATTATTCATGAGACGTCGTGACGAGGCAAAATCAGAGTTTAGAGGCCAAAATCAAGCCCCACAGGCGATGCGGAGCATCGTCGCGGAGTGAGATGCAGGCATCTGAGCTCTGATGAGCCGGAGTAGGCGAGTCGTGAATAATCCGGGCTAGCGCTTTTCGCCCTATATTCCAAACACAACCACTTCCCCCCGACCCAACCGTCCTGAGCCACCTGACCAGGACCTCCTTTAATTTGGACGTTCCAATGACGCCTTCATCTATCAATTTCTACCTTCCAGGGTTGACGACGCCCTCGAAGTTCCTATTTAGGAGTCAGTTCGGGGGATGCATCGAATTCATCGAGATTAATGACCAGGAGTGATCCCTCCTGGATCGAGATTTTTTCAAATGATCAATCGACTAAGCCTCTATGGGCGATTTATTCTCGCCCTTGCCGGTGCCCTCTTAAGCCTTGGTGCCCCTTTGGGCTGGCTGGTAGTCCAATCCATCGCTGGTGTGGAACCCCGCACCGTTATCCAGGAGTCGCCGGACCTAATGCTCTACCTGCTGCTATCGACGATGGTCGTCTTTTCCATCACCGGCTTTGTCCTCGGCCTGCAGTGGGAAAAGCTCCACTCCGCCAAAGCCCATCTCAAAACCCTGGCCTCTCGCGACGATCTGACGGGCCTACTCAACGTCCGTCGTTTCTGGAAAGACATCACACGCGAGACCAGGCGCTCCAACCGACATCAGCACTCCCTATACTTGATGATCCTCGACCTCGATCACTTTAAGCGGATCAACGACACCTATGGCCACCCTGTAGGCGATCAGGTCTTAAGAGCCGTCTCTCAGGCCCTTTCCGACCAGTTGCGCCACGAGGAATATATCTACCGCGTTGGCGGCGAGGAATTTGCCGTCCTCCTGACTAACCTCAACAACGAGGAGGCAAGGGGCGTTGCAAACCGGCTCCAACGGACCGTGGAAAACCTGGACATTCCCCTCTCCAGAGATTCTCAATCCCCACGAGACCTATCGTCTATTGGAGTCACCGTCTCCATTGGAGTCGCTGGTTCCTCCTCCAATTCGACGACCGAGCCCAAACGCCTCTACCAACTCGCTGACAAGGCCCTCTACCGAGCCAAAGAGGCTGGCCGAAATCGCGTCGAATTCCATCCTATGGCCGACAGGAAATCGCGTTTCTCCAGCGTTTCCTTCCTCTTTATTGATCAGTCCCGTTCCCCATCCTATTGAGAGGGTATTGACCGTCGACTATCCGGTTTCTGGAATTCCCTCTCAAACGACGGAGTACTCCTGGGGTGAAGCGAAGAAGTACTCTTGGGGTGAGGCAAAATCAGAGCCCAGAGGCCACAATTGAACCCCACAGGCGGTGTGCTGGGAGCGAAGCGACCGAATACTCTTGGGGTGCAGAGCACCGTCGAGGAGTTAAATACAGGCATCCCGGCTCTGATGAGCCGCAGTAGGCGAGTCGTGATTAATCCGGGTTAATTCGAAGCATTGCCTTCCCCATCCTGCTGGTCCGTCACATCACCACAGGCCACCAGGGAGACGGCCTCGCCGCCGGCCAGCGCTATCACATCGAACAAGGCGAAGCTCCGACCCTCCTGCCCCATGGACCACAACGCTAATCAGAGTCCATATCCCACTAACTCCGATCGGCACGTACCTTGTACTTCGTCCCTTATATCGGCGGTGTCATTGCTGCTAAATGCCTGGGCGTCACCGTCGATCACCACCTCCAGGGGCTCGCTAAAACTGCTCCCCGAGGGCTGAACCACAGCGCTCACTCCACCGCTGGTGATGGTATCGACCCGCTGCTCTCCCATCCCCTCGAGTTCGACCATCTCACTCTCCACATCGAATTGCCCCCAGGCGATGCAATCGTCGCCATCCGTATCGATCCGATCGACCTGAACTCGAAAGGAGCGATCCGACCAATTCGTCGAATTCGACTCTCCCGGGTCGGTCACATCGCGAAGCAATAGCGATGCCTCGCCCTCCCCGCCATAGCCCAACAGATCAAATTGATAGGCCTCCTCAATATCAAGATCACTGATATTAAAATACCCATTGGACTGCCACTGGCCGTCAATGCTTCCCCGACTGCCTGTTTCGGCGATTCGATAGAGCAGCGACACATCGGAATAGCGCCGATCCACAAAGTCTTCGCCCACCAGCGAGCCATCGCGTCGCACCTCAAAATCATCGCTAAACTCAATCGAGATCAGGCGATTATCGTCTTCCATCACCGTCACCGTGCCATAGAGACGATAGTCGATCTGGGCGGCCAATTCGTCGATTTCTCCCAGAACGCAATCCTCAAAGACATAAGTCGTCCCCTCCAGGGTGGTCTCTTCATCGTCGAAGGGACTGACGGCCGTCTGGCTCGCCGGGCTCAACTCAACGCTTCCCTCATCGCCACAGGCCAGGCTCCCCTCGCCATCTAACGCGTCGTGAAGCATCTCCACCAGATCGCCATCGCGAAATTGCAACAGCTCCGTCATCCGGCGATTGATCATATCATTGACCAGAAAATAGCGCTTCAGCGCCGCCTCGTGGGTCACCTCAAAGGAGTCTTCCGCCCGGAGCTCCAGGCTCGTGCCACCACCGCCATTGCTGGCGCCGCCATTGCCACCGCCGCCATTGCCGCCGCCATTTGCACCGCTATTGGCCTCTTGATTGCCGCCGCTATTGGCGGACCCTCCCGAATCATCCTCATCTCCGCCGCAGCCCACGGCCGCCGCCAACAACACAGACGCTCCGATCGCAATGCCTCGTCTCCACCACATTCGATAACGCATAATTTCTTCCTCCCAATTGAAGCACGATGAATAATCACACCGCCCTAACCCAACGAGGGCACCACGACCTGCTTAATATATTTGGCGACCTCCACCATGCCGTGAACCCCGATCTCTCGACCCAGCGACTGGTTATAATTGGTCGTCCCGTTGATATCGTAGGTATAGCGCCGACCCTGAGCATCTTCCACGAACTCAATGCCCGCAATTTCGATGCCCTCGGCGGCACACATGGCGCGATAGCGCGCCACCAACGGGTCCTGCGGCGATAGCGGCGAGGCCCTGAATTTTGCCCCTCCATCCACCGGGCAATGATCGGACTCCTCGCTCTGCTTCGCCTGAGCGGCTTTGACCTGGCAGACGTCGGAGGGACAGAGCTCAAAGCCGTCCTCCGTGGAGCTCTCCATCGCCAAAATCATCTGGCCCCCCACCATCTCGACACGTGTAATATGGGGCTCTGCGGGCTCGATATAGTCCTGAATGATCACCTGGCCATCGGGCCCCATATCGAAGTTTCCACGGGCCAGCAGCTCTTCTAACTCCTCGGCTTCTTCAAAGAGACTGATCCCCAGCCCCTTTCCACCCTGATTATGCTTGGTGATAAAGGGCCCATCGAAATGCCCCGCCAGCCTCACCAGCTCTTCGTCCCCCACGGCGAGCCCCGTCGTCGGCGTGCGAATGCCGTGACGGCGAAGCACCATATACTGGCGCATCT
>CAYQBU010000277.1:0-3791 GCA_964415785.1 uncultured Bradymonadales bacterium
TCATGATCCGAAGCCGCGTGGCGTCCGACAGGGCCTGACCCAGCTCGGCAAATTTCTCGTACAAATGCATCGGCAGGTCTTCTAATTGCATCGCCGCTCCTGGGACTCTATCTCCGCCATTTCCATCGGCCTCACTGATTCTAAAACATAAATACATATTTGACTATTTCATGGGATTTTCAACCTCCGCCATCCCCTGACACACAAAAGCCCACCCCCCGCATTCGGCGAGGGGTGGGCGTTGCTCATCGGCCAGGACGGCCGTCATGGCGCCGACTTACTTCTTGGAGAAATACCAATCGGTCACGTCGTACTCCGGGTTATTGACCCGCTCTTCAGCTTCTTGAGTCGTTCCCGGAGGCGGCACGATGACCTTGTCGCCGGGCTGCCAATCGGCGGGCGTGGCCACGCCCTCTTCGTCGACCTTCTGCAGGGCGTCCACCAGGCGGACGAACTCCCCAAAGCTTCGGCCCACTTCCAGCGGATAGTAGACCATGGCCCGCAGCTTGCGATCCGGGTCGATCACATAGACCGCGCGAATGGGCGCCGTGTCGGAGCTGGCCTCGTGGACCATGCCGAATTTACGCGACACCTTCTGATCGAGGTCGGCGATGATGGGAAATTCGATGTCCACATCGAAGTTCTGCTTGATATTTCGCACCCAGGCGATGTGGCTGTGCACGCTGTCCACGGAGTTGCCCAGAAGGGCCACGTTTCGCTTCGCCAACTCGTCGGCAATATCTTGAAAGGCCATAAACTCCGTGGTGCACACCGGCGTAAAGTCCGCGGGGTGCGAAAAGAGGATCACCCACTTGTCGGGATTCCACTCCGACAGGCGAATCGTCCCGTGCGTCGTCTTGGCCTCAAAGTCGGGCACCTCTTTATTGAGCTGCAACAGCGCCGTTCCTTCATTCCCTTGCTCCACCGTCTCTTGTTGCTCTTGCTCATTCGTCATGGCGACTCTCTCCTGAATGTCTTTCTCGTCATGGGGTCTCTCCTAAAGACACCCCGTCGAACACTTCGCCATGACAACTTTGCAGGACCCGTACCAACCCCAAAACAACTCCAACAAAAGGGTTTACTCACCTTTCGCGACGATCTGCCACACCTCCTGACCCACCACATGAAACAACCGTTGCAACGCTTTAGAACGCTTTGAAGGCGCTGGGAGCATCGCGACCGAGTAAGCGAGGACAAGCCCTTGGGGTGAGATGCAGGCATCTGGGCTCTGATGAGCCGCAGTAGGCGGATCGTGAATCATCCGGGCGAGCCCCGGCGACCCCTGGGAGGCGTACATACTCAGCCCCCGGATTTATCCGGGGGGGGGCAGGGTCCGCGTCTTCCCCCTCCCGCCATCATCACCGATCGCAGACCTCCTCCGTCCCATCCAAGGCTCGAGATTCTCCGACACCATCGTCGCTCCTGACGGAGAGGGGCTGATCGCGTTCCTCAGTGGTCCATCGCCACCTCGCGGCAGGTCATTCCTCCCAATCGGGCTCTTGATCGGCCGGATCAAATATATTGCCTTCATCTTCGCCATACACCGACGCGCCCGTAATGGCGGTGGTCGGCCCCGTTCCGGTATTCACATTATCGATGAACTCCACCCCGCGAACCCAGACTCTCCTCTCTGAGTCCTCGAGATCGTTGTCTCCAGGCTTTCCGATCGCAGTAATGGCAGTGCCACTAAACGAAGATGAGTGGGTTTCGATCCTATTTCCTTCAAACCGCGAATCCTCGATCTCCGTTTCCAGATGGGTGGCAATCGCCCCTCCTTCCTCGCTGGCTTCATTATCCACAAACTCACTATTCGTCACCTCGAGCCGACCGGCATTGATCGACAGAGCTCCCCCGCGATTAGCCGTATTGCCCTCAAATATAGAGTTTTCGATCGAGACGACTGTCCCCGCATACCCCTCCCAAAAGGTTCCTGCTGTAGATGTTCCCGTGTCCAACACCCCACCACTGTTACTTGCGTGATTATCATCAAAGTGGGCATCTTTAATGTAGAGGTTCCCCGAGTCGCTTATGCTGAGGACGCCACCACTCGATCCATAATCGGCCCCTGTAAAGCGAAGCATCTCGATAAAGAGATCCTCCCCGGTGCTATCGGTCGACAGGATCTGTTGCTCAGCACCGCTGGCGTCGATGGTCTTTCGATCGCCATCGGTGCCGCCGATATATAAGGGTACATCACCCCCGTAGGACCACCCCTGGTCGTCGTCATCAAAGTCGATATCGGCGACCACCAGAATGCGGAACACATCACTGTTATCGCCGTTGTCGCCCTCTACTTCGATCTCCTCGGCTTGCTCCAGCGCGGCTTCCAACTCCGCGTGAGTGGATACCTCGACCGTGTCCGTGAACTCAATATCAAACCCCGTATCGGCCCCTCCCGTCGAGTCATCATCCGATCCACAAGCCACCATGAGTCCCAGACAAAGGACCGCCGTGAGTGAAGCACCCGAAATCGCTCGCAATCTACACCAACTCATCGTTGCCTCCTTACTCTTTCGATAACATCTATTATCTCTAAAAATGACGGGCAAAAATGCCTCATCACCCTCAACGGGGACCTGACGAACGCGCCAGAGGCGCAACGCCTCCGTATTGTCGAGAGATAAAACCAAGACGATATCATGTAGCATCCGCGAGGATGCCAGGCGTTTCGAAAGGACCCAACTATATCTAATCTCAACAAAATGCTTTCATACAAAGAACGCTATGTCAAAACCCCATACATGTTGACGATTGCTCCCTATATACAACACGCGCGTCCTCGCCAAAGGCTCGGTCGGCCGGGGCCACGCAAGAGGGAGCGAACCTCCCCCCCGCATTCGGCGAGGGGTGGGCATTGCTCATCGGCCAGGACGGCCGTCATGGCGCCGACTTACCTCTTGGAGAAGTACCAATCGGTCACGTCGTACTCCGGGTTATGGACCCGCTCTTCGGCTTCCTGAGTCGTTCCCGAAGGGGGCACAATGACCTTGTCGCCGGGCTCACCCGACTTCGGAGTCCCCAATCCCATTTGCCTGCCTTGACCATCGGATTACTCTCAAACCCAACACGGTCGACGCCATCAGTCATCACCCAACACTGGAACCGCCATGTCCCTTCGACAAAAGCTCGGCGCCTCCCTCTACGACGGCCTCATGAAACGCCCCGAACAACAGGGACTTCGCCAGTGGCGCGCCGACCTCCTCCAACAGGCCCGCGGCCACGTCCTCGAGATCGGCCCCGGCACGGGCGCCAACCTTCCCCACTATCCCCGGGCCGTCCAAAAGCTAACCCTGGTCGAACCCAATGGCGCCATGGCCGACATCATCGATGTCGAAACCTATACCGGAAGCGGTCCCGTCGAATTCATCGATACCACCGCCAGCGACATCCCCCTTCCCGACAACGCCATCGACACCGTCGTCTCCACCCTCGTGCTCTGCTCCGTCAAAGACCTGGCCGACGCCCTCCACGAGCTTCGACGCATCCTCAAACCCCGGGGCCAATTGCTCTTTTTGGAACACGTCGCCTCCACCGACGAGCGAACCCGCACCTGGCAAGACCGCATCGATCCCATCTGGCATTGGTGCAACGGCGACTGCCACATGAACCGCCGCACCCTGGAAGCCCTCAAAAAAGAGGGCTTTGCCATCCAATCCCTGACCCGCGCTCCCATGCCGGCCGCCCCCTCCCTGCTCAACCCCACCATCCGCGGACGGGCCATCCCCACCTGAACCATCGATCTTCGTGGTCGCTCCACCTCTTTGGTAGCTGCCAGTCTTTCTCACCGACGA
>CAYQBU010000278.1:0-3779 GCA_964415785.1 uncultured Bradymonadales bacterium
CATCGATCATCCGGAGCTGGCGCTTCGCGAGCGAAATCGCGTGCTTCGCCGCATGCGGGATATCGGCCTGCTGAGCCCTTCCGAATTTAAAGCGGCGCAGGCCAAACCCCTCTCCATCCCCTCGCCTCCCCCGCGAACCACCTCGCCGATCCCAGAGGCCCAGGCCACGATCGCCGAGGCCCTTCGCCAGGACCCCCGTTGGGATCCCGAGGGAGACTCCATCAAGGTCTTTACCACCCATCAGCCCGCTCTCCAGGCCGTCGGGCGCCGCACCCTCGAAGAACTCCTGGAGCGCCACCAACGCCAATTCCCCATCGAAGCCCTGCCCGCTCGGATCATCGACGTGGAGTCCGTGCAAGCCTCCATCGATGCCCTCGATCCCGCTCAACGGCGCCAACTGGCACTGGTCACCGACGTCGCTCCCCCGGAGCCCGGCGGGGGTGACCAGGAGGCCTCCTCCGGCCATATCGAACTCCACGCCCCGGGCGGTCAACTTCAACTCCCCCTGAAGCCCGACGAGGCCCCGGAGGCCCTCCAGGTCGACGACCTGGTCATCCTCTCTCGCGTCGACGGCGATCTGCGGATCACCGGCTGGCCCCACCACCAGGGCGCCCTCCTGATCAACGACCACCTCACCGCCCAGGCCATGGTCACCGTCGGCGCCTACGATCCCATCCTCAGCCACTATAATCGCGCCCGCCAGGCCTGCCGAAACCCGGGCGATCACCTCCGGCCCTTCGTCGACCAGTCCTGCCTGACCCTGCCTCAGATGGCCCGGCTCTATGGCGATCTCATGGCCGGTGCCCTCTCCAGCCCGCCCTCCTATATTTCCCATATCTACGACCGGCGAAGCGGCCGCATTGACGACCAGGGCCACTTCCTTCAGCCCACGCCCCATGCCACCGCCCGGGTGATTCGAGCCCTCCAGCCGGCCCCGTCGTCGACCGCCGGGCCCTCTCTCCACCCCGCCGCCGACGCCCTCAAGGCCCGCATGCGTCCCCACGGCGATGCCCATGTGGACTATGGCCCCGGCGACGACACCGACTTCTGGTGGGCCTCGCTCTCTCCGCGCCTGACCACGATCATGTGGGTCGGAAGCGACGACCACTCCCGTCCCACCCTGCCCTACGCCGACTTATTCACCGACCTCGAACTCCAGGATGCCCTCGTCTTCTGAGGGGTCGGGCTCCTCTTCTTCTGCCCGACGCTCCAGAGCTTCGCCACGGGGGCTGATCGCCTGCAGGATGGGCCGAATCTCGCCGTAGCGATCGCCAAAGAAGGACTCCGGGCCCTGGAGGCTGAACGTCACCACCACGTCGCCACGACGCCACTGCCAGACCTGGAGCTCCAGGGGACGGCCGTCGATGAGCCCGCGCACCGAGATGCTCACCGTCTCCTCCTGGGGCATGTCCACCAACTCCACGTCCGGATCCTCCGGGCTCTCCACGCTCTCTGCAAAGCGCTCGCTAAGCGACTCCACATACTCCGGAGAACCAAACTCCATGCCCATGGGGTCGATGAGCTCCGTGGTCCACTGCACCAGCGTTCCATCCGAGTGGGTGGCGAACCAGCGCACATGGGCCTCATTGGCCCGTTGCACCGTCCAGCCATCGAGGCTCGAGATATCCGTCTCAAAGCCCGAAGCCTCATCGATCCAGCGCTCCTCTTCCAGGTCCAGGGTCGATCCTTGAGCCAGCTCCACGTAGCGATCGTAGAGAGTGGGCACGAACGCAAAGGGCGAGGCGTCACCGGGCAGATACCCCATGCGCCCCTCGCTCAATTGCTCCACCTGGGCATCGAGCCCCTCTGGATCCTGGTCGGTGTCATAGACTACCGCTGCCACCTGGACGCCTCGCACGGCGACCCGAAACCGCTGGTGGCGACTCTCGCCGCCCAGGTAGTGCCTTAGCACCGCCTCCTTGGCCGCCCCGACCTCCTGGGCGTCATGAGGGGTCTCCCAGGCCGTGGTCCACAGCAACGCCTGCTCCTCGCCCCTCTCCATGACCCGATAGTGATCGCCTCCCCAACCGCTGTAGATGGAGCGCGCGGCGTCCACGCCCACCACGCCCTCAAACCAGATCGACGCCAGCGCCGGCCCCAGACGACCTCGCCGCGCCTCCTCCCATCCCTCGTCCACCATGGCCCCCAGGGTCGCCTCTGGCCACTCCCATTGCGTTCCCCCTTCTCCCTCGAACCAACGGCGCGGATTGACCACCTGCTCGCCCCGACGGGGCGGCTCCGAACGCCCCCATTCCACGCCCGTCCACCCGCCGGCGCGATATAGCGTCGCCCCAAGGCTCAAGGCCTTTCTCAACACCCATCCCTCCACGGCGCCCTCCACCCCCGGCGGCTCCGCTTGCCGCGTCGGCACTTGCTCCATCGGCGCCCCGCCCAGAGAGCTAAGCCGATCGCCGAGCCCCGGCAGATGCATCGCCAGCTCCGGGCGCTCCACCATCGAGGCCTTGTCGAGATCGACCTCCAGAAACGAGGCTCCGTAGATCGCCGTCATCAACGCCGGACCGGCTCGACGGATCGCCTCGCGGGTCAACCACTCATCGACGGTCTCCACCTCGTGGAGCGGCCCCATCGTCTGCAGTTCCAACCCCTCATTGATCGCCATGCCCACCCCCAGCAGCGCGTCGGCGTCGATCCTCGGGTCTCCCTGAAAGACCAGCTCATCGTCCTCAAATTGAGCCAGGGACGCCCAGCTTTCATCGGCCGCCTTAAGGCGCAACTCCGTCTCCCCAAAGAGCAGATCCGAGATGGCGTCGAACTCCTCGCGCACCGGCTCCGGAGGATCGAGGTCTGGCTGTGGAGGGCTCCCCTCAACCACGGTCGCCGGCGGATCAAATTGGCGCCCCCGCTCCTCTTCCACGGCATCGATCATCGCCTCCACCTGCGTCAGGGCACTATCCTCTCGGTCCTCCGCCGGCGCCGGTTCCGACGGCGAGGTGCGAAGCAAATCGCACCCCCCGACGCCGACCATCAAGGCGATCCATCCACTGGCCAACACTGCTTGTTTCCACGTCATCGCTCTCTCCTCAAAATCGAGCCCAACTCTCCAGGCGCTCCTGGCGCGACCACCACCATGGGCCACCGCCCCCTGAACGTCAAAATTTAACTCTCCGGCCGATCCCCTTCTTGTCCTTGCCTCCCTCGCTCTGCGCGCTTAGGGTTTGCCCGTGCTCGAGCCACCTTTATTGAGCGTCACCGCTCCGCGAACGACCTCCGCCTGGCCCCCTTTTACTTTTCCGGGAGCAATCCATGAATCGCGACATCTTTCGCGCCTACGACATCCGCGGCATCGCCGACACCGACCTCATCGACCCCGTGGTCCGAAATATCGGCCAGGCCTTTGCTTCCATGGTCATCGCTCAAGGCCACGACGCCCCGCGCATCGCCGTCGGTCGCGATGCCCGACGCTCTTCGGATCGCATCTTTGAGGCCATCGAGGAAGGCATTCATCGCGCCGGCGCCCAGGTCATCAACCTCGGCGTCGTCCCCACGCCTCTGACCTACTTTTCGATCGTCGAGTGCGACTACGACGCCGCCATCCAGATCACGGGCAGCCACAACCCGGGCGAGTATAATGGCTTCAAGATGATGATCGAAAAACACACCCTCCACGGCGACGAGATCCAGGAGCTTCGCCGCCGTATCGAGGACCACGACTTTGTCGAAGAGGACGCCGACCTGGGCACCGTCGCCGTCGCCGACCTTCGCAAGCGCTACATCGAGTGGATTCGCGACAACCTCAAGATGGGCGATCGCAAACTCAA
>CAYQBU010000279.1:0-3771 GCA_964415785.1 uncultured Bradymonadales bacterium
AAATTTCACAAATAACAAAATAAAACAGCATTTTTGTAATGTTGGGCTGGAAATTGTCGCAGCGATCGATCAAGGCTAAGTGTCTGAAAAGTTTCGGGAAACGGTTTATTCCCGGGACTCGAAAAAGACCAGTCCTTATGCGACGGAGTATCCAGCGATGGACGAACAACGCAGCAGTAATAGGTCGATGAAGAGGTTATTGGGATGGGGCTTTGGCGCCCTGCTCGTAGTTCAGGTCAGTGCGTGCTTTGGAGGGGGCGAGACGGCGGTCGAGGAGCCGGACGCGCCAGAGGATGAAGTCAATCAAGAGAAGGGCGGCGACCCGCCGGGACAGCCGCCAGGCCAAGGAAGTAACAATCAGGGCGGGGATCAGGCCAATGCCAACAACGGCGAAGAGGATGTCGTTGAAGAGGAAGATGATCTCGACGAGATCGAGCTCGCCAGTGAGGGTGAGGCGCTGATGCCGGTGATCATCGGCGAGGCGGCCTCGGTCGACACCGTCAAGGGAGCCGACGATCTGATGGACTATCTGGGCCAGATCACGGGCGCCGACTTCGACGTCCAGATCGGCGACGGCAGTTCGGGCATCGTGGTGGGGACCCTCGACGACTTTGATGAGTTGCCCTTTGACGACATAAGCTTTGGCGATGGGACCTTTGAGCGCGAGGACTACCTGCTTCGGAGCACCGAGGAGGGGCTCTATATCCTGGGATCGACGCCGCTGGCGGTGCAATTCGGGGTGTGGGATGCCCTCTATGAGATGGGGCATCGCCAGTTCTTTCCCACCGACACCTGGGAGGTGATCCCCGACGAGGCGGAGCTGAAGGTGGCCGTCGATCGCCTGGAGAGCCCCGATTATTATAATCGCCAGGGCCCGCGGGGAGCGATGCGCATGGATCAGCGCCCCTGGGCCCAACAACCCTGGGAGAGGTGGCAGCTTCGCAACCGGATCACCCCCGTCTTTGAGCTGGCCACAGGCCACGTCTACGACAGCGTGATCAACAACAACCAGAGTGCTTTTGACGCCAATCCCGAGTACTGGGGCCTCCTCGACGGGCAGCGAAGTACCCACGCTCAGCCCAATGTGGCCCATCCGGACGTGCAGCAGATGTTTATCGACTATGCGATGAACCGCTTTGGCAATAACCCGTCGCTGGATTCGGTGGCCATGGACCCGCGCGACGGCAACCGATGGTCCGAGAGTTCGGCCAGCCAGGCCATTGGCACGGGAAGTGACCAGGCGGTTCATATGGCGAATCTGGTCGCCCAGGAGGTGGTCGACGAATTTGGCGAGGACAAGTACGTGGGGATGTACGGTTACGCCAACCACTCGCCGCCGCCCAATCTCGAGGTTCATCCCAATGTGATCGTGAGTCTGGCCACCGATTATATCCGTGGAGGCTATACCTTCGAGGAGATGATCGACGGGTGGTCGCCGAAGACGAATATGATGGGGATCCGCGAATATTATGGGCTCTACGTGTGGGACGCCTCGCTGCCCGGCGATGGGGCGAAGGCGGCCAATACGGCGTATCTGGCGGAGACGATCCCCCATTTCTACAACCGGGGTGCCCGGTTCATGAACGCGGAGTCCAATGACACCTGGGGCGGCTACGGCCTGGGCTATTATCTGGCGACCAGGATGATGTGGGACGTCAGCGAAGCGGATCGCATCGATGAGCTGATCGAGGATTTTGTGGAGAAGGCCTTTGGTCCCGCAGAGGAGTCGATGGCCGGATTCTATGCCTTGATCGATGGCAGCTCCGCCGACCCCTATAATCCGGCCAGTCCGCGGCCGCTCAACGACGATATGGTGGGGCGGATGTATCGCTACCTGGACGATGCCCGCCAGTCGGCCCAGGGCGACGAGGAGGTGATGGCACGCCTCGACGATCTGGTGCTCTATACGCACTACGTGGAGCTGTACCGGCGCTTTGACGCCATCGAGGGCTCGGCCCGTCAGGAGGCGTTTGACGAGCTGGTCAATTTTGCCTGGCGCATCCGGGAGACCATGATGACCGAGAGCAACGAGCTGGTGCGCGAGCTCAACCGCGATGTCCGGGCGGACTCCAACCTGTCCTGGGGTCCGGGGCGGACGGTCAACCAGCCGGCGGACAATCAGCGGGTCAACGAGGATGTGCCGTTTACGGACGCCCAGATCGAGGCCATGGTCAGCGATGGGATCGCCAACCACGAGCTGTTGGACTTCGATATGGAGCCCTGGATTGACGAAGCGGATCTGGTGGTCGCCGACCTGGATCCCGACGAACGGGGTGGAACGCCCTCCAATCGCATCAGTCGCGGTTCGGTGCACGCCATCATCGACACCGACGATGGGACGCTGCCGGAACTGACCATCTCGGCCGGTCATATCTACGACGATCGAGGTCCTGTGCGCTGGGAGGTCCAGGACATCGATGGCAATACGGTCGACGAGGGGGCGGCGCCAGGCGACGAGGCGGATCACGTCTTCGATCTCCAGGCGCCGGGCCCCGGCAAGTATAAGCTCCGGATCACCAATACGGGTCAGGGCTTTATCTGGGACCACGATCCGCGGGGCTCGCGGGTGACCATGCCGGCCGGTGGAAAGTATGAGCTCGGTCGAAATTGGTACGACCTGCTCTACTTCTACGTCCCCGAGGGCATCGAGGATATCTACCTGAAGGGCACCATGATGGAGGGGCGTCACGACTTCGTCGATGGCAGCGGTCAGGCCGTCGACAGTGGTGATATCGAGGTGATTCAGGGCTATACGCGGGTGCCCGTGCCGGCGGGAGAAGACGGCGAGGTCTGGTCCCTGGAGCTGACGGCCTGGCGGCCGGGGATTCAGTTCTTGAATGTGCCGGGCTACGTCGCCTTTAGCCCCGAGGAGCTCTTGCTTCCCGAAGACGTGGTGATCGCTGAGATCGAGTAGGCGATCGGGGCGGAGAGGGGTTCGAAGAGCCCCTCTCCGGCGCCAGAGGCGCCGGTGTCTCCCCGCTTCCAGCGGGGAGATTTATGAGTGTTGGGTGGGGCTTTTAAGGTGGGCGGGACTTGATGCCAGGGTGTCTACGGGCCGAACTCGCAGCCACAACGTTGGAGTTCAACGCGGGCAGCTTCGTTTCGCTGACCGCGGATGGTGCGCTCTCGGAGGTCCTGGTCTCCACTGGCGATATCGATGGCCGCCGTGGCGTGGTTGTAGACGTAGCATCCGCCCTCGTCGAAGGTGGCGATCGCCCAGTGGCGGATCTGGTCGCCGCCATAGAGATTGATAAATTGCTCGTCCGTGCCCGTCTGGGCCAGGTGTTCCACGTCGGATTCGGCTATCTCCACGCCCGTCAGGTCCTCGTCGCGCAGGATGGTGGTCATGGCGGACTGGATTTCGTCGAGACAGGCGTCATCGGCGGTGGCCTCCGACGTTAACTGCGTTTGGTCCCAGTCTTCGGCTCCGTGGCAGCCGACCGTCGCGAATAGGAGCAGGCCCACGGCGGGGATCGACATCTGTGTGATCGAAACGCTCATAGGACCTCGTGGGTGGTGCCGTTGGATGCCCGCAGTATCGTAGCTTGCTGTAGGGGTTGAGTCGATGGGTCTGTGGTGCATAGGGTGAGCCTCGGGGGTCATCGAAGGCACCGGGTTGCTTATCGCTCGAAGGGGGCACAATCACGGGAGATGGAGCGGGCCGAGGAGGGCACGACCCCGCCGACCTCGGTCGGCGGTGAGAAAGACTGGCAGCCGGGGGGCGTGAGGTGAGGCGGGCCGGGGTGGAAGACCCACGGTGGTGGACCGAAG
>CAYQBU010000280.1:0-3761 GCA_964415785.1 uncultured Bradymonadales bacterium
CGACGCGCTGCTTATTGCCCTTGCCGACGACGCGCACGTAGCCGGCGTTGAGGTCGACCTCTTTTTGAAGCAGCGAGATGAGCTCCGAGACGCGAAGGCCCGTGGCGTAGAGGACCTCGAACATCGCCCAGTCGCGAAGGCCCTCGGGCTGCGACAGGTCCGGGGCCTCCAGCAGGGCCTCCACCTCGTTGAGTTCCAGCACCGTGGGAAGTGAGGTGCCAAAGCGCGGGGCGTCGACGCGCGCCGTGGGGTCGACCTCCAGGTCGTGGTGGATCCGCAGAAAGCGAAAGAACCCACTGAGGGTGGAGAGCTTTCGAGCCACCGTGCGCGCCGAAATGCCCTTCTTGGACAGATGGGCCAAAAAGCCGCTGATGTGATGATCCTCGACGGCCTCGATCTCGGGAATGGCGTCGTCGAAGACGGTCTGGCAGTGGGTGGTAAATTGCCGAAGGTCCGTGGCGTAGGCACTGCGCGTATTCTCGGAGAGGTTCCGCTCGATCTTGAGGTGGGTCAAGTAGGCGTCGACGGCGTCATCGAGATCCATGGTCACCGATCCGGCGTGGGAAATATCAATGGGAGGACAGCCCAAAGGGTAAGCCCCGCGGGCGGGAAGGGCAACCGTGGGGGTGGGGTTGGAGATGGAAATAGCCCGGCGTGAATAACTGTTTTTCATAGTAGAGGCTGAAAATAAAAAAAATTCATAGCGAATAAGGATATTTCAGATATTATGGAGCTTCGAACAAGTGGGTAACCAGGGAAAACGCATGCAATATCCGAATCCAGCGGACATCTTTCGAGGCCGACACCTACCGCAAGCAGCGACGCCCGTCGGCTACGCAGCGCTGATCGAGGCATGGGACCTCGAGGTCCCGCTACCTCGACGTCTATATGCGATTGGTGAACGTCATCAGGTTGTGGAGTCGGAGAAATGGAAATTACTGACCCCAAGGCACGCTCCGGCGGCCACCCTCGATGGGCATCTGACATTTGCGCTCAAATACGAGGGGGTCGATCTGGCAGTCCTAACCCGGATTGTTCATGACTCGTCTACTGCGGCTCATCAGAGCCGAGATGCCTGCATTTCACTCCGCGACGGTGCTCTGCACCGCCTGTGGGGCTCAATTTTGGCCTCTCACCTCTGATTTTGCCTCGTAACAACGTCTCATGAATAATCCGGGCTAAACAGGCTCTTTAGTGAGGTGGAGCCTGATAGGGTCGCCGAAATCGTTCGGGCGACGCCGAGTGGCCGCTATGCCCGGCGAATCTGGTTCTTCTATGAGTGGCTCACGGAGCAGACACTGGAACTAGACGATGCAGAGAGGGGCAATTATGTGAACGCAATCGATCCGGACTTGCAATACGCGGTAGAGGGCATCAATTCTCGGCGGCACCGGGTTCGGGATAACCTGCCGGGCTCCAGACGTTTTTGCCCTTTGGTATTTCGCACGGAAGCGTTGGAAAGGTTTGAGCAGCGTCAGTTAAGCGATCGGGCTCGAGAGGTGGTCGCTGATGTGCCTGCCGACTTACTGGCGCGGACTGCGGCCTTTTTATTGCTCGACGACTCCCGTTCGAGCTATGCCATTGAAGGAGAAGCACCGTCGCAAAACCGGATTCAGCGATGGGGGAAAGTCATCGGTCAGGCGGGAAAATATCCACTTGATTTGGCGGAATTGTTGCGGCTTCAGGACATTGTGATCGGTGATTCTCGTTTTGTGCGACTGGGGTTGCGCCAAGATGAGGACTTCGTCGGTGAGCACGACCGGCGTTCAGGAGCACCAATTCCTGTTCATATCAGTGCGGGGGCCGATGACCTCGACGACTTGATGGCGGGATTGCTGGAGTTTGCCAGTGATAAGGCGTCGTCTCTTCATCCTGTGATTGCCGCTGCCGTCGTGGCCTTTGGCTTCGTCTATATTCATCCATTTAGCGATGGGAATGGACGTATTCACCGCTATCTATTCCATCACGTTCTGTCGCGCCGCCGATTCCATCCACCGGGAGTGATCTTTCCCATCTCGTCGGCAATCCTGGATCGGCTCGACGACTATCGACGTGTCCTCGAGAGCTATTCGGAGCGATTGTTACCGCTTGTCGAGTGGGAGAGTGCCGACGATGGAAAGGTGCGGGTACTCAATGACACGGCTGACTTCTATCGCTTCTTCGATGCCACGGAGCACGCCGAATTTCTATTTTCATGCGTGGAGAAGACCATCGAAGAAGACCTTCCCAGGGAGACCCGGTTTTTGAGCCGATACGACGAATTTTGCCGTCGAGTGCAAAATCTTGTGGACATGCCAGACCCCACGCAAAACCTACTCTTTCGATTCTTGCATCAAAATGACGGCCGTCTCTCGAAGCGGGCACGGGACAGAGAGTTTTCAGCACTGACGGCCCAGGAAGTAGTGAAGGTCGAAGAGATCTATGATGAGGTGGTCGGTCTCTGAGGCGATATTTTCAGGGGAGGTGGGATGGAATGGAGAGGGGCGGTGAATGGGGAGGATCAGAGAATGGCCAGGAGTTCGTCGATCAGCGACGCGATGCGCTCGTCCGGGAGGGGGTTGCCGTCGGCGGTGCACAGATAAAAAGTGTCGATGGCCTGGTGGCCCAGGGAGTCGATGCGGGAGATGCGGGTGTCGACGCCCGATTGGCGCAGGGTGTCGGTGATGGAGTAGAGCAGGCCCAGTCGGTCGGGGGCGCGGACCTCGATGACGGTGAAGTCGTCGCTGGCGTCGGGGAGGTGGTGGACGTCGGTCCTGGTCGCGGGCACCGGACGGGGTGGGAGTTGGCTCTGGTGGAGGAGGCGTTGGAGGTGGGCGTCGACGTCGAAGTCGCCCTGAAGGACCTGTCGAATGCGGGCTGTGATCTGCTCCAGGCGTTGCGGGGTGTCCACGGGGCGCGGCGGCGTCGGGGGAATGGCCCGGGGGTTGAAGTGGGCGATGTGGAAGATGTCGAGGGCCATGTCGTCGACGGTGAGGATGTCGGCGGCCATGATATTGATGCCCAGGCTGGCGATGGCGCCGGCGATGTCGGCGAGGATGCCGCTGTGGTCGGGGCTGCAGACGACGACCTCGGTGACGCTTCGCTCCGGCAGGGGGCGGGCGGTGATGGCCAGGCGATCCGGGGCGTCGAGGGCGGTGAGGTAGGTCTGGAAGTAGCGGCGAAGATCGTCGTTGTCTACGGCGGACAGGGTGTGGTCGCCGAGGGTCGCCAGGAAGGCGTCGATGGTGGCCTGGGGAGCCCGGGTCTGATCGGCAAAGAGGCGAGCCAGGGCGGCGGAAGGGGGGCTGCTGTCGGTGAGCAGACGGGCTTCGACGGCGCGGTGAAGGCGGGCCATGAGCGAGGCCTTCCAGTCGTTCATCACCTCGGGGCCGACGGTGGCGGTGTCGCAATAGGTCAGAGCGGTCAGCAAGTATAGGGTTTGAGGCTCCTCGACGATGGCGGCGAGGTTGTCGATGACCTGGGGGTCCGAGATGTCGCGTCGGCGCGAGGTGTTACTCAACAAAAGGTGGTGGCGAACGAGGAGGGTCAGGCGCCGGGTCTGGGCCTCGGAGAGTTCGAGTCGGTGGGCGATGTCGTCGATGAGTTGGGCCCCTTTTTCGCTGTGGCCACCACCCCGGTTTTTGCCGATGTCGTGGAGGAGGCAGGCCAGCAAGAAAACGGTCACGTCCTCGATATGACATGCCACCCCGGCGAAGAAGGGCCAGGGCGGATCGGCGCCGGGGCGCAGGAGTTGACGACCCATCTCCAGGCACTTCAGAGAG
>CAYQBU010000281.1:0-3678 GCA_964415785.1 uncultured Bradymonadales bacterium
CCATCAGGTAGGCCTCGATCTCCTTTCGCTGCTGCTCGTTATATCCCAGCCGCTCCAGGGCTTCTGGCACCGTCTGATTGACGATTTTGAAATAACCGCCACCGACCAGCTTTTTGTATTTGATCAACGCGATATCGGGCTCGATTCCCGTGGTATCGCAATCCATCATAAAGCCAATGGTTCCCGTCGGCGCCAGCACCGTCACCTGGCTGTTGCGATAGCCGTATTGCTCGCCCAATTCCAGGGCCTCATCCCAGGATTTCTTCGCCGCCTCATAGACCGGCAACGTCTCCATGGCCGGCCACTTCTCGACGATCTTGGGCACTTGAGCGCGGTGCTTTCGAATCACCTCCAGCATCGGCTCTTCATTCTCCGGGTACTTATTAAACGGTCCCGTCGTATCGGCGATCTTGGCCGACTGATGATAGGCCTCGCCACAGAGAATCGCGGTGATCGCTCCCGCATAGGCTCGACCCTCATCGGAGTCGTAGGGAAGTCCCCGTGCCATCAACAGCGCGCCCAGGTTTGCATAACCCAATCCCAGGGGACGAAAATCATGGGAGTTTTCCTCGATCTGCGGCGTCGGATATCCCGCATTATCGACCAGAATTTCCTGGGCCGTAATCGCGATCTGAACCGCTTTCTTCATGCTCTCTGGATCGAAATCGCCGTCTTCGTCGCGGTAGGTCAAAAGATTGAGGCTCGCCAGGTTGCACGCCGAATCGTCGAGGAACATATACTCCGAACAGGGGTTCGATCCGTAGATCCGATCCGTATTCGAGCAGGTATGCCACTCGTTGATCGTCGTGTCGTACTGCATCCCCGGATCGCCGCAATCCCAGGCCGCATCGGCGATCTCATCCATCAGATCTCGGGCGTTGAAGCGCTCGATCTCACGGCCATCGACCACTGCCTTCGTCGACCACTCCTCATCGTTTTCCACGGCCTCCATAAAGGCGTCCGTCACCCTTACGGAGTGATTGGCATTCTGGAAAAAGACCGAGTCGTAGGCGCCACCGGGCACGTTAAACCCGCCGTCGTAACCGGCGTCGATCAAGGCGTGTGCCTTCTTTTCCTCAGCTGCTTTGGAGTTCACAAACTCCCGAATATCGGGATGGTCGGCGTTGAGGATCACCATCTTCGCCGCCCGACGGGTCTTGCCGCCCGACTTGATCACCCCTGCGAAGGCGTCGTAGCCCTTCATGAAGCTCACCGGCCCGCTGGCCTCACCGCCTCCCTGCAACTTTTCCTTGCTCGACCGAATCGTCGACAGGTTCGACCCCGTGCCGCTTCCCCACTTAAAGAGCATCCCCTCTGTCTTGGCCAGCCCCAGAATCGACTCCATATCGTCTTCTACAGAGTTGATAAAACAGGCCGACGCCTGGGGCTGTTCTTCGACCCCCACGTTGAACCAAACCGGGCTGTTGAACGCCATCTTCTGGTGGAGCACCAGATAGGTCAGCTCGTCGCGAAAGATCTCTGCGTCTTCTTCCGACGCAAAATACCCCTGCTCCTTGCCCCAATCGGTGATCGAGTTCGCCACCCGTGACAGCAATTGCTTGATGCTCGTCTCGCGCTCCGGCGTGTTGATCTTGCCTGCAAAATACTTCGATACCACCACGTTGGTCGCCATCTGCGACCAATCTTCGGGCACCTCAACATCCTTTTGCTCAAAGACAACTTCACCCGTCTCCTTTCCAATCGTTGCCGTGCGTTTTTCCCACTCCACTTCCTCAAATGGGTGGACTCCCTCCGTGGTAAAATATCGCTCTATTTCCAATCCCTGGCCATCCGGCTTGAATTGACGCTTGGCCGGAGCCTCTACGTCTCCTTTCGAGCGGGAATTATCGGGCATCGAGGTTTCGATCGACGTCGTCATCTAGGTACTCCGCGACTTGCTGTAATGGGTTGTTATAAATGGCGTTGCTTTCCGCAGTGATGCGTCGTGTTGAGGCCCCTACTTCCTCGGCTCCTCCCCGTGGGCATTCACCACGTCAAGCGAGGCATGACCTTACTCGACAGATTCGCCCTGTCAACGCCCCAACTACTGTATATGGTATACACGCCACCGCCCACCCCCAATATGTTGTGCCACCCTTTTTTGGGCTTGATCCCAATATTTTCAGACCTTTAGCCCGATCTGCACTCCACTTTCTCCGTTTTGAGCTCTTCCTCAAGATCGCCCGGCGCCCCGATCGCCAGGCCGACGATATCGCCTCCCCAACCGGCCCTTCCAGCCCCGGGATGCGCCCCCTTGACGATGCCCATGAATCGCGATTCACTGACAGGGCGTTCTGCGTTCTGATCTCTTCTCTTAGGAAGCCCCTTCATGCGACATGTCGTCATTCTCGGCTGTGGAATGGCCGGCTTTCACGCCGCCCGTTACCTCGAGGAAAAACTCGCCGGACGCCGACGCGTCCAACTGACCGTCATCAGCGATCAAGCTCATTTTGTCTTCACCCCCCTTCTATTCACCGTCGCCAGCGGCGAACTCAAGGCCGACCACATCGCCGCGCCCATCGACGAACTCCTGGAGACCCGTACGCGGGTGGTCGTCGACCCCATCACCTCCATCGACTTTGAGGAGCGATCCCTTCAAGGCGAACGCGACCGCTACCCCTTCGACTACCTGATCATCGCTACCGGCAGCCGCCGCAACCCCAACATCTTTCAGGGCGCCTCCGAACTCCTCGCCCCCACCAGCCTCAGCGACGCCACCTCCATCTATCAAAAGCTTCAACAGCAAAAAGAGCTTCCCTCCTTCAACGCCTCCATTATCGGTGCCGGCCTCACCGGCGTGCAGTGGGCCGCCCAACTGGCCAGTCTCCAGAGCGACGGAGGCCTGCCCACGGGCCAGATCAACCTGCTGGAGGCCGGTTCCCGGATCCTGCCGCACCACTCCTCCCAGCTTGCCGCCCACGCCTCCGACCGCCTCCAACGCATGGGTATCTCCATTCGCACCGGCACCTCTGTGGACACGGTTACCGTCGACGATTCGCGCTGGTCCCTCCAACTGTCCCCTGGCGAGACCCTCACCGATCAGGACGGCGCCTTTCACTGTGCCGGTCGTCGAGGCTCTCTTCCCACTGCCGAGCCCACTCATCCCCAGGTCGATCCCACGAATCGACTCTCCGTCGATGCTCGTCTCCGGCTGCCCGATCACCACGGTGTCTTTGCCGCCGGCGACATCACGACGCGTCGCCAGGACTGGGCCCTACACTCCACCCCTCAACTCGCCGTCCAACAGGGGAAATGGGCGGCCCGAAATCTGCTGGCCACCATGAGCGGGCGAAGCCTTCGTCCCTTTGAGCTGGAGTCTCGGGGTGACTTCCTGCCTCTGGGCCGCCACTTCACACTCCTCGAACTTGGCGATGTTGTCCTCGAGGGGCGTCCGGCATGGCTCGCCTATCGGCTCTACTACACCTCGATGATGCCCCAGCCGATCCAGAGAGCTCGTCTGGTCATGGACTGGGTCGCCCGGCGCATCACAGAAAAAAGCCCCCCGGAGATCACCTGATCGGCAATCCTCGGGGGGCGAAATTCTCTATCCAGACTCAGCGCATGCGCTCTAGCTCATCCTCCAGCGGATCGCGCTCGTCTTCCTCTTCTGCTTCTTCATCATCTTCTGGCTCTGGCTCTGGCTCTGGCTCTGGCTCTGGCTCTGGCTCTGGCTCTGGC
>CAYQBU010000282.1:0-3676 GCA_964415785.1 uncultured Bradymonadales bacterium
TACCGCCCACAGCGAGGAGGTATAATTTTCCCTCTGATAATCAAAGGGCCCCAATTCCTTCGGGCGCAACCGCTTGACGTGATAGGCGTGGAAATGCTCGTGGCTGAGCAGCCTCAACACGTTGAGATAGTCCTCATCGCGCCCCTCGTCCTCATCGATCTCGTAGGCATTGACCGCTTCCGGCGTAAACAGGTTGACGCTGCTGTGGCGATGCTCCAGCCCACCCCACCGTCCCGGAAGGATATGGTTGATGAATACGTAGCGATCGTAGGGGATCTCTCCAAACAGATCGGCATGAGCCTCGATGATCGCCGGCAGGTCCCGCTTTAGGCCTTCCAGGTCCACATCGTCTTCCGACCAACCCACCACCTGGTGGTCCTTACCCTCGATCTGGAAGTGCTCCTCGACATGATCGCCCAGCTCGATCGGCGAATCGAACCAGTGATCCAGGTCATCGGCTCTGAGATGACCCTCGTCGGCCTCTAGCCCACAATACAGGTTCCACCCCTGGGGCACCTCCACCTGGGCCTCCACCTCCAGGTTCAACTCACCCTCCGGGTACATACACGTCGCTACGGGATTGATGAACGCATGACTCGTATCGACGTGGTTGAACCGCGGCGAAACCTGATGGGCGTAGACCTGATAGTTGATCCGCAGCGTCGTCGCCTCCCCAAGGTCGATGCGCCAGCTCGCTTTATCCCTCTTTTCCCACACCAGCTCTCGACCCTGACCATCCCGGCAGCGAACGCCGAGCACATGCTTGGAGTACTCTCGCACCTTATAGCTGCCCGGCGTCCACACCGGCATGCACACCACCTGCTCTCTTCGCCCCTCCAACTGCCTCAGCTCCATCTCCACATCGATACGCCGCGCATGGGGTTCCGAAATCGCCAATCGATAGCTCAGCCGAGGGCTCATCTTGCCTTCCTGGTCTTCGGAGTACAGTGTCTTGATCGCTCCACACAAAAATGCGGAGCCCCGCAGGGCTCCGCATCCATGGCTACCGCTCTTCTATCGACGAATCAATCGTCGAATTGACGCATCACCATCTCCACCTCGTGGACATTTGGATAGCGCTCGGCACTGAATTCGCCGGTATAGTTTTCACTATCCTGGCGTTCCAGGTCCAACATGTAGCTCTCCTGGTCATCATCGGTGGGGTTCCAGTGAATCTCGAGGCTATCCCCCGAGATGCTGACGGCATCGAGGCTGCCTGAGCGACCGTCGATAAAATCACCTCGGGCATTGCCCATCAGGTAATCTCCCTCCGCCTCGCTCTCTCCCTCATCGTGGAAGATATCGAAGTAGGCCAGGGGCACATCGCCTTCGACGTAGGCCGCTCGCCACGAGCCCTGCAGCTCGCCGACCTCCAACAGCTCTTCATCCTCATCGGGACCATGAGCATCCCAATAATCATCATCGTACTCATGATCATTATTGCCATGCTCGTGGTTATTTTCTCCGTTATTTGGATCCGGGTCCTGATTATTGGACTGGTTATTGGTTTGGTTATTGGGCTCTACTTCCAGATCGTCGCGGTCACAACCCACCACGGCCAAAGCCATGCTGGCGCTCAGCAACAGGGTTAGGGTCTTCGGAATCATCCGCTTCATACCATCTCCAGAGATCAAAGCTTGTCTTAATATCGTTGTCTTCATGGGCTCTTCTCCTTATTGCACCGGCACGTAGACACTGGCACAGCTGGCGTCTTGGCGGATATTTCCGCAGAAGTCGCTGCACGCTGTTCCATCGCCCATTGAAATTTCGATATGCCCATGCTGCGCATGGTATCCGCGACATCCCCTATTCCAGGCAACGATCGCTCCCGCCGGAGCCTCGGTCGTCGGCACATCGACCTTCTTGAGGCCCATGCTCGCCAGCTGACTTGGGTTGGCGTCCGCATTACACCGGAAGCCATAAGCCGACAGGTGGAAGCGATTGAAGGTGCAGGGCCCCGAGTATTGGAGCTGCGTCCAGGGCACGCCGGCTCGTTCCAACGCCCGTTTCACAAAGCGCCAGCAGAGCCCGGAGGTCCATCCTCCGGTTCCGTTGGTGCAACGGTCGCCATTGGTCTCCGTATCCTGCGGATCGTGGCAACGGCCACCTTCGTAGGCCAATGCGTCGGCCATGCCCTGATCCATCTCGCCCAACGGTGACGGCGTATTCTGGCTTTGTCCGGCCGGAATCACGCCATCCTCGTTGGTCACCGTGATCGTGATTTCCTGAGAGGCCACCACTTCTCCATTGGCGTCCAGAGCCCGGGCACCCACGATGCGCTCGCCCAGGTATTGGAATGTATAGCTGACCTCGTATTGAGAACCGGCGTCGCTCGACGATCCGATGATCCAATCATCATCGATCACATCTTCCGCCGACTCCGGCACGTAGTATTCTACTTCCACCACCCCCGGATAAGAGGCGATGGCCCGAAAGGTCAGATCCGAGGTATGGGACTCGCCGGCCGTCGGTTTGATGAATTCAAAGCCCTCATCTCCGTCGAAGGTCTGATCGCTTTCATCGAAGACAAAATCGTCATCGCTGAGCGTCCTCGTCCAGTTTTCGGTGGCATTCTCATCGAGTACCTTCCAGATCTTGCCGTCTTCCGACACCGAGATCTGGGCCGTTCCTGTGGGCTCACAGGACGCCATCGCCGTTTGATAGGCATTCTGGGTCACGTTGAGCATATCGCCATTGGTCAATGGCTCCGACAGCTCCACGACCAGATCAGCGCCTTCGGGCACCCCTGCAACGCGTTCCAGGCGGTTGTCGCAGGAGTCGTTATCGGGAAGTCCCAGCGCTGCATTCGCATTCGATACCCCGGGGCTGCAGTGGACCTGCGAAGCCTCGATAGTGGTTCCGTTTCGACTTCCATAAATCGCGTCCACCTCAAAGCCATCGACGGGGTTATCGTCGGTCAGTGGCGACTCGTCGACGCCGTGAACGCGCACGTAGCGAAAGCCCGAGATATCTCCGCTTCCGCCGCTCGCCTCATCTCCGCCGCCTCGGCACACCGCATCTCCGTTGGCGGCCTCGACCACGCTGTCGAGTTGGGTCTGCAAATTCGTCCCCGGACACGCCGTGGCCTGCGACGGCCACTCGCCGTGACCCTGGATATTGGATCGATCCAGTCCGATGTCGAAACGATCGCCCAGGTAGCGCAGCATCTGGGTCAAGCTGTCGATCTGAGCATCCGAGGGACTCGCGCTCTGATCGAAGCGACCGAGTACGGCGATACCGATATTCCCAGTATTATCGCCTCCCGCATGCGCTCCGATGCGATCGACGGGATTGGCGGCAAAGATCGTCCCATCCCAGCCAATCACATAGTGATAGCCAATGTCGGACCATCCCTGATTCATGTGTTGCTGCTGGATATTGCGAACACGTCCCGCGGCATCGGCCTCGTCATTGGGGGTCACCGTATGGTGAACCGTCATTCGATTCGGCGTGTGCTTTCCGCGGTTTTGAGCCGGCGGGCGCGCATTCCACGAGGATCGGGGTCGGATGTCCGGATCCTGTGACGGATCTGCACAGCTTCCCGCGTCCTGCTGACCTCCACCAAAATTACACACGTCGTCGCCGTGCGATGGCGGCGCCTGACCGCCGTCGGCGGACTGGCTGACGCATTGACTCTCTTCCGACACCTTCGCTCGGGCGTCGTCGCCGTAGTAGT
>CAYQBU010000283.1:0-3612 GCA_964415785.1 uncultured Bradymonadales bacterium
CGTGCTCGAAGGCGGCGCGGGAGAGGCCGACGGCGGCGGCGGCGACGATGGGGCGGGATTTGTCGAAGGCACCCATGGCCTGCATCCAGCCCATGCCCTCTTTGCCGCCGAGGACGTTTTCTTTGGGGACGACGACATCGGAGAAGCTGACCTGGCGGGTGTCGCTGGCGCGTTGGCCGAGGTTGTCTTCTTTTTTGCCCAGTTCGATGCCGTCGGTGTCGGCGTCGACGATAAAGCCGGTGAGGCCGCGGTAGCCGGCGTCTTTGTCGGTGTAGGCGAGGACGAAGTACCAGGAGGCCTTGGCGCCGTTGGTGATCCACATCTTCTGGCCGTTGAGGACGTAGTTGTCGCCGTCCTTGACGGCTGTGGATTTGACGCCCTGGACGTCGCTTCCGGCGCCGGGTTCGGTGACGCAGTAGGCGGCCATGTGGGGTTTTCCGTCGTCGCGCAGGCCCTGGACGAGCATGCCGAGGTACTTCTCTTTTTGCTCATCGGTGCCGAACATGATCACCGGGGAGGTGGCGAGCTGGTTGGCCTCCATGGCGGTGCCGATGCCGGTGCAGCCGTAGGCGATCTCTTCGGCGAGCATGCAGGCTTCCAGAGCACCGAGGCCGAGGCCGCCGTAGTCGGCGGAGACCATGGTGTTCATGAGGCCAAGCTTCCAGGCCTGGGTGAGGATCTCCCAGGGGTATTCGCCGGTCTCGTCGTGGTGGGGGGCGGCGGGGCGAATGACGTCGCGGGCGAAGTCGCGGGCCGTCTTCTGGTACATCTTCTGGTCGTCAGTAAGTTCAAAACCAATCATGGGGGCTCCGAAGGCAAGGGGGGTGGGGGAGAGGCGGCGTGGGCCGCGGTGAATGAACCAGTATTCAGTGGCCTAGATGGTGCGTTAAATCGGGCGAAAAGTAAACCAATGCGTGGGGGTCATTCGGAGGCCGGTTCGGCGGCGTCGGCGCCCTCGTTGTCGTCGCTCCTCTCGTCGGCGATGAGTTGATTCCACTGGAGGCGAGCAAGCACGATACCGATGGAGAAGAAGACAAATGCGGCGGCGCCGACGCCAATCCAGGTCCATGTGTTCTCGAAGACGCCGGGAGCGTCCTCCATGGCCAGGGCGGCGGTGAGGTCGCTGGCGACGGCGCCGACGTAGACGTAGACGAGGGTGCCCGGGGCGACGCCGAGGATGGTGCCGAAGAAGTAGCGCTTCCAGTCGATGCTGGTGACGCTGAAGACGTAGTTGGCGAGATTGAAGGGAATGACGGGAAAGAGGCGCATGGCGAAGACGATGCGCAGGGGGTTTTCTTCGGTGAGTCGGTCGACGGCTTCGAATCGGTCCCAGCCCTCGATCCAGGATTGGACACGCTCGCGGGCGACGTAGCGGCCCAGGTAAAAGGCGAAGAGGGCGCCCATGGGACGGCAGGTCAGGGCGATGAGGGCGCCGATGGGCCCGCCAAAGAGGAAGCCCGCCCCGATGGCGAGGATGGCGGCGGGGACAAAGATCGCCGTGGCCCCGATAGAGGCGCCGATGAAGATGGCGTTGGCCATAAAGGAGCGCTCTTCGGTCCAGTAGCGGACCAGATCTTCGCCGACGTCGACGGGGCCAAGCCATAAGACGACGCCGATGATCACCGCTAATAGGAGGCCCACAAGTCGGGGCCAGAAGGCCTTGAAGAAGCCCGGTTTGATCGGTGGCTCGGATTGTGAAGTGGGCTCAGTCATGAAGGGCTATGGTCGAGAAGCGTCTTTTTCGGTATACCATGGATAAAGATGGCAATCATGAATACCTGTGAAAAGGGAGAGATGAAAATGGATCGGTATTTGAGTGGAATTCGCGTGTGGGCTGGTGTGGCGGCGGTAGCGTTGATGATGAGCCTGGGCATGGCCTGTGATGATCCGGAGATCGATGAGGGTCCGCCGGCCGACGGGGCACCGGCAGAGGATGAGCCCTCTGTCGATGATGATGGGCGAATCATCTTTGATGACGTGGCCGACGAAGCGGGAGACCAGGAGTCGCCAGAAGTTCCCGACGAGGCTCCGGAAGTCGAAGAGGCGGAGCCGCCTGCAGAAGCCGAAGAGGTTGAAGAGGCCGAAGAAGAAGATGGCGACGATGAGTAAGGGCATGAGCTAACGGACGACAGAGATTGCGAGCACAGGGAGACCGCCGGGAGTGCCAACCTAATTCCGGCGGGCAGCACTAGTCAGAGGCCTCCAGTTGAGCGATGGATCGCTTGACGGAAGCCAGGGCGTCGGGATTGATGGAGATGGAGTCAATCCCGGCGTCGACGAGAAAAGCGGCAAAATCAGGGTGATCACTGGGAGCCTGGCCACAGATGCCAACGGGACATTGGTGTCGATGGGCAATCTCGATGAGCTGAGCGATGCTGCGGGTGATGGCTTCGTTTCGCTCATCAAAGAGGTCCGAAAGGAGAGCGGAGTCGCGATCGACGCCCAGGAGGAGCTGGGTGAGATCGTTGCTCCCGATGGAAAGGCCATCGAAACGGGTGGCGAAGCGATCGGCGAGGACAATATTGGAGGGGATTTCGGCCATCATATAGATCTGGAGGTCTTTGCGTCCGCGCTCCAGCCCATGTTGAGCCATGAGGTCGAGTATGCGGTCGGCCTCGTCGACGGTGCGCACGAAAGGGAGCATGATCTTGATATTTCGAAAGCCCAGGAGATGGCGGGCTCGATGGAGGGCCTGACATTCCAGGGCAAACCCCTGGCGATAGAGGTCGTGATCGTAGCGGGACGCGCCGCGAAAGCCGATCATGGGGTTGTCCTCGCGGGGCTCGAAGTATTGACCACCGATGAGGTCGGCGTATTCATTGGTCTTGAAATCGCTGGTGCGAACGATCACCGGTTGGGGATGGTGAGCGGCGGCAATACGGGCGATGCCGCGGGCGAGGCGATCGATGAAATAGCGGGGGAGATCGTCGTAGCCGGCGGTGAGGTCGTCGATGCCCTGGCGGGCCTCGGGGTCGTCGACGCGGTGGGGTTGCAGAAGGGCCATGGGGTGGATCTGGATGTGGTTTTCGATGATGAATTCCATGCGGGCTAGCCCTACGCCATCAAAGGGCATGCGCCACCAGCGAAAAGCAGCGTCGGGGTTGGCGATATTCATCAAGATGTCGGTTTCCGTCGAGGGGAGGTCATCGGGGTCGACTTCGTTGACGGCGAAATCGAGGTGGCCGTCGAAGACGAGCCCGGTCTGTCCGCCGGCGCAGGAAAGGGTGATGTCTTGGCCCTCAGAGAGGATGGTGCGGGCATGGGGAGCACCGACGACGGCGGGGACACCCAATTCGCGGCTAACGATGGCGGCGTGGGAGGTCCGGCCGCCGAGTTCGGTGACGATGCCACCGGCGCGCTTCATGATCGGGACCCAATCGGGGTGGGTCATGGAGGTGACCAGGATGGCGCCCTCAGGGAAGTCCTCGCTGCCGTTGGGATCGTCGAGGAGTCGAGCCTCGCCGGCAGCGATGGCGTCGCCAATGCTAACCCCCTCCAGGATCGGCTCCGCGGAGTCGAGGAGGCGATAGCTTCGGAGAGCGCCGGTGGCGGGACGTCGGTGTTGAACGGTCTCGGGCCGCGCCTGGACGATGAAGAGCTCGTCGGTGATCC
>CAYQBU010000284.1:0-3608 GCA_964415785.1 uncultured Bradymonadales bacterium
GCACTAATGGTAATACTCGTATTCCTCGCAGTGCTCAACGAGGCTGCTTCTGGCTCTCGATATGCGTTTAGTCGCCGTATTCGGCCTTATATCAAAAACCTCGGCGATGTCTTCATGACTGTCCAGGTTGAGATTCGCCCATAGAATACTCTGTTCCTTCGACGTCAGCATCTCCCAGCAATCCTCGAGCCTCAATTTCTCTACGATATCACGCCTCACAGCGCCTCCCCCAAAACCGACCCCGATGGGTAACTGATCGCGTACCTCATCCATCTTCGACCGTCTTTGGAGCTCCGAGCTCAGAGCATTGCTCACCGCCTTGTTATAATACTGGACCAGGTCGTCGATCTCCCCACCGTCAGCAACATATTTCTTGCAGACGTCGAGAAGCTTCTCACTCAATAAATCTACGGCGTCCTCTGGTCCCAGCGCCCGAAATACTCTCCGTTGAGCGCTCTCCCCGTATTCTATCTGTCCACGGGCATTTTTGTCCGTCAACTCGTGGTAGCATTCATCGAGCAGACTCGTCGCCGAATCGATGACGCCCGGTTCTATCTCCGTGGAGCTATCCTGTATCCCGAGACCACCCTCCCGACCCCCTCGGGCTATCTCCTCTCTTTGGTCCTTCTTCATCTCCCGGCTAGCATCGGGCAGACTTTCTCCCTCCATCGAAAGTTTTTTCTCAACAATAGACCCGATGTCCAACTCCACCGCTCCTTCTCCGTATTGATGCTCGATCCACCCCATGCCGCCCCACGTCCCGAACATTCCCACGCTCACGGCCGGGATGACGACCAGCGTCGAATTGATCCGCGCAGCGTGATTTTGTCCCCAATGCCACAGGCCCACCATCAATTTATAGGCCAACCGGGCGCCTGTGATCGGCAGCACCACCCAGAAATAGTAGAGGCTACCCAGTGACGATACGCCGATGAGAATCTTCGGCACGCCCATCCCTAATTTAGCGGCGATCACAAGCACCATGGCTGGCACTAGAAATACAAAGAACAGCGATATCGAGGGTTGGGACAAAAAATAGAGAACCGGCGACTGCTCGCGGTCCAATATCACCCGGAGCAATATCCCTCCCACCGTAAGACCCACGCCGAGGATGCCCGCCAGCCAGAACGACCCACCATAATTGCCGGGGCTCAACGCTCCCGTCGTATCCAGGAAATAGGTGACCAGCGAATACATTCCCGCCGCATATACACTCCACAGCAACAGAAAAATCCCGGCCAACATGAGAAATGCCACTCCTATTGCCATCACAAAACCCAGGCGATGAACCAACCCGGTTCGTGGCATTTCGACGGTCATGGACTCAGCGGACGTTGGCTGAAGCGAACTATCATCCATCACTACTCCTGTCGTGGGATTCCCCGCGCATCGATGCGGTCTTTTATTTTTTTGTAACGTCCCACACCCGGGCATCGACTCGCAAGAGCAGACAGTGCTTTTCAGAGCTTTACAAAAAACCTTGTCATATTTTCGCCGCTCATCAGTGGAGCTAAGTGAGAGACCAGGCAGGATGGGCCTGCCGGCTCTCGTCACGACCTTCACCAAAGGAGCTGGCGATGAACGCGACGACCCTTGAGACCCCCCTCTGGAACTCCTCGGATTCTACGGACGCCCGACCCATCATCCTCACCTTTCTCGACTGGACCCGAGATAAAGACCCCCGCGTCCCCCTGGCGATGGCCAGCCTGATGGCCGCCCTGAGAGAGGCCGAAGTCCCCGCCAAAGCGTTGAGCTTCCCCGTCAACGATCAGCGCTTTGAGCGTCAACAGGTATTCCAGACCCTCTCCCGCCTCCTGGCGGCCCACCCCGGTGCCGCCCTCGGCTTTGGGGTCTACGTCTGGAGCGAAGCCTCCATCCAACACCTCGGCCGACGCCTTCGGTGGCGTTTCCCCCATCGCCCCTTCGTCCTCGGCGGACCTCAAATCTCTTATTCGAACTCCGGCCTTGAAAAGCGCTACCCCTTTGGTTCTGCCTTCATCCGTGGATATGGCGAAGACGCCCTGGTTCGGGTTCTTACCTCTTCCCTTGGTACCTCGATCCCTGGCGTCCAATGGGCCGGACCGGGTCTCAACCCATCGGACTCCACCGCCTCAGTCAACCTCGAGAAGCTGCCTTCTCCCTTTCTCGACGGCTCCATCGATCTCGACGGTCAGCAATTTATTCGCTGGGAGACCCAACGCGGCTGCGCCTTTAACTGCAGCTTTTGCCAGCACCGTGAAGCCGGCCGAAAACTCACCGATCGAAACCTGAACCACGGTCGATTGAAAGAAGAGATCCGTCTCTTCGCTGCCTCTTCGGTCAGCGATATTGCTGTGCTGGACCCCATCTTCAACTCCAACGCCAGCACTTCCAACCACATCGCCATCCTCAAGGAGTTTCGCCGCCAGGGATTCGGAGGAAAACTCTCCCTTCAATGCCGCTTTGAGTTCGTCACCGAGGAGTTTCTCCAACAGGTCAAACACCTCAACTGTACCCTCGAGTTTGGACTGCAGACCATTCACCGACAGGAGGGCAAAGCGGTGAGGCGTCCAAACAATATGGACGCCGTCGACACCGTCATCGACCGCCTTCATGAGCTGGGGATTCATTTTGAAGTCTCCCTCATTTTTGGTCTCCCCCTCCAAACCCTCAACAGCTTTCGAGACAGCGTCGCCTACTGCCTGGAGCGCTGCGTTCCCGTCATCAAGGCCTTTCCCCTGATGCTTCTGCGAGGAACCCAACTGGAGCAGGAGGCCGATAAATGGGGCCTGGTGGAGAGCAATGACCCCATTCCGCGCGTCATCGCCAGTGACTCCTTCGATGAGCCCGATTGGCACCGCATGGCTGCCCTCTCCGAGGCCCTTTCAGCCACCGAAAATCACCACCCCGATTCACTCTCAGAACTCCAGACCCACGCCCGATCACTTGAGCCCGACATCCGTCGGTGGACGCCGCAATAGCCCTCCATCAATGACCTCGATGTCTTGCCCCCGCTCATTGCAGTCCCTTTCTGGAGTATCCCTATGGCCGTGTCCGTGATCCCCTATTCTCAGCCCCCCTACTCCCTCAACGCCACCGGTTGGACCCTCGTCCTGGACGGAACCAATCTGGCCCACGGTGAGTTACCCCACCCAGACCTCGACCGCTTATGTCGAACCGTAGATACCCTCAAAGCTGGCTTCCGAGGCGCCAAAATCCGGATTTACTTCGACGCCTCCACCCAAAGAAAGGTCCCAGACGACCAAAAGGCACGGTACCAACGTGCCATCAACTCGCCAGAGCCCCTGTGTTTCGAATGCCCATCCGACGCCGAGGCCGACGAAATCCTCCTCGGCTTTGCAAAGAACCATGGACAAACCATCGTCGTCTCCAACGACCGGTTCAACAAGGGAGATGAGCTCCATATGCGGATTGGAACCCCCCTGCTTCGAGTGCCCTTTGAAGACCAGATGCACCCCCAGTTGGCGAGGAACCTCCATCTCTTTCCCAATCCCAACCAGCCCCAACAGGGAACACAAGTGGACGTTTTGGATTATCTGAGAGCAACGCGTTGAGGCCGCCGAATCTCCGGGGGAGGTCTGCGCCTCCCCCTCCCTTGCCTACGCCTC
>CAYQBU010000285.1:0-3557 GCA_964415785.1 uncultured Bradymonadales bacterium
TCTGGATCGGCGACACCCGCTTTCACAAGCAGCAATACCTCAAGCGCTTCCTCTTTGATCGCCACCTCCAAAAGGCGATCTTCAAACTCCTCTCCGGGGGTCAACAGCGCCGCTTCGCCATCGCCAAGCTCTTCGAGACCGACGCCAACCTGCTCCTCCTCGACGAGCCCACCAACGACCTCGATCTGATGTCGTTGCACGCCCTCGAGGAAGCCATTCGAGACTTCAATGGCTGCATGATCACCGTCAGCCACGACCGCTACTTCCTCAACCGTGTCTGCGACGCCATCATCGCCGTGGAGGACAAACAACTGGTGCGCTACGACGGCGACTACGACCACTACCGTCAGCAGCGCGACGACAGCCTGGCCTCCGATCCCGCGCCTGCCCCCACGGCCTCCGCCCCACCCTCGTCGACGCGCTCTAAAAACGCCGCGCCTTCCTCGCCGTCACCGCGCAAAGGCCTCTCCTATCGCCAGAAGCAGCGTCTCCAAGACCTAGAAGACGAGATCGCCACCGCCGAGTCCAAAAAAGAAGCGCTCAACCAGCGCCTCGCCGACCCCAAACTCTATCAGGATGAGCCCCAAAAGATCCCTGAGCTAAACCGCCAGCTCCACCAACTCAACGAGCGCTTGGACGCCCTCTTCGATGAGTGGTCCGGCCTCGAACAACAACGCCTCGCCTAAGACCTCCACAACTCACGCACAAAAAAGCCCCCTCTGGCACACGGCCAGAGGGGGCTTTTCTCTCATCACCGTCAGCCCTTACGGACTCACCGCCGGGCTGCAACTGCAGTAGCCCGGATCCCAGTCATCAATATAACTCTGGAATTCTTCTGCCAGGGTATCTTCCGGGCTCCCCGCAAAGTCTTCTCGCGGCGAATCACAGACGCATAGTGTCGATGTCTCGTTGCACGTCGGACCTTGCCACTGATCACTGGATTGCGACACTACATCATCCCAGCCTGCTCCATCGAATGGGTAATCGCCGTTGTAGAAGGCATCCCAACTGGCGTCGATATCGTCGGTGCTGCCACTGCAACTATTGTCGCGCCCGTCGCAGACCTCAGGCATCGGCGACAATGCCTCGACACAACTAATCCCCTGGCTTCCATCCGAGTAATTGACGCACTCCACCTGCCCGATATTGCAACGGTTCATCTCTCCGGAAAGCGTCGTTCCCAGCTCTGCTCCATCGGCCACCTCTTCCAATGTCATATCGGCGTCATCCTCCACGTGACAGGGGGTGCCCTCCAGGTCCAAATCATCACAGGCCGTCGGGCACTGCTCAATCGGATAGGGATCGCACTGCGCAAAGCCCTGGACGCAGATATATTCGCCGACACTACACTCATCGGGACCGGGGTCGGCCACCTGACAAAAATCACCCTCCTGGGCCGAACAATCGCAGGCCAACTGGGTGGTCACCGTATCCACATCGCCCTCCTGAACCTGATTGCAATAATAGCTCGTCAACGTGATCTGCTGATTATTGCCATCACTCGGGAAATACCACCCCTCGCCGCTGGCACTCTCATTTCGGTGTTCCAGGGTCTGCCACCCCGAGGCCGTCAACATCTTCACCCGCACCGCTCCTGAATCGTCCGGCGCTTCTTCCGTCACGTGAAGCGACGTATCGACATCGAAGGTACACTGCAGCGTATCGCCGATTTTATTGATCACATTCTGAAATTCCGTCTGGTTGTAGGCATGGAATGCTCCCGTGCAACTGCTACTGCTCACATTGGTATTTTCACAGGGATCCCCCTGCGTACACGACCCGGTTCCCACGGCCGCTGCCATCTTATGGTTAAAGTCCTGATCCGTAGCGCTTCCCAGCCCGGCCACGAATGCCAGGTGATCTCCCCGAAGATTACAGGCCGCATCGATCGCATCTTGCCGTGCATTCCAATGACAACAAGGCACCCCGTCCGTAATCATCACCCCTCCCGACGAATAGTCGGCCTCCGTCATGCTCTGGCTCTGATCCATATTATCGAAGGCATCCCACGTGGGCGTCCCTCCACTTGCGAAGTGAGCATCGAGCACATCCATGATCGCGTGGTGGTTCTGATAATCCGATGGAACGGCCTCCGCTGCTCCCGTCCGACTTCCGCATTCGCCTGGGCTGACGGTCTGGCAGCTATACGACCACCAGGGCATACAATAGCATCCCCACCAGGTACAGATCTGATAGGCACAACTGTCGTAGCTCCAACCGCATTGCTGCGTGGTCCACTGGCAGGGAAATAGCCCCAGACCAAATCTGACGTCGTTATTCATCGCCCAGGTGACCGTCTGGATGGCATTGGTGGCCACCGTCCACAGCGTATTGCCCGTACTCGGATCCCTAAGGAAGCCCATTGAACCCGATTGGTCCAACATCAAATAGACATTCGGCGGAGCGGGCTCCTCCAATTCCGTGACCTCCTCCGCACTGCACGAGGGATCAAAATTCCAATTCGCCTCGGCCTCCGCGGGAATCAGTAGGAAACTCCCCACCAGCGCCATACATATCACCAGCAGTTGGCGAACTCGATTTAGATTTGCTCTTTGAACGCTCATTTTTCGGTCCTTTGATGCCCGTAAAGAGAGACCTCTCAATCTGCTTTTCTAAACCCGCCCCTAGGGATTATCCATCACTTCGATGGAAATATCGAAACTTCCCTCAAACTCCAAAAATGTGTCGACGAATACATACATCTTATCCAGACCATCCGTGGGATAGGCTGCTTCCGACTCCCCCGAGAGCGCCAGCGTACAGGCCGATTCACTGCTACAGTCTTCTTTGAAGATGATATAGAGATCGTCAATCGGATCGTAATCCGCCTCGACGAATACAACCTGATCGTCTTCCAATCCTACCACTTCGAATACCAGCTCCCGCCCCTCCGTATCGACCGCCGTTCCTGTACCGTCATCGTTGGCGACGAGACACGTCGCATTCGCCGGATCCGCCTCCACTTCCTCGTAGCTATTATGGTTATTGAATAACCCCAAATTGGTGCCACTCCATGAAAAGGATCCCTCTACGACGATCGGATTGTCACAGGAATCACCTTCACAAACCCCATCGCTGCACGTGCCCGATGGACATTCATTGGTGATCCATCTTGGAATATCGGGAGACGCCGAGAACTGCTGGCAGGCTTCTACCGTCGAGTCGTCGATACAACTCGACTCACCTGCTTCTCCAGAACAATCCTCTAACTCCTCAAAATTGAATTGAAGTTCCGCCGTGTTCACGTCAGATCCGCCTGAATTCACCACCAGGTAGTGAAACACACCCAGTTGGGGGATGAAGTTTAGGCCTTGATCGCTGCACTCCATAAGCGGCGATCCATCGCAATCAAATGGTCGCACCTCTGCATCTAAACCATCGGTATCAATACTCAACTGACCGGTATCCAAATTTGGCGCGTTAAAGAGGATCAACGCCGTGTCCCCGTCGTCGCTCCCATTGCACTCCATATCCAACGACCCATCAAAATCCCCGAAGTCGATACTGACCGAGGTCTCTCCGACGACAAGTTCACCTATATCCAGGGCCGTCCCACA
>CAYQBU010000286.1:0-3532 GCA_964415785.1 uncultured Bradymonadales bacterium
GCGGTCCACGGCCCACAGCAGGGCGATGAGCTCCAGGGGTAAACCTACGGCCTCAAAGATGATCACCATCATCACGAGGCCGGCATGGGGTATGCCAGCGGCGCCGATGCTGACCAGAAGGGCCAAGGCCACGATCGTCAATTGGACGCCCATGGTCAAGACGAAATCGGGGTGCACGGCGGCGTACATCTGGGCGATAAAGAGGACGGCAATGCACTCGTAGAGCGCGGTGCCGTCCATATTGATCGTCGCCCCCAGGGGGAGCACAAAGCCACCGACGCGATTGTCGACGCCGACGCGCTTCTCCGTCTGTTCAAGGGTCACGCCCAGGGTGCCGGCACTGGAGGCCGTGGAAAAGGCGGTCACCAGCGTGGCGGCCATGGCGTGCATGATAAGGTAGGGATTACGGCGGGTCATCAACCACAAGAGGAGGGGGAGTATAATCGCGAAGTGAATGGCGAGAGCGGCGGCGACGGTGGCGGCGTAGCCGGCAACACCCCAGAGTACGTCGGGGCCGGTGGTGGCCAGGAGGCGAGCGATGAGGGCGGCAATGCCGATGGGGGCGAGGGCGATGACGAAGAGGGTCATCTTGAGCATCACCTCGAAGACGGCCTGAAAGAAGCCATCGATGCGCTGGCGGTGCTCCTCGGCGACCAGGAGGCTGAAGATGCCAAAGAGCAGGGAGAAGAAGATCAGGGGCAAGAGGTCAAAATTGGCGGCGGCTTCTACAATATTGGGGGGCACCATGGACAGGAGCATATCCCAGATGCCGCTGGGCTCTGGCAGGTCGACCCCTTCGATATTGAGCGGGAGTTCGACGCGTTCGCCGGGCCGAATGAGGTTGACCAGTAGCAGCCCCACCGTGATGGCCAGAAAGCTGGAAGTGACGTACCAGAGGGCGGCGCGACCGCCGATTCGACGGAGTTTGCTGAATTCGCGCATCTGGGTCACGCCGCAGATCAGGGAGGCCACCACCAGGGGGATGACCACCATCTGGAGGAGGGCCAAAAAGAGTTCGGCCACGCCATGAGCGACGCTCCCGCCCAGAGTTTGATTGATGAGTTCTTGGAGTTCAGCGCGGATTGCCTGGGACTCGGCGACCAAATCGGCCTGGTCGAAGGAGTCGCCCAGAACGTTTTGGCGGGCCTGCTCCAGGAGCAGGTCGTAATGGCTTTCGTGCAGATAGAGCCCCCAGACGAGCCCGGCGACCATGCCCAATAGGATCCACCAGTGAAGTTTGATGGAGCGAAGCAGGTCGATGACGCGGTCCATGGGGGCCCTGAAGAGCTCAGTTTTCGAGCTTCTTTCGGATCAAGTGGTCGAGAGAGAGACGTCCGGGACCGGTGAGCATAAACATTAAGTAGGCCGTTGCGAAGAAGAGGGCCAGTTCATAATCCCCAAAGGGATCTTGCCAGGCAATGGCATGAGAATAGGCGGCCACCATGAGGGTGATAAATAAGGGGATGGCCATCACCCGTGTGAACAGCCCAAAGATAATAAAGATGGAGGCGAAGAACTCCGCTCCTCCGGCGAGGGCGAGGCTCAACGACGAACCGATGCCCAGGGGATCGGGGAAGGACTCGGCGCGCTCTGCGAAGTCAAAGACTTTGTCCTTGCCGTGAAACCACAGCATTACGAAACCGACCCAAATGCGCATGACCAACAGGCCGATATCGCGTAGAAGCCGCCGTAGATTATCGGAGAGCAGTTGTTTCATGGGTACATCCAATTCGATGAAAAGAGAGTGGGAGTTCAGTGGTGATGAAGCCATCAACAGCAGGGAATATTGAACCGAGGTCAAAGAGGTCAAGGGATTGATCGAGTGATGAGCGGGTCTTGCGCATCTAAGAGGGAACTCCTATGCTCCGATTGCTTTGTTAGTGTGCACTTACAAGATGCTTCGGAGGACGAGATGGCCAAGATTAACGAAAAGATGCGTGAATTGGTGGAGGAGTTAAAAGAAAAGCGGGCCGACACCCTAAAGATGGGGGGAGAAAAACGGGTCAAACGCCAGCACGACCGCGGTAAAATGGACGCCCGTCAACGTGTGAAGTACCTGTTTGACGACGAGAGCTTCACTGAATTTGGACAGCACGCCTATTTTCACTCTAACGGGGAGCCCGTCCCCCAGGATGATGTACGCTCGCCGGCAGATGGAGTGATCACCGGTTTCGGCAAGATCCACGGGCGCGTCGCTGTGTGCGCGGCCTATGACTTCACGGTCCTCGGGGGCTCGATTGGCGATATCAGCGAGCGAAAAGTGACCCGCTGCCGAGAGTTCGCCCTCAAGAATCGAGTCCCCATGATCTGGCTGATCGATTCCGCGGGGGCGCGCGTCCATGGCGGGTCGGGGATCGATGGAGAACAGATCTCGTTCTTTGCCGATTCGGGATACTTATTTCGTGAGCAAGTCACGATGAGCGGTGTGGTTCCCCAGGTGGCGGCGATGGTGGGGCCAGGAGCGGCGGGAACGGCCTATATTCCGGGGCTTGCCGACTATGTGCCCATGGTCAAGGGAACGAGTTCCATGGCGCTCGGCGGGCCTCCTCTGGTCAAGGCAGCAGTAGGCGAGGATGTGGATGAACAGGAGCTGGGCGGAGCGAAAGTGCACAACAAGCACTCCGGGGTGGCCGACAAGATGTTCGACACCGACAAGGAGTGCCTGGACTCCATTCGCGACTACCTGAGCTATTTCCCCAATAATTGCGAGGAAGGCCCGCCCAAGAGCAACGCTGAATTTGAGGAAGACCCCGAGCGCGACGAAGGGGGAGAAGTCCGCGAGACCCTTCTAGATATACTCCCAGAGGAGAAGCGAAGGGCCTACGATATGCACGATATCATCGAGGCCATCGTCGACGACGGCGAGCATTTCGAGATGAAGCCCAAATTTGCCCGCAATATCATCACCACCTTTGCTCGCGTGGGCGGAAGGCCCGTAGGCCTTGTGGGCAATAATCCCAAGTTCTGGGGTGGTGTGCTCAATAACGACGCCGCCGACAAGGCAGCGCGCTTCGTCAATCTGTGCAATAGCTTCAATATCCCGCTGGTTTTCTTGCAGGATGTGCCGGGCTTTATGATCGGCAGCAAGGTCGAAAAAGAGGGCATTATCCGCCACGGAGCCAAGATGCTCTTTGAGGTCGCCCGGGCGACAGTGCCCAAGATCACCGTATTGGTCAGAAAGGCCTACGGCGCGGGCTACTACGTGATGTGCGGTAAGGCCTATGAACCGGACTTGATCGTGGCCTGGCCAACCGCGGAGATCAGCGTGATGGGCGCCGAGGGCATGGTGTCGATTTTTGCCCGCAAGATGTTGGAGGGCAATCCCAACGCCGACGAGATGAAGCAACAGCTCGTCGACGCCATCGAGCCCTATATCGACATCTACAAGGTGGCCGGAAGGGGCCTCATCGACGAGGTCATCGATCCTCGAGAGACCCGCGACTATATCATGGCCGGCCTGGAGCTGGCGAAGAATAAGCAGGTGGAGCGGCCGTACCGAAAGTGTGGGGTGCGGCCGGTCTGAGTCGTCAGT
>CAYQBU010000287.1:0-1679 GCA_964415785.1 uncultured Bradymonadales bacterium
TGGCTATGGGTTGGCCCATAGCCACGACGAGCCCCCATGGGCTTCCTCACCACCAGGGGCACCTGGACCTTGTCGGCATACATGCTCCGAAATTTGGCGGCGTGATTGCAGAGCTGGTCCGCCGCCAAAAGCCCAAAATCACCGAACATGATCTCCGCAATGGGACGCTTGCCCCGCATGGCCATTCCCGTCGCCACCCCCACCAGGCCGGCCTCCGATATGGGCGTGCTCCATACCCGCCTGGGAAATCGCGTCGACAGCCCCTTGCTGACCTTAAAGGCCCCCCCATAGGGATCGACCAGGTCCTCTCCGATCAGCATGGGCCGCGGATCGGCGTCGAATAATTCGTGCAGCCCTTCGTTGAGAGCCTTCAGTACAGTACGGGCCATAATCGCTCCTCCCTCGTATTCGTCTCTAATGGATCGCTTAACCCCTGTGGATCGGCCATCGGCTGCGCCAGGGCCCATTCAAAGGCCTCCTCGATTCGCGCTCGCTGACGCGCCTCCACCGCCTGGGCGCGCTCCTCGTCGAGGCGCCGCCGAAATAAGGCCACCGGATCGCCTTCGCGGCGCGCCTCCACCTCCTCGACCGGGCGATTGTCATCGCTCTTGGAGTGATGGCAGAGCCGATAGGTATGGATCACCTCCATTCGCGGCCGGCCCTCCTGGCGCACCTGGTCCACCGCCCCCTGGAAGTGGTTGCCGATGACCTCCACGTCCGTGCTCTCCACCTCTCCAAAGCCGATCCCAAACCCCGCCGCTCTCCCGCCGATCGTCCCCGCCATCTGCCGATGCGAGGGCGTCGACTGAGCCCACCGGTTGTGCTCCACCAAAAAGAGCACCGGCGCCGACCACAGCGAGGCCATATTCATCGCCTCGTAGAGCGCCCCCTCCCCAAAGGTTCCATCGCCCAGACAGATCACGGCCACCACATCGGTGTTCTTCTCCCTCTCCGCCAGCGCCATCCCCACCCCCACCGGGGCAATGCCTCCCTGAATCCCGTTGGTATAGAAATCTCGATAGCAGATATGCTGGCTTCCCCCTCGTCCACGCACGACCCCCGCCTCGCGACCCAGGACTTCTGCCGCCAGCAGGCGCGGCGCGTCGCTATAGACCAGAAAGTGGCCATGACAGCGGTGGTTGCTAAAGACGATATCGCCGCCCCTCAGGTGATTGAGCACCCCCACCGCATTGGCCTCCTGACCGATGCAGGCGTGGGTCGTCCCCGCCACCTCCCCCTCCTCGAAGAGCTCCAACAAACGCTCCTCAAAGTGGCGAATCGCCACCATCTGGCCATAGAAATAGAGCCGTCGATCGCCGTCGAAACGGGCCATCCGCTCCACCGGACTCGTCCATCTCTCCTCACCGCCTCGCTCCATCGCACCCCCATCTGGCTTGTGAACCCACACTTTTCGGTTGGCCAAAGATCCTAATCACCCCCACCGGGCTCGGCAAATCTGGCTCGTCCGCACACCACCTGCGGCGAACCCGCCACACCTTCTGCTCTCCCGTGAGGGCGCTTCGAGCCACCCTTTTCGGCATCGTCGCCCCCCCACCGCCAACCATACCCGCCCCATCCTACACTCGAGATTAGTCCCCACCTGGGGGGAGACACCGGCGCCCTGGCGCCGCAGAGGGGCACGTCGCACACCTCCGAGGTTTGGCGACCTCCGACCTCCG
>CAYQBU010000287.1:1779-3475 GCA_964415785.1 uncultured Bradymonadales bacterium
CGACCTCCGACCTCCGTCAAAGATGCACCACCAACTCCCGCCGCTTCGGCGCCTGGCGGTGCTCCCACAAAAAGATCCCCTGCCAGGTGCCGAGCACCATCTCTCCATCATCGATAGGGATGGCCAGCGAGGTCTGGGTCAGCGCCGCCTTGATATGGGCCGGCATATCGTCTGGTCCCTCCGCGGTATGCGTGTAGATGGGGTCATTCTCTTTGACCAATCGATTCATCCAATTTTCCAGATCCCGGCGCGCAGAAGGGGCCGCATTCTCCTGGATCACCAGACTCGCCGAGGTGTGGCGAAGAAAGAGGGTGCACAGGCCCTGGTCGATATCGGCGCGTTGCACCTGGCGGCGAACCTCCTCGGTGATCTCGTAGAGCCCCTGGCCGCTGGTCTCATGTGTCCATCGCTTGATCATGGCATCTCTCGACTGTCTGGAAACTCGGTGGTTAGAAAACTGAGAAATTTTTCGCATCCCTCACTATATTACCTATTGTTAGCTTATCGGCGGCGGGCCTTCACCCTCACTTCTCTTCTGGGTTTTTTGCAATGTCCTTTTTCGCTCCACTTTCTGCGATCACCCCACCTCCGACCCAGGGCGAGCTCTCCAGGGGCTGGCTGCTCCTTGTGGCCGCCGCCTTCCTGGCCCTGCCCACCACGGCCGCTGCCGAGGCCCCGATGGCCGATCTTCGAGACGCCGGCGGCGAGGCTCATTTTCGCACCATCGAGCGCTTTCCCGATCGCGATCTCGACGACGAGGACCCGGCGGTCGAGCAGGCCTCGGACGTCGAGCTCCCCGGCCTCGATCGCGAGGGCCCTCTGGGCCCGGTCATCGACGCCGCCAGCCTCCAGGAGTGGTCCACGGCCTACGAACTCCTCGGCACCCCCGATCGCCAGGCCGCCCTGGACGACGATCCCCTGGCCCTACTCTTTGCCGGCATCATCGCCTCCCGCGCCGGCGAGCATTCCCAGGCTGTTCAATGGCTCCAGGACCTCGACGATGATGACCTCTTCGACCTCGCTCATTATCGCGCCTTATACACCGCCAAATCGGCCTTCGCCGACGGCGATTACCATACGGCCACCGTGCAGGCCGCCCGTATTGATAGCGACAGCCGACTCTACGAGCCCGCCCTCTACCTCTTGGCCCAGGCCCTCCTGGAGGCCGGCGAAGAAGAAGATAAACGCCGCGCCAAAGACGTCATGGAGGTCTACCTGTCGAATTTTGGCACCAGCAACGATGCCCCCCGCGTCTGGATGATGCTCGGCAAGCTTTTGGAGTCCAAAGGCCAATATCAGTCGGCGGCCCGGCGCTACTTTGAATTGCGCGAAGAGCGCCCCCTTCGCCTGGAGGTCCACGACGCCAACGATCGCCTCGACGGCCTTCGCGACCACCTCACCGACCAGCAGCGCCACCGCCTGGACCACCGAAGCGACGACGAGATCATCGAGCGCTACGTCGGCCTCTACAATATTCACCGCTCGGAGCGCGTCGTCGACGAGCTCTCGGAGATCCTTGACGACTTCGACGAGGGCTCCGATCACCGCTGCACGGCCCTCTTCAAGATCGCCCACAGCTATACCAAGCTTCGCCAACACCCAGATGGCACCCCCTGGTACGACCGCGTCCTCGATGAATGTGGCCACACGGACTACGAGATCCGCGCCCTCTACCTGGGCGGCCGCGGCCGCTGGA
>CAYQBU010000288.1:0-3455 GCA_964415785.1 uncultured Bradymonadales bacterium
GGTCGTAGTAGTCGTTGACGTTGTCGAGGCCGACGACGGTGTCGCCGCGCTGGAGAAGGCGTTCGCTGAGGTGGTAGCCGATGAAGCCGGCGGCGCCGGTGACGAGGATATTCATGGGGATGTCCTGGTGGTCAGAGGCAAGGCTTGGCGCAAAAGGATTAGAGTCGGCCGTCCACGGCCTCGCGGGGAAGCATGGATTTGATGTCGTAGAGCACGGCGTTGTCGGAGCCGAGGGCGCGGATTTCGGCGGGACCCATCTGTTTGAATTCGTCGTGGGCGACGGCGAGGACGATGGCGTTGTAGTGCTCGGGGGTGGGCTCGTCGATGAGGTCGACGCCGTATTCGTGGCGCGCTCGGTCGGGATCGACGAGGGGGTCATAGATGTGAACGTTGGCGTGGTAGGTCTGGAGCTCGCGGATGAGGTCGATGACCTTGGTGTTGCGAAGGTCGGGGCAGTTGGCCTTGAAGGCCAGGCCCATGACGAGGATGTCGCTGTCGACGACGTGGAAGCGGCGCTGGGTCATCAATTTGGTGATTTCACGGGCGACGTATTCGCCCATGTGGTCGTTGATGCGACGGCCGGCGAGGATCATCTCCGGGTGATAGCCGATGGCCTCTGCTTTGTGGGTCAAATAGTAGGGGTCGACGCCGATGCAATGGCCACCGACGAGGCCGGGGCGAAAGTTGAGGAAATTCCATTTGGTGCCGGCGGCCTCCAGAACCTCCTTGGTGTCGATGCCCAGGCGGTTGAAGATGAGGGCCAATTCGTTGATGAGGGCGATATTGACGTCGCGCTGTGTATTTTCGATGACCTTGGCGGCCTCGGCGACCTGGATGGAGCTGGCCAGGTGGGTGCCGGCGTCGATGATCTGGTCGTAGAGGTTGTCGATGAGGCGGGCGGATTCGTCGGTAGAGCCGGCGGTGACCTTGGTGATGGTGGTCAGGCGGTGGACCTTGTCGCCGGGGTTGATGCGCTCGGGGCTGTAGCCGACGAAGAAGTCCTGGTTGAAGCGAAGGCCGCTGAATTCCTCGAGGAGGGGGACGCAGATCTCTTCGGTGGCGCCGGGGAAGACGGTGGACTCGTAGATGACGATGTTGCCGCGGTTGAGCAGGGGGCCGACGGATTCGGAGGCCCCTTTAAGGGGGGAGAGGTCGGGTTGGTTGTGGTCGTCGATGGGGGTGGGAACGGTGATGATATAGACGTCGCAGTGGGCGGCGTCGTCGAGGTTGTCGGTATAGGAGAGGCGCTCGACAGCGGCCAGTTCTTGAGGAGCGACCTCACGGGTGACGTCGTGGCCGTCGCGAAGCTGGGCGATGCGCTGGGCGTCGATGTCGACGCCCACGGTGTCGAAGTGGCGACCGAATTCGACGGCAAGGGGAAGGCCGACGTAGCCGAGGCCGATGATGGCGACGCGAAGGTCATCGAGGGATGGAAGGGTCATAAGGGTGCTCCATGCCGTAAGGTGAGTGTGGAAGCCGTCGAAGAGCTCAGCGTTGCCGAAGGTATTCGCCGCGACCGATGCCGGCGTAGGTAAAGCCCTGATTCATCAATTGGTGGGGATCGTACTGGTTGCGGCCGTCGAAGATGACGGGGGAGCGCATCAGGCGCTTGATGGCGCCAAAGTCGGGGTGTCGAAAGGGCTTCCACTCCGTGACCAGGGCGAGGGCGTCAGCGTCTTCGAGGGCGGCGTATTGGTGGTCGACGAGGATGAGGTTGTCGAGATCGAACCACTGATCGGGGAGGACTTCGCGGGCCCGCGCCATGGCCGCCGGGTCGTAGGCCTGGATGGTGGCGCCGCATTCGATGAGCTGTTTGATCAGGGGGATGGAGGGGGCCATGCGCATGTCGTCGGTGCCCGGTTTAAAGGCCAGACCCCAGAGGGCGATGGTGCGTCCGGAGAGGTCGGCGCCGAAGTGACGAACAATCTTGTCGCCCAGGACTTCCTTTTGGGCCTTGTTGCGGCGAAGGACGGCGTCGATGACGGAGGGCTCAAGGTTGTTGTCCTGGGCCATGTGGCGCAGGGCGCGCACATCCTTGGGAAAACAGGAGCCGCCGAAGCCGCAGCCGGGATAGATGAAGTGGTAGCCGATGCGTTGGTCGGAGCCGATGCCGCGGCGCACGTTTTCCACGTCCACCTTGAGGGCCTCGCAGATATTGGAGATCTCGTTCATGAACGAGATCTTGGTGGCGAGCATGGCGTTGGCCGTATACTTGGTCATTTCGGCGTCGCGCACGCCCATGTAGAGGGTGCGCTGATGGCTGCGATTAAAGGGAGCGTAGAGCTCCTCCATGGTTTGTCGGGCGGTGTCGCTGTCGGCGCCGATGATGATGCGGTCGGGCTTGAGAAAGTCGTTGACGGCGTCGCCTTCCTTGAGAAATTCGGGGTTGGAGACGACGTGGACGCGGTGATCGACGCCGCGGCGTTGGAGGGCGTCGTCGATGGTGTCAAAGACCTGATCGGCCGTGCCCACGGGGACGGTGGACTTGTTGACCACGATGGCGTCGCGATCGAGCTGCTCGCCGAGTTCGGCGGCGACGGCGAGGACGGCGCTGAGGTCGGCGGAGCCGTCGTCGGCGCTGGGGGTGCCGACAGCGATAAAGAAGACCGAGGCGTCCATGGCGTCGCCAAGAGAGGTCTGAAAGTGGAGGCGGTCGTCGTCGACGTTGCGCTCCAAGATCTCCTCGAGGCCCGGTTCGTAGATGGGGATCTCTCCCTTTCGCAGGGCGTCGATTTTGGCCTGGTCGACATCGACACAGGTGACGTTATTGCCCATTTCTGCAAAGCAGGTGCCGGTGACGAGGCCGACGTAGCCGGTGCCGATGACGGTCAAGTCCATGAGAAGCTCCTCAATAATAAAGTGGGGTCGGCGCCCAGAGAGGCGTCGAGGTGATGCCCGCCGAGATGGTTGGCCAATCGAGCGGCACTTGTAAACATTTCGAGTTCAGATCGCAACTGAGGGCCAGGGCTGAGGGCAAGGTTAAGAGAGGTAAATGAAGGGTCAAGAGCTGAGCCGCGCGGTGTCCGGAGGGTCTTCGGCGGCGGGTCCGGCGCGGTAGCCGGGCAGGAGGTGGTCGATGATCTGTCGGATGCGAAGGTGGTCGCCATGGTTGGCAGCCTTGAGCAGAGCGCGGAGTTGAACGTCGAAGTCCGGGGGCGGCTCGACGGTGCGGCGGCCGACAAAGATCTTGTCGTGGCTGGTGATGTCGATGGTCTCATCGTCGAGGGTCAATTCCTCGTAGAGTTTTTCGCCGGGGCGGATGCCGGTGTAGACGATGGGGATGTCGGCCTCGGTAAGCCCGCTGAGGCGGATCATGTCGCGGGCCAGATCGGCGATGCGTATGGGGGATCCCATGTCGAGGATAAAGAGGTCGTTGCCGTTGTCGAAGGCGGCGGCCTGAAGGACGAGTTGGACGGCCTCGGGGATGGTCATGAAGTAGCGGGTCATGTCGGGGT
>CAYQBU010000289.1:0-3422 GCA_964415785.1 uncultured Bradymonadales bacterium
ATCTGGCGTATCGCCCGGCGCTACCTGCTCTACCTGGTCAAGGGAGCCCACATCGCGGCCATGACCGACACCATGTCGGGCCGCGACGTCCCCGGCGGCATCGCCCAGATCAAATATGGGCAACGGATCATCAAAGAGTATTTCAAAGATGTCTCCATGCTCTTTGGCCTCGACATGCTCATCAATGGCGTGGTCCGCGCCTTAACTGGCACGGTGGTCAACATCACCAATATCCTGCCCCTTCCCGGCTCGGCCAGAAAATTACTCCGCGTCATCCGAACGATCATCAATCGCTCTCTGTCCTATGTCGACGAGGCGATTTTGTCCCACGCCATTCGCCAACGCGAGCCCAATGTCTGGGCCAGCGCCCGCCACGGCACCATCCTATATGCCCAGGCCTATAAGGGGATCTTGATCAATACGTCTAAGATCTACGTGCTCGGCAAGGTCTTAGATATCGTCCTCTTCGCCGTCTTGCTGGTCCCCTTCCTGGGAGCGGCGGCCCTCCTCGATACCGCCGCCGGCGGCTTCGTCTTTCTCGCCGGCCTCATCCTCGCCGGCATCGGCTCCAGACTCATCGAATTGGCGATCTACGAGCCCTTCGCCCTCGCCTACGTCATGGTCACCTACCACCGCGAGACCGAGGGCCTGGAGCCCAACCCCGAGTGGGACCAAAAACTCCAGGACATGAGCGGCAAATTCCGCGAGATCGTCGGCAAGGCCGACTCCTTCACGCCCGAGAAACGACTGGAGACCGCCGAGTCTCAGTGACCTCGTGGCTTCACCCCACATCCACACATACCCGTCGCTCGTCGAGCGCCTTGGCCAATCCCAACGGGGTCGTAGAGCTGGGCCTGAGCGGTCCCCAATAGCAGCTCCGACGGCAAGAGCTCACCGAATTTGAGCTCCTCGATCAGCGGGTGCTCCACGCACTCCGAGGGCAGCGCGTCGTGAATAATCCGGGTTAGGGACCGCGCCAAATGATATTTCTGGTCCCGACGTCGATGATTTCGACGCCCCCGTGTTTCAGGAGTTCTTCGGCGCCCAGTCCAAAGATGGATTCCGCGAGCACCGGATAAAGCGAGCCCCGGCTCGCCTCGAAAGCCATCAAGGTCTTATCGTCAATCGTCACGGGGACTCCCTCCGTATGGTCCGGAGGTCCAGGCAGCTCGAATTCAGTAGGCAGAGGACGAAATCGCCTTTCGCCCACTCCACGTTCCATATTTATCTGTAGGACACTCTGGGAGTCATTGCCTCGATGAAGGTCAATACTCCGCATTGCGGTTTGGCATAGCGAACGATACTCGACTACCGGAGCTAGGGTAATATGCGGACTCAGATAGAGTCGGATTCCAATTGACTCGATGGTCTCCATGTCTTCAAAAAGCCAGTCATTCCGTTGCCTCGGGACAAAATCCTCAAATCGTTCGAGTGCCTGAGCCAATACCTGGGTTCCTATTCCGTCGTCACAGGCAATATCTAGATAGGAGAGAACTCGATTTCCTCCCGGCGATACCGACAATATCTCGCTGACCGGGTCCCCCGGTGGTTGCCCGGCCACCGCATCGACATCTACAACGCCGGCTTCGTTATGAGACAGCTCTCTTTCCCCATGTAGGTACAGAAAAGCATTCAGTCCTCGTGCCGCTCCCTCCAATTGGCTAACCCGTTGTGCAGTGACGTACATAAAAACCTTCGTCGCTCAGCGTGTTGCGCGTACCGCTTGGTTATTTGATGGCTCCCGGTCGAACAAAGGCTCCGTATCCAATGGCGGACCAGGTGGTAGCTCAATCGCCACAACTTCGAGTTCAATCTCATTGTTTACCCCCAGGGAGATCGAATCACCCGGTCTAAGACGCGATGTCGTGTCTACCGGGTCAATAAACGTCATCAAATAGGTCAACGCTTGCCAATCATCGAGTCGATCCACAGCCTGGAGTAAGACGGGGATATGCTCCACAGGCATAGAGGATGGCTCCCCTCGTCCCCAACCCACAATGGATGATCCAATCGGCATAGGACCCTCGACTGCCTTTAACCTGACCACGACATCAGCCAGATCGAAGCGCCCAGTATCTGAGAAGAGGTTTTGCAATCGCTGGAGCGGAAGCGTCGGCATTGGCGTCGAACCCATCGGAGTCACCAATTCGACCATACCACCGGGCCTGACTTTAAGCTCCTGCTTTAGCTTCCCGGAGATCGATACCTCATCGCCTGGTCCGATTTCTCTTACCGCTTCTATGGCAGCGTCGACAATCGTGAACTTCACAAAATCAGCCAGATTCCAAACTGTATACTCCATCGGCTCAGTAGCATCGACGCGCAATATCGGGCCGTCGACGGCAGCAATCCACCGCGTCGGCGGGCTATGAATGGCACCGGCAATGGACTGCGCAAGCGCCCGGCGCAGTCCATCGCGACGCTCATAAGCTAACAAACAGCTTCGATGCGTCGCTCCCACAAGGTCGTCGAAGCCATATCCCTCTGGGAGCCGAGGCACTGAGAAAAACGGCTCCCCCAATTCGATCGCATTATCGCAAAGCGGGCAAATTTGATCTGTCATGGCGGTGTCCAATTCGATAGGTCTTCAACGGCCTTAAAGCTATTGCACTTCCCCGACTCCGTCACAATCACCGATTTCTCCTGGCCATTTCTCATTTGGAACTGTTGGAGCGCCTTGCGGTCATCATCGGAGGGCTCGGTCACATCGCCTGGGTGAGAATGAGCGTACCAGACAAAGCCTTGTTCGAGGAAACATCGTGGAATATACGCACTATACCTACCCCCGCGAACCAAGGCTCGTTCCTCCGAACCATCCTCACGCTTCACAAGAAGCGCATATTCTTGATCCGTCGCCCCATGAAGAGTTGCGAGATCACAGATCCCAACCTCCGTTGCACCCAGATGTCGCAGGACTTCTGATGGCCGTCCCACGCCGTCAACGACCATAATGGCCTCATTCCTGAACCTCATCACAATGTCTTTGAGAATGAAGGGCACAACAAATTCCTTGCATGCGTCGTCCAAGCTGGCAGTCATTCTAAATCAAACCCACCCTGCCCAGTCCACCAACCTCCAAGAACGTCCAACCTGGCACGGGATATTCAAGTGCCAAAATATCATTTGAGGGGTGCCTATCACATCCATCGAGGCTTGTGATCACTTCAGCGACGCGGATCCATGCCACCCGTGATCTCCATCGCCCACCTCGCGACCCCGGCGGCTTCTACGCCGCCGGTGAACCAGACCAGAAAACCTCTTGCCCTACAAATATCGCCAGTCTAGGATAAACCTCACGCAACAAAAGATCCTTCAGCCAGGCTGTAGCCCGGATGATTCGTGAGACGTCGTAGCGAGGAAAAATCAGAGTTCAGAGGCTAAAATCGAGCCCCACAGGCGATGCGGAGCATCGTCGCGGAGTG
>CAYQBU010000290.1:0-3402 GCA_964415785.1 uncultured Bradymonadales bacterium
GCTTCACGGCCTCGACACCTGCTACGACCTCTCGGACTGCACGGGCACCCCGGGCCAGGACTTTAGCTGCCCCAGTGACCTGAGCTTCGATCTCGATTGCCAGGGCTTTCGCCTCCCCACCGAGGCCGAGTGGGAGTACGCCTACCGGGCCAATACGACCACCGCCTATTTCAACGGAGACCCCTCGACGACAACCAATTGTGTCCAACCCTTGCTCGATGACATCGCCCACTACTGTGGCAATTGCGAGGTCGACTACGACACCGACGAGCTATGCAACGACCAACCCTGCGGCGTCTCTCCTCCCATGAATTACGCCCCCAATAACTGGGGCCTCTACGATATGGCGGGTAACGTCTCCGAATTCACCTGGGATATCGACGCCCCCTATCCCGACGACGATGTCGTCGATCCCACGGGCCCCGACGGCGAAGGCATCGACCGCATCCGCCGCGGCGGGAGTTATTGTGGTCACATGCCAATCCTCCGAGCTGCTGCCCGCCAGTGGCTCCGCGTCAACCGCGACAGCTCCGGCGTCGGCATGCGCCTCGTTCGCTCCCTGCCCGCCGACTGATCGCTGTCCTCCCCGATTCGGACACTCTCATGCTCGCCAATTCTCCGACCGTCGAATTCGTCGGCCCCCCCGGGGCCGGCAAATCGACGATCTGCGACCGCGTCGCCCACCAATTAGGGGCTCGCGACCTCCAGATCGTCGAGCGCATCGATTTTCGCCGCATCACCTCCGACTTCTATCGCCAGCGCTCTCGACCCTCGCGCCTCGCTCTTTTCGGGGCCTTCCTGGCGCGCCACCCCCAGATCAGCGCCCAGATGCTCCGCTACGGGGCCACCCTCCGACCCCGCTCCCCCGACCTGATTCGCCGGGCCTACCGCTTTGCCCGAAACCTCCATAACCGCCACCTCCTGGATCACCTCCACCCGGCCTCCAAGCGCGATCTCCTCCTTTTGGAGCAGGGCATGATCCAATGTCTCTTTTCCTGGCAGCGCTTTTCGACCTCTGAGGACGACGCCGCCCTGCGGCGTCTCCTCCTCGCCATCGCTCCCCAGCTTCCGGATCTCATCATCTTCGTCGACGTCCCCCCGGAGGTGGTCTTTAAGCGCCTGCAACAACGCATCGATCGCCACGGCCCCCTGGGCGAGATCGACGCCCTCGACGACCTGAGTGCCGACACTTTCCGCACCCTCGCCGCCCAGGGCCTCCACCTCGCCCGGGCCGCCGCCGATGCCCACCGAGCCACCTCCATCCTCCGCGTCGACGCCACCCAAACCCCCGACGTCGCCGCCGACGCCATCATCGAACACCTCTCTACTCGCCTACTCTAAGCCCCCCGGCCCCACTCGCATCCTCCTCCAAGATCGCCTCCATCCGACAGATCATATACAGCCGAAAGGCCAGCACGTTGGGATCCACACTGGGCGACACCCCGTGATCGAGCAGCATATTGATCACCCCCTGGGGAAGCCCATCGATCAGCCGGGCCCGCACTCCCTTCCAGACCCTTTTCACCGCCCTTCGAAGACCGAACCGACCTCTTCTGTCGACGGCGCCGTCTCCATCTCCATCTGCATCGCCGCCGTCGACCTCCATGCTTGAGAGCACGCGCTCCACAAAGGCCGTTGGCAATAGATCGCCTCCTGTGGCGGCCTCCAACTCCCGACGCATCACCGCCACCACCTCCGGTCTTCGAAGAATCTCTTCCCGTGACGCCGTGGCGCTCGCCCGGGCGTACCCGATATCTGGACTTATCTCGTCGATGATCGCCTTCGCCAACCGCTTCTCCGTCCGCCATTTATCGGGCAGCCTGCGCACGGCCCTCAAGACCCGCCGCGACATCAAGGGGTTGATCAACTCCACATAGGGCGCCTTCAGATCGGTGACCGCCGAAAGCCCCGTGGGCGCTCTATACACCTGGTAGAGGCGATCTCGCCAGGTCGCCAGGCTCTCGTCCTCTCGTCGCTTCATCTCCTGTGGCAACGCCTGGGTCACAAAGCCAAACTCCTCATAATCGGCGAGGTTGCTAAAATCGGAGCACAGCCCACCGCCCAGGCTGAGCCGAATCGTCAGCGGCGACGAGATCAATCTCCAGCCAAACCCCTCATCGCCTCGGATCACCCCCTTTATCCCGGCCTCAAATTGGCGCTTCCAGATCGCGAATCCATCCATATAGCCCGACAGCCGATCCGTTCGCCCCTCGCCGCAGATCAAAAACCGCTCCAACACCACCTCGATGGGCTCGTCATTCCGATCCGTATGCACGTAGTCATGGCTCACCCCCACAGACTCCGCGACCTCTCGGGCCACGGCGGCGTCGCTCTCCGGATCGTCGAGCGCCGACTCCAGCCCCCAGGTAAAGGTCTTTAGCTCCTCTAGGGATCGCGACGAGGCGTTCAACAGGCATAGGATCGCCCGGCTATCATATCCCCCGGAGAGCGGCAGCGACCACGTATCGAAATCGATATCCAGGGCCTCAAAGCTCGCCTCCAGCGCCCGCTTCAGCCTTCGCCTGTGGTCAGCGTCGCTCCCCTCCTGAACCTCAAATTCGATGGGTCGCGATTCCCTCTCCAGCGACCATCCGTCTCGCTCAATGCGGATCGTCGTATCGGCCCCCACTCTCTCCAATCGCCGATCCCAACCTCCCTCTGGTCCAAGTCCCCCTGTGGACAATACCCAGGGCAGCACGGCCTCGTTGAACTCCAGACTTCCCAGATAGGCCACGATCGCTCGCTGCGACGTCGATGCCACCACCTGCTCCTGGTCTTCATAGATCCAGATCGTGCGCGAGGCCACGGGATCGGCGATGATCTCCAACGCCTCCTCCCGGGACCGAAAAATCGCGTAGGATCCATCCGGTGCCCCCGACCCCAGGGCCTCCCAGGAAGCGCCATTGTTCAACACCGCCCCCAATATCAGCGACGCCCCCTGTCGACGCACCGCTCCATTCGGGTTCGCCACCCCCATCGCCCACCCCGGACCCACCTCCACCATCGGCGCTCCCGCGTCCAGATGATCTGGTAGTAAGGCATCACAGATGGCCGCCAACCTCGTCTCCGCCACCGGCTCTTGCCTGGAACGAGAAAATATATAGATCGCCTTTGCCATAAACTGCGCTCCGCACCAGATTCTTAATCCGGGTTAATAGAAATTCACACTGGTGCTCTACCAGTGTCATAAACGGCCTTTCAATTTCGAGCCTACAACGTCAGCCCTTCCGACCACATCATCGATATGTTAATTCCAGCTTGAATATCCCCAAACCCCCGGTTGTATTCGCATATGATGGACGCCACACCCCTACCGAACCTTCTGGCTGCACTCCAGGCATTGGAAGAGGCCCATATTCCTCACGCCTACTGGAAGGCCTCGCGCCGCCTGCCCCACGCCCT
>CAYQBU010000291.1:0-3373 GCA_964415785.1 uncultured Bradymonadales bacterium
AGGAAGATGTCGCCCGCCTACGCCAGGCGATTCTCGACAGTCGCGACCGGGAGCTATGCGAGGAGACGGTGCTCATTCCCTTCGATAAGGGCTCGCTGGTGGGCGAGGTCTACGATCGGGCAAGCGTCATCGAGGAGCGCCATACCGAAGAGGGCACGGTGCTCGAGGTGCGGGCAAAGCGCGCCGACCTCGATCGGTGGCGAAAGGAGTTTGACCTGTCGCTGGGAGGTTAACACCGACCGGGTCGTCGGGCCTACACAGATCGGTGTTGGGCACTATAATGGGCTCCGATCGACACCTCCCCCCACCACGAGGAATACATGGCCTCCGAACTCGGCAGACTCATTCGAACGGCGCGAAAGGAGATGGAGGTTGGGGTGCGGGAGTTGGCGCGGCGTATCGAGCGGTCGGGCTCGTTTATCGTAAGGTTGGAGAAGGATGACCCGCCGCCGTCGGTGGCCGAGGAGACGCTGCAGGCGATCGCGGCGGAGTTGGCGTTGGATGCCGACCAGTTAATCACGTTGGCGGGGAAGACGCCGTCTGATGTGCGTCCCCGGGATGCGGAGGATGTGGCGCTGTATCGAAGCGTCAAGGAGTTGAATTCGGAGCAGCGCGACAAGCTCAAGGAGTATGTCGATAGCCTGCGGGCCGATGGCGAGGGCGATGACCAGTGATGGACTTTCCCTTTCTGGAAAGAGAGTTCATCGAGGGGTGCGCGCTCGACCTCTGTCGAGAGGCCTTCGGGGAGGTGCCGCTGGGGGAGGTGAATCTGGACGCCCTGGTCTACGATTATTTATACGAGGAGTTCGGGGTGGCCATATATCGGGACCGGCCGCTGGGGGCCGATGGGAAGCAAGATATTCTGGGGATCACTTATCCGCTCAGGAATGAGATCCATATCGACAGTCGGTTGGCGGAGTCAGGGCATCGGGGGCGCTATCGCTTTACGGTGGCCCATGAGATCGGCCACTGGGTGTTGCATCGGCCCCTATTTTTGGAGGCCGTCGGGGAGTGTGACGACGTGCGGATGATCACGTTAGAGCGCGATGTGGTGAGCGCCGAAAAATCCTATCGGCCCGAGGAGTGGCAGGCCAATTATTTTGCGATTCACCTGTTGCTCAATGACCGGGCGCTGGAACGGGCCTTTGAGCGCCGATTTGAGGAAAAACCGTTGGTCTTTAAAAGTGATTGCGAGGTGGAGGAAGGCGCGTCGCTGAGGGATTATTCACGGGGGATCGCCTCGATGGAGGAGGGGGATCTGGGGAGTCTTTCGGATTATTTTGGATTGTCCGTGGAGGCGACGGCGATCGCTTTGGAGGAGCGGGGTTATGTGGAGGAGCGGTCGGAGGGTTGACAGATCCGGGAGGAGTGTTTACTAATCAATAAACATCGAGGTGAGCTGGCGGGAGATTTTTTTTGTGAGCTTCGGCCGATGGTGTTTAGTGTTCAATAAACGCGTAAAGTGATGCGAGAGAGGAGATCTATGTTGCCGATCAATGGAGCGGTCTACGGAGCCCTGTTTGCTGCGGCGAGTCGGGTGGTGCATGGGGAGTACGAGTTGTCCGAAGAGGCGATGGACAAGGTGGAGGAGACGCGCGACAAGATCGAGGATGTCTCCGATCTGGTCGGCGATCTGTCGCCCACTCGGCCCGGGACGTGGGGTCGATTTATGGGTCGGCTCATCGATCATAGCAGCGGAGCGAAGCGACGCTTTGACTGCATTGACGAGGCCCGGGAGGCCCACGGCTATGACGTGAAGGTGGAAGCACCGGGTGTGCTGCTCAAGGAGATGATCGCGAAGCGCCCATCGGCGAAAGAGTTGTACGCCGATGATGGCAAGCGCCTGGAGCAGGTGGCATTGAATGAGTCGGTCACGGTCTGTGTGCAGCGGTCGCACACACCTGGCGATAGCCCGACGCTCTATTGTCGAAGTGAGTTGGACGCGTCGAAGGAGGTTCTGAGGGCCCTGGGTGACCTGTGCTGGGAGGAGCGGTCGGCGTTGATGCTGGATCGATCGCGGGGAGATATATGCATTCGTGAGTTCGATCTCAGCGGCTATGACTACAAGGGGGAGCGGGTTGGGTTCATCGAGCAGTGGAGGGCGTTTTACGAGCAAGATATTCGTCGAAATGTGTTGCTTCAGGGGCCGCCGGGATGTGGCAAGTCGACGCTGTGCTATCAGGCGGCGCGGGAGTTGGCGGAGCGCACTCTCCTGGTGAGTCCCGAGTTTTTTGATGAGGCGGGACTTACGGAGTGGTTTGTCTTTCTGCGCTTGTTGAGGCCGGAGGTGATGGTGCTCGACGATATCGATCGCACGGCCTCGGGCATGCGCTCTGGTCTGGAGGGCAAGCTGCGCTTTTTTGAGGAGGGAACCTGCGATATCCCGATGGTGCTATTTACGTCCAACGATTATACGCGGATCCCGGCGGCCATGCGGCGTCCCGGGCGGATCGACCAGATCATTCGCTTTGACGAGCCAGCGGAGTCGGTGCGCCGAGAGATCATCAACGAGTTGGCGGCGCGGGAGGGGATGGAGATCCCCGGCGAGCAGATGGAGCGGCTGGAAGATCTGCTCCAGGAGTTTTCGGCGGCCCATGTGGTGGAGGCCATTCGGCGGGCCAGGGTCCGGGGCTGGCAGGAGAGTCGAGATGGGGATGCGACCTTTCGGATGCAGCGCGACTTTCAGAACTCCACGGATTGGCTGAATGTCCACGGGTTTAGTCGCCTCGACGGGGATGTGAGCTTTATCGTCGACCGGGTCAAAGAGATGGCGAAGACGGAGGTCGGGTTTCGCGACGAACGGGGCCAAATAGTGGTGATTCATCTGCCCAATGGCGCTCAGCTCTGTGTGGAAAAAACCGCCCTAAGCCGGGGGCCGGATACGGTGTTTTATCGCAAGGAGTTGGACGGGATGGAGGCCATGACCGAGGGTGTGGCGTCGTTGATCTGGGGCGACCAGGAGGCCCTGCTCCTGGACGCCATCGACCACGATGATATTCGGTGGCAAGAGCTATCGCCGAGTCGGTATGACTATTATGGGCCGTTGAATGACCATATTGAACGGTGGGAGAGGTTTCGGGAAAATGAGCTGCGGCGAAATGTGCTCATCCAGGGCCCGCCGGGCTGTGGGAAATCAACGTTTTGCATGCAGGCGGCCCGGGAGTTGTCTGAGCGAACGGTGATGCTCACCCCAGATTTTTATGATGCGATTCGGGTTCGACAGTGGCGGCTGGTGGTGGATCTATTGCAGCCAGAGATGGTGATCATCGACGATGTGGATCGGGTCGGTGAGCATAGCCTGGAGACGAAGCTGCGACTCTTCGAGGAGGGCTATTGCGACATCCCCTTTGTGCTCTTTACCTCCAACGATCAC
>CAYQBU010000292.1:0-3371 GCA_964415785.1 uncultured Bradymonadales bacterium
GCTCCCCATTGGATATGAGCTGGATCAGTGCAGAATAGATTTTTTGGGAGGAGGGGCGGGTTTAGTGTGTGCTCTCAATCATCGTCGACGCCGGGAGCGCTGCGAAGGGTCCAGGTGATCATCACTCCCTGGTATACCGCGACCATTCCGAGGGCGATCCACGCCCAGAGTTGTGACGGTGAGGGTGAAAAATCACTGAGGGCCTGGAACCCGAAATAATTCAAAAAACCGGGTTTCGACAGCGTTTGTAATATGTGGCCCAGGCCCAAAAGGGCTGCGATGGCGGCGATGAGGATCACCAGGGCCGCCGCCCCCAGAGGAGCCAGGTGTCGCGAGCCACCGGGGATGACGAGCGTGATGAGCCCGGCGAGTCCGGGCAAAAATCGCCCGAATAAAAACCCGACATAGAGAATAATGGCGGCGCCGACGAGCAAAATGCCGATGGAGGAAAATAGGCCGTAGGAGGCTCCGCGATCAGAAGCGACGGGGGCCCTTCCAGCGCTGATCGCGTCGGCACCATAGGCGAAATTCGGAATTTTGTACTGTGAAATGTACTCGAGTTGCTCCTGTCGCGCATCGGCGTAGATGGCGTCGACGATATCGCGGGTCACCGGTGCCTTGTGGGCGATGGCTTCGCCATGTCGAATGGACTCTTGTTCGGCTCGCGCCGTCTCCAATAGTGAATCTCGGGCCTCGCTCTCCGCCAGGCTCTCTAGCCAATAGATGCTGTGGGGGGCGGCCAGGCCGTCTTGAATCGGAGCCGCCGGGGCCATCGCCTGCGTCGAGATGGCGTCGACATGGGTGTTGATTTGATAGGGCAGGGCCAGAAGAAGGGCCAATAATAGCAGGGGGGCCAGGAGGTCTCGTTTTCGAAGTTTGGGAATCCAGCGCCCGGATCCGGAAGTGGCACCGGTGCGAAGGCCGACAAGCCATAGGATCAGAATGAGGCCGATGGCTCCACTGCCCAGAGCCAGCAGGCCGCGATCGATGCCCGAGGCCTGGAAGAACATCTCCGTCTGTTCTCGATTTTTTTCCGCGCGCATCCGCCAGTCGTCGGCCAATTGTTCTTCCCCCTCTGCCTCCAGCCAATTCGCCAGGGTCGACCAGGCGAATGCCCCGAACTCGACATGGGGGGCGACGGCGGCCTGTCGACGGGCCAGTCGGTCCAGGTCGTCCATATTCCCGGAGGCAATGGCGCGACCCATCGGCGAGTCCTCCCCGGTGTCAGCCATCAAGATGCTGATAAAGGCCACGGTGGTGCCGATGCGATCTGGCGAGACCCCGGTCTCCTCCATTTTTCTTAGTCCCCGTTCAAAAGCGCGGTCTGCGGCCTCGGAGGCGCCAGCCGATTCCAGGCGGCTAGAGGCCGCGATCAGGTCGCGCCAGACGGCATTGGGGGTAGCGGCGGCATCGTCGAAGGCTTGCTGAGCGGCCTGCTCATCATCGGCGTCTCGATGCATTTCGCCCAGGGTCACCAGTAAATGGGGGTTGGTGTGGTCGCGGGCGGCGGCGCTCTCCATGCTCTGAAGGGACTCTTGTGGGGAGAGATCGCTCTGTCGGCGAATGCTGGCGTCGCGGTCCGATCCCAGGAAGCCGTAAAAACCGTCGAAGGACCACAGGTGCTGGGGCGGCGCTGGTTGGCCCGGTCGATAGGGGATCGCCACCAAGGTGATCTCGTCGTCGGTGGGTGGATCTTCAAAATACTCTTCGTCAAAGACGTCGCGAACCGTGATCTCGAATCGATCGCCGTCGACGGCGATGGTCTCGATATGAGCCGGAAAGCGGGTGCGATCGACGACGGCTTGTTCGACGAGGTCGACCTCCATCAGGTCGCGGCCGACGGCGTAGTAAAACGCATCGCCCAGGGCCAGGGGACCCACCGGGGTGTCGACGCGATCGGGGTCCGGATAGTCGTCGGGCTCCTCCCACATTCCGGGGTGTTCGATGGCCCAGAGGGATTCGCCGTCGGCGAGGCAGGTCAGTCCACCGGGCACGGTCTCGGGTTCGCAGGGCACTGCCGGGGCCTCGTCGCCGGCTGCCATCGCAGGCGCCAGCACCAGCAGTGAAAGCGCAAGCAAAAAACGGGCGATTGGGAGCCGGTGCCGAGAATTCACGGGAGGTGTACTCCGATCAGAAGAGTTGGGCGAAAGGGGCCATGGCTCAGACTATTGGAGGTGCCAATAAACTCAACCTCTGCCAGTCACTCAGGGTGCCCTATCTATCGTGGCCATGCTCGGCAAATGGCCGTGATCATATCATGATAACGTGTCGTATTCGGCCAGCTTTTCTTCGCGCCGCTTCTCCAACCTCTGCTTGACGGCCGGCACGGGGAGATGTCGAAAGGGCCAGGTGGCCACTGCACCAAAGGCGAACCCGCCGAGGTGGGCGAGCCAGGCGATGTTGTCGGCCATGAGGATGTGGAAGACCGTGTAGACTCCGACGAAGATGAAGACCATCACAAAGGTGGGGACGATGACGGGGACCCCCATGGGGTAGAAGGGAATCTTGCGCATGGGGACGAGCACCAAATTGGCGCCCAGTAGTCCGTAGACGATACCGCTGGCCCCGAGGACCCCCAGGTGGGGGTCGGCCGTCAGAAAACCGTGAGCAAGGCCACCGGCGATGCCGGCGCCGAGCATGATTATGGCCGTGCGCAGATGGCCCAATCGCAGGTCGATGACGACACCGAAGAGCAGAAGTCCCACGAGGTTGGAGATCAGATGATAGAGGTCGGCGTGCAAGAATAATGAGGTCACCAATCCCGACAAATGCTCGCCTCGTCGCAGGGCTTCCGGATCGAGGACGTATTGGGCGATGACCTGGTCGTCGACGTATAGCACGGTGGCAAATCCGATGATGGTCAAGACCACGGTCAGCACTGCCGGAGAGGTCACCACCAGACGCCACGTATCACTTCGATGCTGACGAAATATATAATCCTCCGCCCGTCGCAGCGGTTCGGGGTAGATAAATCGCTTCCAGGTCCACGAAAAGACCCAGGCGAATGCCATCGAAAATAGGACGATAAATAATTCGTTGACCGTCAGTGCCGCCCACTCCCCAAAGACGTAGATAAGTCCAAGAATCACCAGCGGGGACAGCACCAGTCCCAGCACGGTGCCCCACATCCAACGCCTCGCCCGATTTTGCTTGAATAATTCGTAGAGAAAACTCTCGTCGGCGTCGGTTTCCATATCGAGGACTTCCTCGCCACAGACCGGACACCGATGGGGGTGCTCCTGGCTCTCCAGCAGGCCGCAGTCCGTGCATATCCAGCGCGGCGTCGAATTCTCGTCGGTGGATTCAATATTCATCAGCTCGATCCTCAAGTTTATGGCACCGCAGTCTCGCTGAATCGTAGTGCCCACCGA
>CAYQBU010000293.1:0-3360 GCA_964415785.1 uncultured Bradymonadales bacterium
ATGGAGGGAAAAGTCGACCCGTAAATCGCAGTTGAAACCCTCTAATCGACGATGATTGGGGAACCTCGATGGGCGGTGATCTTGGTGGGGTGGCTTCGATGATCGATGGACTGACCAGGTGACGAAGGCAGGGGGAGACCCGGATCCTTCCCACCGGATAAATCCGGTGGCTGTAGATGTACGCCTCCCGGGGGTCGGCGCAGGGTCGCCGGGGCTAAAGCCGCCGGCTTTGTTTGAGGGGTCATGCCGTGGGGAGAACCATCCGGCCTCGATGGAGCGGGTTTGGTTTGCGGCGGTGGGATGGTGGAATCGAGGTGGATCGAAATCTGAGGGGTATTATGCGATAAAAGGTGCGCGAACGGAGCTCGAATAAAGGTTATATCCGGGTTTACAATCGCGAGATCATATATAGCCCGGATTATTCATGAGAGGTCGTAACGAGGCAAAATCAGAGTTAAGAGGCCAAAATCGAGCCCCACAGGCGATGCAGAGCATCGTCGCGGAGCGAGATGAAGGCATCTGGGCTCTGATGAGCCGCAGTAGGCGAGTCGTGAATAATCCGGGATAGATAAGTGAAAACCGATGATGCGGTCGGGCATCTGAGTTGCATCCCAGGATGGTAGTGATGAGTGAAGAGAAGCCCACGACGGAATTAGCCCGCGATCTGGGATTTTTGGAGGCCTTTACCCTCGGGGTAGGCACGATGATCGGGGCGGGGATCTTTATCCTGCCCAGCATCGCGGCCGCCGAGGCGGGGACGACGAGTGCGATCTCCTTTTTGATCGGTGGGGTGATCTCACTGCTGACGGCGGTGTCGCTCTCAGAGCTGGCGACGGGGATGCCCCGGGCCGGGGGAAGCTACTACTACGTCAATCGCTCCATGGGCAGCTTCATGGGCAGCATCGTGGGCTGGGGGATGTGGATGGGCCTGATGTTCGCCACCGCGTTTTATATGGTGGGCTTTGGTCAATATATGACCTATTTTCTGGGGGATGGGACGCCGATCATCTTATTGGCGTTGGTGATGACCACTTTTTTGGTCTTCTTAAACTTCCGGGGCTCCAAGGACGCCAGTGCGATCCAGAACCTGATCGTGGTGCTCCTGCTGGGGTTGATCGTGACCTTTGTGACGGTGGGGATCTTCAATGTGGATGTGGGCCAGATGGAGCATAAGAGCTGGGGGGCCGTGGCCGGTCTGACGGCGACGCTCTACGTGTCCTTTATCGGCTTTGAGGTCATCGCGACGAGCGCCGAGGAGATCAAGAATCCAAAGCGCAACCTGCCGCTGTCGATGATCGCCTCCGTGCTGGTGCCGATGGTGCTCTACGCCATGGTAATGGTGGTGGCCACGGGGATCATGTCGCCGGAGGCCCTGGGGGAGTCCAAGATTCCAGTGGCTGACGTGGCCGGGCAATTTCTGGGCGGTTGGGGTGCATTGCTGATGGTGCTGGGGGCCCTGCTGGCGACGGTGTCGTCGGCCAACGCCTCGATTCTGTCGGCGGCGAGGGTCAATTTCGCGATGGGTCGAGATCGGATCCTTTCGGATTGGCTCAATGATATTCATGAGCGCTTTCAGACGCCCTACCGGGCGATTGCGGTCACGGGGGTGCTGATTTTGGGGATCATCTTGATTCCGGGGGTCGATATCGGGTTTTTGGCGGAGGTGTCGAGCTTCGCCTTCTTGGTGACCTACGGGTTGGTGAATGTGGCGGTGATCGTGATGCGTCGGGCCGGTCCGTCGGATTACGAACCGGATTTTCGGATCCCGAGCCTGCTTTACCCCACGATTCCGGTGCTGGGCTCTCTATCCTGCGTGGTGGTGATCGCTCAGTTGGACCTGCTGGTGCTGGCCGTGGGCAGCGGGGTGCTGCTCTTTGGCCTGGGGTGGTTTGTCTTCTATGCCCGCCACCACGCCGACCCGGAGAACCTGATCGGCGAGGCGATTGTGGGCACCGGATTGCGCGCTCGCGAGGGGGCCGACGAGCGCTTTAGCGTGGTGGTTCCGGTGGCCAATCCGGCCACGGAGCAATTGTTGATCCAGATGGGAGCCGCCGGGATTCACGAGCACGAAAACCCGGAGATCATCGCCGTCAATATCGTCCAGATCCCCACGCAGGCGACGCCGGCTCAATACCTTCGCTTTGAGCAGACCCGGATCGCCAGCCAGCAAGAATTGCTCAACGCCGCCAGGGCGCACTCCGAGCGCCTTGGGGTTCCCATCCAGACGCGGGCGATCCTGGCGCGCGATCCGGCGAGTGCCATTCTGGAGGTCACCCGTCAAGAGAAGGCCCAGCGGCTGGTGATGGGGTGGAAGGGGCGTCGAAAACGGCGTGATTTCATTCTGGGATCGACCATCGATCGGGTGATCCGAAATGCGCCCTGCGAGGTCAACCTGGTCAAGCCCGGCACCGGTGGAATCGGCGAGGTCGTCGCCCTGGTGGGCGAGGGACCGTCGACCAAATTGGCGGTTCAGGAGGCGATTCAGATCGCGGCGGTCGACAAAAACACGTCACTGACTTTGCTCAACGTCCAGATGCTTGGAGAGGAGGGCGAAGAGGCGGCCATGGAGGCCGGACGTGAGCTGATTAGAGAGGTGGCCGACAAGGTGGATCTGGCGGAGGAGGACTATGAGGCAAAGGTCGTTGTGGGACGTCATCTGGAGTCCACGTTGTTGAGGGCGGTCATGCCCTACGACACGATCTGCATTGGTGCCACGCGAACGGGAGTGCTCAAGCAGGCGGTCTTTGGGTCGATCCCCGAAAAGGTGGGCGAACAGGCACCGGGAACGGTGATCATCGTCGACGAGAGGCAGCGATCCCGCACGATCGCCGAGGCGGTTGTGGAGCGGTTGAGTCGACAACGCGAATAGGAGTAAATGATGGCGCAGGGATTCGGTGGCCTGGGTGGGTGAAGCACGTGGATCAACGCGTCACCGCGCCAACTCGGCGGGCATCGTCCCACCGGGGCGATGACTCGCCATCGATGGGGTGAATTCGAGCGCTCAAAATGGCCACCACGAGCCAGGGCTTTAGACCCGGGTCGAGCTACGGGCCGCGCCGTTTAGCGGTCCGTACATCTCCAGCCCCCCAATTCATTGGGGGGGAAAGGGTGGGGGAACTCCGGAAGATGCGGTGGCCAGGTGGTGTCATGGCCATGATCGAGGGGATGATCAGGGCCATCGAAGGGGGGAAGACGCGGACCCTCCCCCGCGGTTGAAACCGGGGGCTGGTGCAGTACGCCTCCCTGCGGTCGGCGTAGGGTCGCCGGCTCCTTTTGAGAGATCATGGCCCTGGGGGCTAGCTGACAAGGCTGATTCACCGGCGGGATGAACCCGCCGGGGTCTGAGAGATAAAATGGGTC
>CAYQBU010000294.1:0-3338 GCA_964415785.1 uncultured Bradymonadales bacterium
GGGGTGCTCATGGTTGCGGATCCAGGGGCGAGCCTCGGTGTTGAGGTAAAAGGCGCTGTCGTCGATGGAGAGGTTGTCGGCCGGAGCATCGACCTTGGCGGTCGGGGGGAGGAGTCGGTGGCGCAGGGCCATGACGGTCTTAAAGAGGCTTGCAGCGCCGGCGGCCGCTTTGGTGTGACCGATCTGGCTCTTGATGGAGCCCAGGGCGCACCACCCCGTGGCAGGGAGGTTTTGCTCCGTGGGTTCTGAGGAGGGGGCGTCGGGGGCATCGGTGGAAAAAGCCCGCCTGAGGCCCTCGAATTCAGCGACATCACCGGCTTTGGTGGCCGTGCCGTGGGCTTCGATGAGTTCGATGGTCGATGGGGCGACGCCGGCTCGCTCTTGGGCACGTCGAATGGCCTTGGCCTGGCCTTCGGCCAGCGGGGCATATACCGATAGGGAGCGGCCGTCGGAAGAGGAGCCGAGGCCACGAATTACGGCGTAGATGGGGTTGCCGTCGGCTTCGGCGTCCTCCAGGCGTTTGAGGGCGAAAAGGCCGAGCCCTTCGCCCATGAGGGTGCCATCGGCGCTCTGGTCGAAGGGGCGGCAATCGCCAGCCTCGGAAAGCGCTGGGGTCTTGGTGAAGCACATGTACATGAAGATGTCGTTGAAGCAGTCGACGCCGCCGGTGATGACGGCATCGGAGTGGCCCAGGTAGAGTTCGTTGAGGGCCATGGACATCGCCGACAGGGAGGAGGCGCAGGCGGCGTCGGTGATGCAGTTGGTGCCGCCGAGGTCGAAGCGGTTGGCGATGCGGCCGGCGACGACGTTGCCCAGGAGGCCCGGAAAGGTGCTCTCTTGCCAGGGCGTGTACTTGTCGGCGATCTGGTCGCAGATCTCCTGAGCGTGGTCCTCGGCGATGCCATATTCCCGAAGGGCTGCCAGCCACTGGGGACGCTGGAGGCGAGCGGCGGCCTGGATCAACAGCTCCTGACCGGCGGTGACGCCGAGGACGATGCTCATGCGCTCTTTGTCCACAGATGAGAGGTCGGACTCGAAGGCATCGTCCAGAACCCGATGGGCGGCGATGAGGGCCAGCAGCTGAGTGGTATCGGTGGCCGGGATATTGGTGGGTGGGATGCCATATTCGACGGGGTCGAATTCCACATCCGGTAAAAAGCCACCTCGACGGCAGTAAGTTTTGTCGGCGTCGCCGGGCTCCGGGTCAAAATAGTCTTCGCTGAGCCAATGGGTAGGGGGGACTTCCTCGATGAGGTCGCGACCCTCGACGATATTTCGCCAGAAGATGTCGGCGTTGTGGGAGTTGGGAAAGAGGGCACTAAGGCCGACGATGGCAACCGGGGGATGCTCGGAACCAGTGGTCATAAACATGCTATCCTGGCAAAAAAATCATGGGCGTCGGACAAGACGCGATCAATTTAGAGCCCGAGGCGGCGGGGCGTAATATGAAATGCACCGGCCGGGATTGCAGCGCCGTAATTTCGAAGCTGCTGAGCGCGGGTGATAATGGCCGCTCCTTCGATGAGGTTCAAGGCCATTTGAACAACTTTTCTGGCCTCCAGGGGCTCGAGGAAGGTGTCGGAGACCCAATCGTTGAATGCTCCCTGGGCTGGGCCCATCCAGATTTGGTAATCCATGGCGCGATCGGTATCCCCTTTGAGAGGCCATTTGCTGCTTAGGCCGAGGTACCATCGACAGACCAGAGCTAACTTGTGTTTCGGGTCGTTCTGGGCGCGATCGAGTTCACCGGGATCATGGGCTTTGAAGTAAGCTCGTGTCTTATCCCAGATGGCATCGAGGTTGTGGCGAAAGATCTGGTCCTCGAGAGCTGCTCTCTGTTCGTCGGGGATGGCGTCAATTCCGTCGTATCGCGAATAGACCTCGTAGAGGCGTTTGGCACGCGACGCAAAGAGCACGCCTCGCTGAAGTACCTGTACTTCGACTCCCATTTCGAACATATCGCCAGCGGGAGCCATGGTGACGTCGGAAAAGGAGGCCTGTGCGAGAAGTTGCTTGGCCCGTTGGGATTGAGCTGCCTCAACGGAGGCCTGGTTGATGGAGCCGGTGACGACGTAAGCGGCTCCGAGGGTGAAGGCAGAGGCGACCGATGAAGGCGTTCCCAGTCCTCCGGCGGCACCCAGGCGAATGGGGGCGGCGTAGCCGTGCTCTTGAGTGATCCGATCACGGAGGTGGGCAATGACCGGAAAGAGAGCGCTCAGAGGTCGGTTGTCGGTATGCCCGCCGGAATCCGATTCAACAGTAAGATCAGCAGCGATGGGTATCTGTTTGGCCAGCTGAGCTTCCTGAGGGCTAAGTTGGTTGGTTTCGACAAGCTGGTCGAGGATTTTCCGGGGGGCTGGACGCATGAAGTGAGCGGCCACTTCAGGACGCGAGATCTTGGCAAAGAGATGGTTCTGGCGCTCGATCCCACCATTGGGGCGTTGTCGAAGCCCGCGTGCGGCATACCGAACCACCGCCGGAGTTAGTCCCATAAAGGCAGACGCAGAAACCCGCCGGACGCCCAGCTCGAAAAATAAATCAACCGTTGCCATCTCTTTGGCTGGCTCTTGAGGAGAGTGGATTAAGTTCGCTCCCCAGCCTGGTGAGTCATCGCCCAGGGCGCGGCGAGTCTGCTCGATATAATTGCGCATTTCGTCGAGAGATAGCCCGGCCGTACCCAAAAAGCCCATCATGCCCGCCTGAGCGAGGGCGATGACCATGGCAGGGCTGGCAATCCCATTGGCCATAGCGCCGCCGACGTAGGGAAAGCGGAGATCATGGGTCTCGCAGAAGTAGCGATCGCCGAGCCACTCCGGATAGAGTGGCGGGAGGGTGGCGAGATGGTCGAATTCGTCGGTATGATGGGCCGATGTCGCACCCTGGGAGACGCCGATGCGACCGTTGTTGGGCTCCTGAATCAGGTGGACTGGACGGCGAATCCAGCGGGATGCCTGGGCCAATTCGCGCGGGGTAAACGCCATCGTCAAAGATTCAGCGTTGGAAGGGGGCTGAAAAGTCATAAACCGTCCTGATTTGAGTTGTGCATTGAAACACTCAATATTTGCGGCGACCATACCGCCCTTGGTGATCAGTCGACAACCGGTGATCTGGCAAGGATGCACGGGCGGAGCGACCACAGGGAGGTCGTCTTCGAGCATTAGGCAAGCAGATCGGTATTGGGCCGCGGACCAGGTGGCTGGAAAAGTGGTTCGCATGCCGCAATTTGTGGGTCGCGCTGTGGTGAAAGGGTGGCCTATCCGGTGTTGGTGGTATCATCAGGTCTATACAACCCCGGATGGTCGGGTTTGGGCTCACTGCACTTGATGGGCGCCTCGCGT
>CAYQBU010000295.1:0-3328 GCA_964415785.1 uncultured Bradymonadales bacterium
AAGGGAACGCTTCGGCCGCCGATTGACGGGCAAGAGCCGGATCATGGGTTCGGGCCCCGGCAGCGCGAGGGATCATTTACGGAAAATCGTCATACGGGGCTGACCTATATGGTGGGGGTGGGAACGACGGTGCGAGCGGTGGCGGAAGGAACGGTTGTGATGGCGGAGCGAATGCCCGGATTTGGCAAGTTGGTGATCGTCGATCACGGCGATGATTACCATAGTATCTATGCCCATTTGAGTGATTTTGAGGTCGACGTGGGCGATGAACTGGCCCGCCGCGAGGAGGTGGGGGCCAGCGGGGAGAGCGGTAGTCTGGAGGGGCCGAAATTCTATTTTGAGTTTCGCCAGCGCGGTCAGCCGATCGATCCGGCACCGTGGTTTATTCAGCATTGAAGGGAGTAAAGCGATGGGATGGCGCGGGCGATGATGGAGCAAGGACGGACAGAAGAGGTGGCGGTGGTGGTGCCGGCCTATCGAGAGGAGGCGCTACTGGCGGAGACGGTGGAGACGATTCCTCAGTGGGTGAAGCAGGTGGTGATCGTCGATGACGGCTCGCCGGATGAGACCTACGCTGTGGCGTCGGCGCTAAGTCACGAGTATGGACGGGTAGAGGTGATTCGCCTGGGCTATAACCAGGGGGTGGGAGCGGCGATCGTGGCCGGTTATCGGTGGGCGATGGCCGAGGGGGCAACGGTGGTGGCCGTGATGGCGGCCGATGCTCAGATGGACCCCGACGATCTGGAGGCGGTGGTCGCCCCGGTGGTGGAGGGAGAGGCGGACTACAGCAAGGGCAATCGATTGGACCATCCCGATATCGACGAGATGCCGGCGGTCCGACGGCTGGGCACCTGGGCGCTGGGCGGGCTGACGGGATGGGTGTCGGGCTACGATGGACTTCAGGACTCGCAGTGCGGGTATACGGCAATCTCAACGGAGATGCTTCAGGAGCTGGAGTTGGAAGCGCTTTATCCGCACTACGGTTATCCCAACGACCTGTTGATTCGCCTGGGGGAAAGGGGAGCGCGGTTGAGCCAGCCGGTGGTGCGTCCGGTGTACGGCGACGAGGAGTCGGGGCTGTCGGTCACGGGGGTGATCCCCACGATATCGGCGATCTTGATGCGGGGATGGTGGCGGCGAAAAAGGAGCTGATATGGTGCTGGTGATCACCAGCAGTTTCCCGCGCCACGAAGAGGATATTGCCGGTCATTTTGTGGCCAAATGGGCGCGCACTGCACGCACCGAGGGTGCGACATGGGCGCTCTATTGCTGGCGTGGAGCGGGTTCGGTGGGTCGCGAGGTGGAGCCGGGGATGGAGCTGGTGGTGGTGCCCTATGGTCCACAAAAGTGGGAGCGGTTATTCTATGGGGCGGGGGCCCCGGAGAATTTGGAGGAAGCGCCCTGGCGGGGGTTGATGGCACTGCCGGCGGTGGGGGCGATGATGGCGGCCGTGGCGCGGGGGATTCAAAAGCGATCGCCATCGGCGCTGGTGGGCCATTGGTTATTGCCGGGGGGGTGGATCGCGCGGGTGATGGGGCGGTTATTTGGGATTCCGAGCTACGTGGTGGGCCATTCCGGGGGCGTGCAGATGCTCGGCCGGATGCCAGGGCCTCTGGCGGAGAGCATCGCCAAGCAGGTGGTGGAGGCGGGCCCGGTGACGGTGCCCACGGAGGCCCTCAAGCAGGAGTTGGGGCGGTGGTGCGATACGGCGACGGTGGAGGTGGCGCCCATGGGTTATGAGCCGGCGCCGGCGCAGGACGTGGAGCGACGGCGGCGATGTCTGGGATTTCTGGGGCGGTTGGTGCCCATCAAGGGGTTGGGGGTGGTGCTGGAGGCGATGGAGCGGCTTCGGCGTGAGGGAAATATCATCGAATTGGAGGTGGTGGGCGATGGGCCCTGTCGACAAAGGTGGGAGAAAAAGGCGGGAGACGAGGTGCGGTTTTTGGGGGCAAAATTCGGGGCGGAAAAGTGGGAGCGATTGCGCTCGTGGAGGGGGGCGGTGGTGCCCTCTCAGGTTGGTCCGAGGGGGCGACATGAGGGTCTTCCTGTCTCGGTGTTAGAGGTTTCGTCGGTGGGTACGGTGCCGCTGGTGGGAGCGGTGCCAGGGGTGGAGAGGTGGCTGGCCAGACCGGGGGAGCAGCGGGTGGATCGCCAGGGCGATCCTTCGGCCTGGGCGAGGGCGATGGAATGGCTGGTGGAGATGGGCGATGCAGAGGTCAGAGAGCTTCGCCAGCACAGTCGAGAGCGGGTGGAGGGGCTTGCGTGGCCCGTCTATGGGGAGTGGTGGAGGCAGTGGCTCAGGACTTGAAGTCGCGGCCAGAGAAGCGCATGGGGAGGAGCTCGTCGATGGTGGTGAAGCGGGACTCGCCATCGGGGTTGATGAGGAGGATGGGAAGGTCGTCGCAGAACTCGGCGAGGACCTGGCGGCAGATGCCACAAGGGGCGGAGGGAGGGCTGACGGAGGTGACGACGCAGAGGGCCTTGATCTCGCGGTGGCCCTGGGAGACGGCGTCGCTGATGGCGCTGCGTTCGGCGCAGACGGTGGCGCCGATGGTGGCGTTTTCCACGTTGCAGCCGGTGGCGATATGGTCATCGACGGTGAGGATGGCGGCGCCGACGGGAAATTCGGAGTAAGGCACATAGGCGTGGCCGCGGACCTGTCGGGCCGCCTCCGCCAGAACCTGCCAGGTGGAGGAGTCAACGCCGCCGAAGCTGGGAAAGGAGTCACTCATAGATGCTCCAGATTAGAATTGTTGGCCAAAGGCGCGGACGCTGTGGCGGACGAGGTTGACGAAATGGTCGCGGACACGGTCCGCCGTTTCCTTGACCTCGTCGTGAGAGAGTTTGGTGTGGCTGAGGCCAGCGGCCATATTGGTGATGCAACTGATGCCGGCGACGGTCATGCCGCAGTGGTTGGCGACGATGACCTCGGGGACGGTGGACATGCCGACGGCGTCGCCGCCGATGGCCTGGACCATGCGGACTTCGGCGGGGGTCTCGTAGGTGGGTCCGGCCATGCCGGCGTAGACGCCGTTTTTGAGGTCCAGGTCCAGCTCGTCGCCGACCTCGTGGATCAGGGAGCGAAGATGCTCGTTATAGGGGTCGCTCATATCCGGGAAGCGGGGACCGAAGGCGTCTTCGTTGGCGCCGCGCAGGGGGTTGTCGCCGGTGAGGTTGAGGTGATCGGTGATCACCATGAGGTCGCCGGGGACAAAGTCGGGGTTGGCGCCGCCGGCGGAGTTGGTGACGACCATGTGATCGATGCCCAAGAGCGAGAAGGCGCGGATGGGGAAGGTGACTTCCTTCATCGTCCAGCCCTCGTAGTAGT
>CAYQBU010000296.1:0-3264 GCA_964415785.1 uncultured Bradymonadales bacterium
CATCTTTTTGGCCTTCTTCGGCATCATCTACAGCCTCAGCGGCCTCGTCCACGGCACCATCCAGACCCATGTCGACGCCGCCCCCATGATCTGGGCCGAGACCTACGCCGCCGAGGATGACGCCATGCGCATGAGCCCTCGATCCCAGGCCTGGCAGGGGGACTACGACCTCAGCGCCGCCGGCGCCCAGGACCTGTGGAATAACCTCCAGAACGCCGCCGGCGGCCACTGGGGCGAGTCCTACGGCGCCGTCTCCACGGACATGCCCATCGTCACCGGCCAGACCACCCCTCATGAGACCTCCTACGGCCGTGAGATCCACGTCACCAATGACCCCAGCAACGTCATCGGCGACTCCCGCGCCGCCATGGGCGTCTCCGACGACGCCTGGGACCTGTGGGGCGGCTCCAACTGGTCCCAACTGGGCAGTATCTTCAGCGGTGGCGGCCTCGGCGCCGGCGCCGGTCAGGCCCTCTTCCAGGGCATCGCCCAACAGGTCATGGACGCCGCCGGCCTCCACCTTGGACTGGGCGCCGGCATCCGCTACGGCACCGCCGACATCACCCACGAACACACCGTCTCCGACCTCGGCTGGGGCATCCCCGACACCTCCTGGCAGGTCTCCTACACCTCCCGGGTCTCCCCCTCGCCCGACAGCGGCGTCAGCATCCCCGGCCTCAACTCCTGGCTCGACGACCCCGAAACCCGCGCCTGGACCGTCTCCCGCGTCTGGGTGGAGACCGAGGACCCCTACGCCCAACTCTTCAATATCACCGGCAGCAGTGGATCTAATCGCCTCAACCCCTGGCGCAGCAGCGACGTCCCCCTCGTCTATGACGACGACGGCGGCAATCCCAATAACCCGCCCTGGTGCTTCTGGTGCTGACCCCACCGCCCGTGCCCACCGACCGACCTGACTTGCGACGTCTCCGGAGAACGCCATGAAGCTCTCAATGAAACTATTTTGGAACGGCCTCAAACTCGCCGGATGCGGGGCGATCATCGCCTCCGTCGCCTTCGCCTTCGCCGTCTACTACCCCGACGGCTCCGTCGGCCAAGCAGAGGCCGACATCTTCTGGCTCGGCCCCGCCTCCCTCCAGGACTCCAAACAAAAGCAATTCGTCGACTTCCTCGACGACCAGGGCTTCTCCGATCCCCAGCCCTATTCCTATAACGGCAACACCCTTTATTTCTCCCACAGCCAGACCACCGACAGCCCCGGAAACGCCTCGCGTCAACTCCAGCGCGCCCTCGTCGAATCGGGCATCAACCAACACACCTACCCCCGCCCGCCCGACCCCACCGTCGTCCAGGACGTCGACCCCAACAGCGCCGACCTCTCCCAGGAGCAGCGCGAGCAGGTCGCCTACAGCGCCATGGGCGCCACCGACTTCTTCTCCGGAGGGCTCGTCCCCGTCATCGACACCCCCGATCACATCACCATGACCGGCGTCGAACTCCTCACCCAGGAAAAGGGCGCCACCGACCTCGCCGACATCCTCGTCTCCATCTGGGGCGCCGAGATCGAACACCCCTCCACGCTGTTCAATAACTTCCGCACCATCGAGATCTTCCAACCCCAGGTCTCCTCCACCACCCAGCAGATCGCCATCTTCGGCGACGGCGACGTCGACTTTAATAGCTTCGCCCCCGGCGGCGGCCTCTACGACCGGGTCGCCCCCCAGCTCAACGACGTGCCCCCCTGCTCCGGCTGCGAGCGCAACACCGAATTCGCCGGCCTGGAGAGCCAGTCCGACTACGCCATGACCACCTACAATACCCGCGAGTCCGTCAGCGACGTCCTCAATTTCTACGACCGCACCATGCCACTTCGCGGCTGGCAGGCCTCCACGAGCCTCCAGCTCGTCCAGGCCATGCGCAGCAACGGCCCCCGCTCCTACGACGCCCCCGACCAATACGCCGACATGCGCACCTTCGCCCGCGGCAACAGCACCGTCCATATCCACGTCGAACCGGCCTCCGGCCCCGGCACCCTGGTCAATATTTTCAGCCAATAGCCCCCGCCCTCTCGACCCCGACGGGCCCTCCGTCGGGGCATCTCCCTTTCCCGCCAGACCTTCCTTGCCCCATATAACGCCTTGAGCCACTCCCTCCTGCCCAAATCATTGCCCTGCCCCCCCTGTTCCGCTACGCTTTCCCCCACACGTACCCAGGCGGTTGCCTCCTCCCGGGAACCTCGTATGTAGACCACCACCTCTATATCTACCCTTCTAATCCTCGCCCTCTCCGCGACCCTCATCGGCTGCTCCGATGATGACGAAGTCTGCGAGCGCCCCGACGAGGCCCGGGCCATCGTCTCCGACTCCCAGATCCGCCAATTCGAAGAGGCCGGCGTCGACTTCTTCTGCGGCAACGATGCCCCCGACATCAGCGGGGTCTACGAACGGGGCCGCTCCGACGGCTTCGTCGAATACCACGACGACGAGCGCATCGTCGGTGAGCGCGCCTGCGGAAGCACCGTCACCATCGAGGCCACCGACGATCCCGCCATCTATTCCATCTCCTCCCAATCCTCGGACTGTGGCTCCTCCAGTTCCGCCGTCGACAATTATGTCTCCGGTCAGGGCGATTGCTTCACCGTCTACAGCTCCTCCGAGGGCGAATTCCAGGGCTGCGAGACGGCGGGCATCGGCATCTTTAGTGGCTGCCTTGCCGAAGGGGGCATCGAAAACCCGCGATGGGCCGGCATGGCCACCAAGCGCGAGGGCAGCTCCTGCCAATCGCTCTACGAACAAAAGCGCACCTCCCTTGAAGGCCAGGTCGACGTCATCGCCACCCACGACGAGTGGATGCCCCGCATCGACGATTGAGTCATGACTTGCCCGGACGCCCTGTTTTGAATGCTTCGTGGAGTGTGGTGTGAGCTATTCGCGTCCTCTTTTGGCCGGCCCTTTGGCACTGATGGGCCGCCTGCAGCACCGACCTCGACATCGCCTTGACCGACGGCCACCAGGGCCAACCGGGCAGCGACGGGCCTCGTCGTCGAGCGAGCCTTGTGAGCTAGACAAAGGTGGAGCGACCACAAAGATCGATGCCTTTGGTCGGCGCCCTCTGGTGGCCATCGAAGGCTCCCGGTCGGCGGGGCGCCCCCGATGGAGCGATCTCACGAGACCATCCACCGCCGAGAGGAACACGACCCCGACGAGCTTGCTCGTCGGTGAGCGAGACTGGAAGCTACCGAAGAGGTCGGCCGACCACAAAGATCGATGGCCCTGGTCGGCGACCTCTGAAGCTCATCGAAGG
>CAYQBU010000297.1:0-3209 GCA_964415785.1 uncultured Bradymonadales bacterium
AAGCCGTGGGTCGGGGGTTCGAATCCTCCCGGGCGCGCTCACGACAGAAATCAGAATTCAGAAGACAGACATCAGCGGGTGGAGCTCTTCAGGTCGGCGGATCGCTGCGGGTCATCGGACCGCATACCTCCGAGGCCCACCAAACACTCGAAACTCTCCGCACACCTCAATGGTCCCCCCCGCTCCATCTCCCGTGGTTATCCCTTCGTCGAGCGTTTCCAACCCAGTGCCTTCGATGACCCACCTGGAGGTCCTTGAGGAATATCTCGCCAACGGGAAAACTGAGGGTATGGTGTTGCAGCCGAAGGAAGCTCGGGGAACTACGGTGGCGCCAGCACACCTCGTCGATGACGCGACGGCGCCTCCCCCGAATTGACGTCGACATCCCGAGGTTCGTCTACGATCCGTCATCGACCCTCCGTGGTTCATTGACCTCCGTTCTCGTTGTCGGGCAAATCCAGCACCCATCCCCCGCCGCGTTGTCGGCGGCGGTGCGATGGCTTGTACTCGCTTCGAGCGTCGGCAACCAACAACTGGCACGGATCAAACCAGTGCTTGGTCCGGGCTTTCTCCAAGACCCCGCTGATCGTTCCCTCGAACTCCGGATTGTCGGGACAGCGATGGTTCCACAGCGCCCAGCGCTCCGGCACCGCTTCCAGTAAGAGTAGCGACTTCACCCCGCCGTTGCAGTTCGTGCTGACCACGAGACATCTTCCCGGAAACACCTCGTCGTCGACCTCCAAGACCAGGTCGTGATGAAATTCGCCTTGCGTCCAGTGTTCGAGCAGTTCGAACCCACCGAACTCCTGTTCCAACCGACGCAGTAGCTCCCCGAGGATCAATACATTCGACAGCTCGTCGACGGGTCGATTCCTGTGCTCTTGAGTCATGACCTCGCCCTCGCTCCGTGACATTCGTCCAGTGTGACGGCTCCAATTTCGTCTTAGCCCATCTTCGCAAACCTCCCACCGAATTACACATCGAAAAAAAAGATGGACGTTCGCCTAGTGCTGCCCGCCGGAATTGGGTAGGCACTCCCGGCGAGGACTGAGCGGTGAGCGCAAGGCAGCCATCGCCGTTCAGCACCGGCGAGAGTGCTGACGGAATTCCAAAGGGCAGCACTAGATTATGACCGTCTCCCGTGTCATCAAGGCACCCGTGTTGTCGTAAGCCAGTCAAGCCTCCCATCAATCAGGATACGGGAGTCCCCAACCACACGAAACCCGGGGGTTCGATGACGTTGCTCTGGTTTCTTGGACACCTTGAATCAGGAGGCTTTTGCCGCCTGAGCCTCGAAAGCCTCAGGGCTCGTAAAGCCGAGCGCCGAGTGGCTTCGCTTTCGGTTATAGAAGACCTCGACATAGTCGAAAATCTCTCGTCTGGCTTCGTTACGCGTTTTGAATTTGTACCGATGAAGCGACTCGGTTTTCAGCGTGCCGAAAAAACTCTCCATGGGAGCATTGTCCCAGCAGTCGCCCGTTCGACTCATTGAGCAGACCATCTCGTACTTTTCAAGCATCGCCTGGTAATCGGCGCTGGCATATTGGCTTCCTCTGAGTTGCGTTGGTGTTAAATCATAAACTGTCCACCAAAGCGGGGAAACTCCACCTTACATCAACCATCAACCATCAACCCAACCCAAACGTCGAAAGGGTTTACCGCTAAAACTCAACCTACCCCCGACAAAGCATCCGCGCCAGGCCACCGATGCTCAGGGCCACCCAACCCCTGCCCCCCGGGCTTCCTCGCCTACGGCTCGGTCGGCCGAGGCCGCGTAAGTGATATTGAGCCCTCCATGGTCTTCCACATTCCCCCCACCTTCAAAAGCACTCCTACCTTCGACCCACCACCCCTTTCCGACCTCTGACTTCCGCCCTCTGACCTCCGTAATCCACCTCTATCTACCAAACATACCGCTTCAACACCGGCCGCTGCTTCTCCTCATCCATCACCCACCGGCAATCGTCGCCGGGGCAAAACACAAACCCCGCAAAGCTCGCGGCCTCCCCGAATTCCTCGGCCGTCAACCCGACCCCCCCGGCGCTGACGTCGGTGCCCGCGGAATCCATATTCCAATAGCCATCCTCGACCACCCCCGACTCCTCGGCAGCGCCCACGAGACCGCCCACCTGGCTGTCGCCGCCGACCGCGCCCGTGGCAAGGCTGCGAGCGATGGCGGCCGAGGATTGGAGAACTCCCACAAGCCCTCCGACGGTATACGTCCCTTCCACATCGCCGCTGGCCTTCCCTTCGATGATTTTTCCCTTGTTCCGCCCCACCAACCCTCCCACATCACTATACCCCTCCACATCGCCGCTGGCCTTCCCTTCGATGATTTCTCCTTCGTTTGTCCCCGCCAATCCTCCCACATCGCTGTCCCCTTCCACATCTCCGCTGGCCCTGCTTTCCACCAAATCGCCTCGATTCTCACCCGTCAGCCCGCCGACCCAAATTTCACCGACAACCTCGACGCTGGCGTATGCCCCCCTTACTTCGCCTTCATTTTGTCCCACCAGGCCTCCAACCCAATTCTCGCCCCGGATTTGCCCGCTGACCTCGCCTCCCACCACTTCCCCGTCGTTCTGCCCCACGAGACTCCCGACCCTCAAGCTCGCTTCGGCCTCGACATCCACGTCCACCATCTCCACCGCTTCCAACGTGCCCTTCGAGAAGCGAAATAGGCCAACCCCCAGCTCCTCGCCATCGACGCGCACCGAATAGTTCTCGATGACGTGGCCTCCACCATCGAAACGCCCCGTAAAGGGCCGGCTAATGGGCCGACCCGACAATGCACCAATTCCCACAAATTCCGAATCACCCACCTCATCGAGGTCGATGTCATCGACCAAGACATAGGACCCCGCCAGATAGGTATCGCGCGCATCGATGGCCACAAACTGCCCGGCCGTTGCGATCTGCCAGGGACTGGACTCGGTGCCCCACCCCCCGTCAAAGGGCGTGAACACCGCCGGCCGCGGCGTGGAGTCCCACCAGGGCAGCCCCGTATACACCACCGCCGCCACCAACATCAGGATCGCACCACCGACTGCCAACACTCGAGACCACTTCATGGGCACCGCTTCCACTCCACGGGACAACCAACCATCTGGGGGACATGGTCCAGTTATAGACAATCGCGCTGCCAATCACCACTCGTTGACCACGGACTGCAAACCCCTCAGCCCATCGAAGCCTCATGACTCTCCCCA
>CAYQBU010000298.1:0-3193 GCA_964415785.1 uncultured Bradymonadales bacterium
AGTTGCGCGACACCTTTGACGAAGACCGCCGCCAGGAGCTGTTCCACGAATTCCACGAAATCGTCCACGAAGAACAACCCTACACCTTCTTCTACGCCCCTCAAGACGTGGCCGTCTGGTCCACGGAGTTGGATAATGTGGTCTTCCAGTCCATCCGACCACAGGCCTATTCCATCCCCTGGTACTTCGAAAACCCCCAGTAAATAGGTCCATCACCGGCCCGACGGTGCACGCCGCCGTCGGGCTCGTTTTCTGAACTCCCCTTCGATCTTCGGCCTCCAGGGCGAGATACTATGATCAGCTACATTGCTAAGCGCGTTCTCTTGATGGTCCCGACCTTTGCGGTCATCTCCATGATCATCTTTGTCGTCCTCAACCTCGCCCCTGGCGATCCCTCTGCCCAGGCGGCGGCCGACGGCACCGAGACCGTCTCCCAGGATGCACAAGAAGCCTATCGCATCTTTCAGGAGCAATTTAATCTCGACAAACCGATCATCCTCAACACCCGTTTTCGTCTCGAGCGCGAGGACGTCGAGGAGTATCTCCAGAAGGTCGCCGACTTTCGCCTTCCCATCTGCGCCGACGATGACGCCGAAGAGTTGATGGAGGCCCAGGAGGAATTGGAAGCCGAACAGCAATTGGCCCCCGAAGAAGCCCCCCAGGAAGGCCCCGGTGGCGTCGACGAAGAACTCGCCGAGATCGATATCGCCGAAATCGACGAGGATGCGGACCCCGACGCCGGCGAATGCGTCCCCCTCGCCGACCGCCCCACCTCCGGCGAGTTGATCAACGTTCAGGAAACCCTCTCCGACTGGGGCAATTATGTCGTGCCCCAACTCCTCGAAATTGCTCAAGATCATGATCGCGCTGACATGCGCCACCTGGCGGTCAATCAACTGTCCAGCAACGCTCGACGCCCGCTCATCGACCGCTCCGACACCGATCCCCCACCGGAGGTTCGCGAGCAAAACCGCATCATCAGCCGTGAAAACAACGAGCTTCGGCGATGGCAACTGCCCATGGGGGCCCAGGAGGAGGAAATCAAGGCCATGCTCCAGGACAATTGGTTGCCCTGGTATGAGGAGCATCGCGACCGCTTCGAGTACTCCACCGGCGACAAATGGCGCATCTTTTTTACGGACACCCGCTTTGCTCGCTACTGGGCAAACCTGGTTCAATTCGACTTCGGTCTCAGTACCGTCGATCGACGTCCTGTGATGGACACCATCAAGGAAAAGCTTCCCTACAGTATCACCCTTGGCTTTCTGGCCATGTTTTTGGCCTATATGATCAGTGTGCCCATCGGGATATGGAGCGCCTACAATCAGGGCTCGACCTCTGACAAGGTGGTGACGGTGATTCTATTCATGCTCTACAGCCTTCCCAACTTCTTTGTCGCCGTCTTGCTCATCGAATTCTTCTCGGTTGGCCGCCCCTTTGATTGGTTCCCCTCAGGTGGGTTCATGGCCGATAGCGCCGCGGGGATGCCGGCCTTGACCCAGCTTAAATCCATCGCCTGGCACCTGCTGTTGCCCGTGCTATGCCTGACCTATATGTCGTTGGCCATGCTCAGCCGATACGCCCGTACGGGGTTGCTCGACGTCATCCGCGCCGACTATATCCGTACCGCTCGGGCCAAGGGACTCAGCGAACCGATGGTGATTCTCAAGCACGCCGTGCGTAACGGTATGATCCCCATCCTCACCCTGCTGGGTACCGCCCTTCCGGCCCTCATCAGTGGCTCCCTGGTCATTGAGTATATCTTCAATATCCCGGGGATCGGGCTCTATCTCTACGAAAGCATCTTCATGTACGACTACAATGCCATCATGGGCGTGCTGCTCATTTCCACCCTCATGACCCTCATCGGCATTCTTCTCTCCGATATCAGCTACGCCATCGTGGACCCCCGTATTACTTTCGATTGATCCCCCGGACCTCTTAATTGCGGCCCTCGACGACGTATTATTTTGACGTGATAGGCGACGATGAGTTCTGAACACGATTCCAACAAAGTGACCCCCGACGACTACCGGACCTACGGTGAAATCGTCTGGGGCCAATTTCGCCAATACCGCATCAGCTATTGGAGCATGTGGGGCGTCTTTGCCCTCTTCGTGCTCGCCATGATTTGTCCGCTGATCGCGATGAACGTGCCGTTCTATCTCTATGTGCCCGCCGACATCGACCAGTCGGCCCTCCAGGGCGTGAGCATGGAGATGGTGGAGGGATTGAGCTTTCCATGGCTCGTGGCCCTGTTCGACCAGAATTTCTTCGGGTCCGGCGTCGACATCTTCTTTAACTTTTTGCTCTTCTACTTCCCCTTTGCTGTCCTCGTATGGTTCCTTCTGGTCCGCAAAATGGGGTCCAGCGCCAAAGCCGATTACCGAAAGCGGCGCCTTTACTACGTCCTGGGAGCCACGGCCGTGGCCGCCATTGGCTTTATCTTCGTCTATCAGTACGGCTTTCGACAGCCCTACGTCGACTACCAGTACCTGGAGAGCATCGACGGTGTCAGTGCCCTCTTTCCCCCCATCGAGCACTCCTATCGCAACGTCAACCTCTTGGCCGTCAATGAGGGGCCCAGTCTGGAGCACTTCCTGGGCACCGACCGCGAGGGTCGCGACGTCTTTACGCGCATCCTTTATGGCACCCGTATTTCGTTGACCATCGGTATCGTGGCCGTCGGTATCTACGCCACCATCGGCATGATCCTGGGCAGCCTCGCTGGCTTCTTCGGCGGCAAGGTCGACGCCATTATCTTGCGCATGATTGAAATCATGATCTGCTTCCCGGTCATCTTCCTGCTGCTGACCATCGCCGGCTTTATCGACGACCCCTCGGTCTTCCACATCATGCTCATCATCGGGCTTACTGGCTGGACCGGCATCGCCCGACTGGTCCGCGGGGAATTCCTAAGGCTGCGCAATCAAGACTTTGTTCAGGCCGCCACTGCCCTGGGACTTAACCAGGGTCGCATCATCTTTGGTCACGTGATGCCCAACGCCATCCAACCGGTCTACGTCGCCGCTACCTTTGGAATCGCCGGCGCCATTCTCATCGAGGCTACCCTGGCCTTCCTCGGCGTCGGTCCGCCCGACGTCCCCAGCTGGGGACAAATTTTGACCAGTGGTCGCAACACCCAGGACATGACCATGATCCTGGCCCGCGGCTTCGCCATTTTCCTCGTCAT
>CAYQBU010000299.1:0-3163 GCA_964415785.1 uncultured Bradymonadales bacterium
TGAAGGTGCCGCGTTCGGCGTGGCTATTATCGAGGGGTTCGCGCTCGTCGAGGGTGTCCTCGATCTTGTCGAGGATGCGATCCTCGGCGATGTCGCGGGCGCGCTCCTTGACCTTTTCTTCGTGCTCGGCCTTGACGAGGTTGATGCCCAACTCCAGGAGGTCGCGGACCATGCTCTCCACATCGCGGCCCACGTAGCCGACCTCGGTAAATTTGGAGGCCTCAACCTTGAGGAAGGGCGCCCGGGCCAACGTGGCGAGGCGTCGTGCGATCTCGGTTTTACCGACGCCGGTGGGACCGATCATGATGATGTTTTTGGGCATGACCTCGTCGCGCAAATCCTCGTCGAGCTGCTGGCGACGCCAGCGGTTGCGCAGGGCGACGGCGACGGCGCGCTTGGCCTCATTTTGACCGATAATATAGCGATCAAGGGCGGCCACAATTTCACGGGGCGTCAATTCCGAACCGTTGCGTTTGTCGAGAGGTGGAGCATCCATAAAAAAGCTCATCGTCTGGGGTCAAAAAGAATCGATGAAGGCAGCCTGTGGGCCTCAGGTCAGATCCAGTTGCTCGATGGTTAGCGAGTCGTTGGAAAAGACGCAGATCTCAGAGGCGATGGTCAACGAGTGCATACAGATATCGCGGGCCGTCAGGGAGTCGGTATCACCATGGCGCACGAGGGCTCGGGCCGCCGACAGGGCGTAGGAACCACCAGAGCCGATGGCGACGATGCCTTCCTCGGGCTCGATGACGTCTCCCGTTCCGCTGATCAGGAGCGTGTTTTCGAGGTCGGCGGCGATCAACAATGCCTCCAGCTTTCGGAGCATGCGGTCGGTGCGCCAATCCTTGGCCAACTCGACGGCAGCGCGGGTGAGGTTGCCGCCAAACTCACTGAGTTTTTCCTCCAGCTTTTCGTAGAGGGTGATGGCGTCGGCCGTGGAGCCGGCAAAGCCGCAGAGGACCGTATCATCGTAGAGGCGGCGGACTTTGCGGGCGGAGCGCTTCATGATCACCTTTTCGCCCATGGTGACCTGACCGTCTCCGGCGACGACAACATGGTCGTCGGTGCGGACGCTTACGATGGTCGTACCTCTAAATTTCATGGCCTAAGACTCGTCGCTCGAAGGGGAAGTTGGATCCGGTTTATGCGGGGGCTCTGGAGTCCGCTTTCGACGGCGGTGAGCCCGCGGATGGGCACCATCGTAAACCTCTGTGAGCCTGTCAATCGAGACATGGGTATAGCGCTGGGTGGTGGAGAGGTTTTCGTGGCCCAGGAGCTGTTGAATGCCGCGGAGATCGGCGCCGGAGTCCAGCAGGTGGGTGGCAAAGGAGTGGCGCAGGCCGTGAGGCGTAATGGAGGTGTCCAGATCGGCTCGGGCCAGGTGCTGCTTGAGGCGGCGACGCACGGAGCGAGCGGAGAGGCGATGGCCGCGTACGGTCAAAAAGAGTGCCCCCTCAGGGGTATGGCCATCGACCAACTCGTGGCGCCGGGCCAGGTAGCGCTCGACGGCGCGGCAACTCTTGGTGCCCAGGGGCACGCGGCGCTCCTTTTTGCCCTTGCCCATCGTTTGCACCCAGCCCTTGTCCAGATCGATGTCGGGCAGGTCGATGGCCACGATCTCGGAGACGCGAAGTCCGGCGCCGTAGCCGACCTCCCAGATGGCCATGTCGCGTACGCCGAGGACGTCGTCACCGCAATGTTGGTCCAGGAGGCGAAGAATGTCGTCAACGGGGAGGAAGTTTTTGAGGGGTTGGCGGATCTTGGGAGAGGAGAGCAATTCGGCGGGGTTGGTGGTGACCATCTCCTTTTTGACCATGAAGGTATAAAAGGAGCGAAGCGTCGAGATCTTACGGGCCAGCGACGAGGCCTTATTGCCATCGAAGAGGTGGGCGACGAAGCCTCGAAAGTGGCGCAGCTCCAAATCCTCGGGATCGGGATCGGCGAGGTCGTGATCGTCCTGGAGGTAGTCCTTTAATTGGGACAGATCGCCGCGATAGGCGCGGAGGGTGTGTTCGCTGGCACCACGCTCTACCTCGAGGTATTCCAAAAATTGGTCGATGCGCTGATCGAGCATGGGGACCTGGACAGGAGGAAAGGGATCATGTTCGGGAGGCGCGCTCAACCTTGTAGACGCCCTTGATCTTTTCGATCTCTTTCATGGCTTTGGTGAGCTGGTCGCGATTGTGGACCAGGACCTGAAAGGTGTTGACGGCCCGTCGGTCGTCGGTGGTCACGCATTGGGCTTCGCTGATATTGACGCCGGCCCCGGAGAAGGACTGGCTGATATTGGCCAAAAGACCGGGTTTGTCGGTGCAGTAGACGCGGACACTGACGGGCCGTCGGGCGGAGTCGGGGACGTCCTTTTCGTTGTCCCAGCGAACCTCGATCTGGCGTTCACGCTCCAAATGGCTGACGCTATTGCAATCGCGGGTATGGATGGAGAGGCCGCGGCCGCGGGTGACGAAGCCAATGATGTCGTCGCCCGGCACGGGGTTGCAGCACTTGGCATAGCTGACCATGACGTCTTCGATGCCATCGACGACGACACCGGTCTTGCCGCGATCGACGAGCTTATTCCACAGCTTGCCGATGCGGCTTCGAGTGTTCTTCTTGCGCTTCTTTTCCTTAGCTTTGGTGGGGTAGATTTTCTCCACGACGGTTTCGGCCTGGGTCTTTCCATAGCCGATGTCGCCGAGGAGCTCTTCGATGTGGTTGTAGCGGGTCTTTTCCAGGGCCTCGTTGAGGGTCCCAGAGCGCTCCCAGGCTCGGATATTGGTGCCGTGGTTCTTGAGTTCTTTGTCCAGCAATTCGCGGCCCAACTCCTGGCTGCGCTCGCGCTGTTCCTGGCGTACGGCCTTGCGGATTTTGGTGCGGGCACGGCCGGTTTTAACAAAGGAGAGCCAGTCCTTATTGGGCCGTTGGTTTTTGTGGGTGATGATCTCGACGATATCGCCGTTTTGGAGCTGGTGCTTCAGGGGGACCATCTTGCCGTTGACCTTGGCGCCCGAGCACTGGTGGCCGACCTCGGTGTGAATGGAGTAGGCGAAGTCGACGCAGGTGGCTCCGGAGGGAAAGCTGAGCACGTCGCCATCAGGGGTGAAGACGTAGACCTCGTCGTGAAAGAGGTCGATCTTGACGGATTCCAGAAATTCAACGGGGTCTT
>CAYQBU010000300.1:0-3109 GCA_964415785.1 uncultured Bradymonadales bacterium
CCCAGCTCGTGGAGCAGGATGCTGCCGAAGAGCACGGGGGCCCACATCAACTGGTAGGGCAGTTGAGAAAGAGAGTTAAGCCCGAGGAAGACGAAGACACCGATGAGCACCAGGAAGATGGGCGAGATGCTGATCTCGTGGCCTCGGATTTTGCCGAGGGTCCATTGTTTTCCGGCCATAAGCTGTTGAGCATTCATGATCTATCCGCAACTCGGGGAAGCAGTCGGTCGACAATAATCGAGCGCCGGGGACGCGGTCGTCATGGAGGCGACCCCAGGTAAGAGAAAACTAATGGCAGACGGCAGGTAATCCAATAAGCAAGAAAATAAAAAGGAACCGGCGCGGACCGGGCCGTGGGCCACAACCGAATGCTCGTGGTGGGAGCGAGGAGATGAGAATGACTTATTTTGTGGAGATGCTGGAAGGAGCGACGGAGGTCGATGAGTCGCTGGAGGGGCCGGAGCTGGAGTCGGCGCTGGTGGTGCTGTGGCAGCGTTTGGAGGCTCGCGGCAAGCTGGATATCGAAGGGGTATGGCGGCTCTGTCGAGGGGAGTCGAAGCAGTTAAGCGAGGATTACGGGGGCCGGCCGCCGGGAGGATGGCGTGCGCTCTGTGCGCTGGCAGTGGGAACGGGGTTGTTACGAGCCGGGGAGACGAGCTTTGAGTCCGGTAGAGACCGCTCGGTATTGCAGCTGGAGGGACGGGCGCTGCGGGGACGGTTGGTGGAGGGAATGACGCGGTGGTTGATCCCACCAGGGGCGGCGGCAGGTCTGTTTTTGACGATGGGGGTTCACCCGCTGTGGGGGCTACGTCTGGCCCGTCGGCTGCACACGGATGCGCCGGTGCTGGAGGGGCCGCTGGAGGGGTGGCGAGACGAGGAGTTGCTGCCCGTGGAGAGTCTGGAGGAGCTGCGCAAAGGGGTATTTGCGACGCTGTCGGTGATCGTCAGTGGGCTCCGGCGCTTGAAGAGCGATCGGAGCTATGATCAGGAGGCGTTGGTGGGCTTTGTGATGGAGGCCATCGATTTTGGCCGCGCCCAAATCGAGGAGCCCGGCGATGGGCTGGGAGTGTTGCTCCACGAGCAGGATGAGGCCCGGCAGCGGAGTTCGGAATTTGCCACGGACGAACTCCTCGACGGTGTATTGGTGCCGGCTGGCGTGGTGTGGCGGGGCAACGATGGAAGCTTCCGCTGTCGCGGAACAAGCCTGCGTGGGATCACCGTGGGTGCACTGGACGAAGATGGTCAGCGCCGGTGGTTCCAGCGCTTCTTGATGGAAACCCCCGGAGAATTAGTCGCGTAGGTTTAAAGGTGTTCGACCATGCGGTCTGTTTTGCGGGTCAGGGCGCGGTCTTTGAGGAGCGCGATGGCGCTTCGCGCCAGGATGCGGGAGCCGATGCTGATGGCCCGCTCGTCGATGTCGAAGTTCGGCGAGTGGAGAAAGTGGCTGGGCGCGGAGGTGGCGGTGCCGAGGCGGAACATGGCTCCGGGGACTCGCTCGCAGTAAAAGGAGAAGTCCTCGCCACCCATGCTGGGAAGGGGAATCTCAAAGATATTGTCTTCGCCCAGCATTTCGGTGCCCACGTTGCGGAAGACCTCCGTGACGTGGGGAGCGTTGTGAATGGCCGGGGCGCCCTGCTTGAAGTTGAGGTCGTAGTTGGCGCCGTGAGTCATGCAAATGCCGCCGGCGATGCGGTGGAGGTGATCCTCGATCTGGTTGCGATGGGTAGGGTCGATGGTGCGGATAGACCCGGATAGCGAGGTGTTTTCGGGGATGACGTTGGGGACGGTTCCGCCCTGGATGGTGCCGATGGAGATGACGGCCGGGATGCGGGAGTCAAAGTTCTGGGAGGTCAGTTGATAGAGGGCGTTGGCCAATTGAGTGGCGACGAAGATGGAGTCCACGGTCTGGTGTGGGCGAGCGCCGTGGCCGCCCTTGCCGCGGATCTCGAATTCAAAGAGGTCGAAGGAGGCGGTAAAGGCGCCTTCGCGAAGGCCAATCTTGCCGACCGCCAATTCGGGGTCGCAGTGAAGGCCGAGTACGGCGTCGACGTCCTCGATGGCCCCGAAGGAGACCATGTCGACGGCTCCGCCACCGATGACCTCTTCGGCGTGTTGATAGATAAGCCGGATGCGCCCGGGGAGTTCCGCCCGGTTGGCGGCCATGCCCAGTCCCGTGCCGTAGACGGTGGCCATGTGGACGTCGTGGCCGCAGGCATGCATGATCCCGCTATTTTGGGAGCGATAAGGCACATCGTTGAGTTCGTCGATGGGCAGGGCGTCGATATCGCTTCGGATGGCCACCGTGGGGTGGATGTCGGGATCGAAACCGCTGGGAGTTAGATCCGCATAGAGACCGGTCCCCTCGGAGCGTACAAATACCTCATAGCCCAGGTCTTCGAGGCGTTCGGCCAATTTCTGAGTGGTCTTGAATTCTTTTTGGCTCAACTCAGGATGGGCGTGAAAATGTCGCCGCAGCTCGATCAACTCGTCTCGGTGGTCCAGAATTTTTTCTTCGACGCGTCTGAGGAGGGAGGTAGCGGGAGCATTCATGGATAATACCAGAGGTGGGATCGTGTGAGCCCGGTGAATTCCGGTCACTTAATCAAAGCGGTTGGTCCGCGGTCATTGTTATAACGAAAAGGGAGGGGGTCCCATTTCAGCGGTACTCGAAGGGGAGGGCCGAAATGGGGACCTCCGAGGGTTGTTAGACCATAGATAAGAGCCCCTCGGAGGTCAATATAGGACGGGTTAATCTTCGACGGTGATCTGGCCCTCCATGCCCTGGGCGCGGTGGCTGCCAACGCTGCAATAGTAGTCGAAGGTGCCGGCCTGATCGGCGGTGAATTCGACGGTTTCACAGTTGCCGCCGCTGAGGGTGTTGGTATCGACACCGAGTTCGTCGATGACGAAGTCGTGGGTACCACTCACGGTGCAGTATTCGAGCTGGACGGAGTCGCCGAGTTGGAGGGTGAGATGGGGATTTTCCTCGCTCTCGCCGGCGCGATAAAACTCGCGGCCCTCGCCCTCGATGGACAGAAGCTTGTCGAAGTCATCGGGGTCGGACTGGTTGTTGGGGTCGGACTGGTTGTTGGGGTCGGACTGGTTGTTG
>CAYQBU010000301.1:0-3101 GCA_964415785.1 uncultured Bradymonadales bacterium
TCACAGGCGTTTCCGCACTCGCCGCAGTGATTGCGGTCCGTGGAGTAATCGCGGCACGTATCCTCACATTCATCCAGGCCTCCACCACAGCTAAGCGCGCACTCTCCATCGGAGCAGACTTCGCCTGCCTCACAGGCATTGCCGCACTCGCCGCAGTGATTGCGGTCCGTGGAGTAATCGCGGCACGAATTCTCGCACTCGTCTAAGCCTTCTCCGCAGCTCACGGCACACTCTCCGTCGGAGCATACTTCACCCGCTCCGCAGACATTGCCGCACTCACCGCAATTCTGAAGATCAACCATCAGGTCGGCGCACTCCGCACCACACTCCGATGTTCCTCCTTCACATACGAGATCATCGTCATCGCCACAGCCCATCCAGAAGACGGCTGCCAGCGCACAAATACACATCCAACGAGACCACTTCGACATCATATTACTGCCTTTTGTTACAATTGTTACAACAACCCTGGAAGATTCGCTGTCCTTACTCTAACCCGGATTATTCACGACCCGTCTACTGCGGCTCATCAGAGCCGAGATGCCTGCATTTCACTCCGCGACGGTGCTCTGCACCGCCTGTGGGGCTCAATCTTGGCCTCTCAACTCTGATTTTGCCTCGTGACAACGTCTCATGAATATTCCGGGCTAAGAACCCCCGACCAAGATGTGGTTCTTTTCCTGAAGATGCCGACAGCCTGTCCTCTTCGCGTGAAAAAATCAACCCCTATTCCCATAACACCACCGCGATAAGCATTTAAAATCCCAAGCAAACCTTCGGGTTGAGACCGCGTTCCGTAGACAAGACAGTCACTGGCTACAGTTCCCCCATCCGCCTCCAACTCCTCGGCCCCCTCTTCCGATCGAATGGGAAATCTACTAAACCACTGTTCTTATGGTCTAGATTGGCTTCCCCGACTCATTTCACAGGCATTACAATGCATGGTTTTTGTGTCCCCTTCATAGTCGTCGGATTCATATTGACCACATTTACGCCGTTGACGGCGACCGCCAACTCAGATGGCGAAGGCGATGTCTCCACTGAATCGCAAGCCGCGGTCACCTCCTCTGGCGAGGGCGTGACCGTGGAGTTGGGGGCCACCCTTCGTCCACGCGTCGAGGGGCGATTCAACCAGCACTTCGAGCTCCCGGAGTCGGAGCTCAACTATCCCCACCAGCCCTACGCGGCCGATAGTTTCTCTCAACAGACTCGGCTGATGGCCGACATAGACGCCGATCGCGTCAGCGCCCACCTCACGCTTCAGCACACCTCCCAATGGGGCGACTTCGGCGGCGACGAGCTCACCCACCCTCCGCTCCACATCTACGAAGCGCGCCTGCGATATCACCCCTCACAACGCCTCTTTGTGGACATCGGACGTTTTGAGTTGGCTTATGGCGACCTCCGGGTGTTGGGCAATGTCGGCTGGAGCCAGATCGGGCGCTCCTGGGACGGCCTTCGCCTCGGCATTCGCAGCCGCGAAGCCCTGGACCTCGACCTGTTTGCCACCAGCTACGCCGACGGCGACGAGGGCTTTCTGGACGACGATTCCTTTCTGTTTGGCGCCTACGCTACCCTGGACGAGCCCTTTGGCGCTCTACTCGACACCCTGGACCTCTATCTGCTTTACGACCTGGAGGCCTTCGACAACGCCGAGGGCCGCGATCTCTATATGGTGGGTACCCGCCTCGACGCCGGGGCCGGCGACTTCGACTTCAATGCCGAAGGTGGCATCCAACTTATCTCCTCCATCCGTCCCGACAACGAATGGGCCTACTTCTACGACCTCGAGATAAGCCACCCCATCGACACCAGTCGCATCTTTGTCGGCCACTCCATGGCCTCTGGCGACGATCCCGATAGCGATCTCACGGCCTACGACCAGCTCTACCCCACGGCCCATGCCTGGATGGGCTATATGGACCTGGTCGGCCCGCGTTCCAACCTCATGGAACTTCGCGGCGGCCTCCAGACCCCTCTGGGACCCGCCTCCCTGGAGGCCAAGGCCCACCTCTTCCAACGCCTCCAACCAGACTCCGAGATCGTAGGCACCGAGCTCAACGCCAAACTCTTTGCCCCCCTCACTGGGCACCTGACCCTGGGCATAGGCGGCGGCCTCTTCTTCGGCGGCGACGGCCTATCACCGACAGATACCGCCCCCGAGGGCGTCGCCGCCTGGGGCTTTAGCCAGCTGGCCGCCGAGTTTTAATCCCGCCCCAACTTCCAATCTGGGGGCGAATAGAGATTAGAGCTCATTGACGAACTGCTTTACCATCGCTCTGCAGCATGATCGCAATTTCTCCCTCATCGCGAAGTCGCCCATCGCTGATGATCTGGTCGCAGGAGTCACCGTCGACGCTCAGTGCAACGGACGTATCCTGGGGATCGAGGAAGTCACCATTATCATCTACACAGGCCGAAAAGATCGACACGCCGTGGCTAGCGCAGCCCTCAAAACTGCCGGAAATCTCACCGTATAGGGTAAAGCAGCCATCGTCGCCGGAAATATAATTGGATAGCCCATCAAACTCGGAGTCGCAATTCGTCGAGAAACCGCTCTCCGTATACTGATACTCGCTCTCCCCCTGCTCGTAAGTCACCATGTGATGGCACCAGCTGGTGGTGCCCGGCCAACGTTCGCTCTCCGTGTATTGAACCTCTGGATCGTCGAAGAGATACATCCCCGAGATATCGGGCGCCGACATACCCAGATAGACGGACGCCCCGGCGGCCTCGAACTCGGCGAGCAGCTCGTCGGAGACCAACTCCTGAGCCTCCAGTGGCCGCTCCGTTGAATCGGCATCGCCATTATCATCATCGCCACAACCCCATGTGCCGACGACCACCACCAGTGCTACCGTACTCCACCATTGCTTCTTCATTTGTTTTTCCAGGGAAAAGTGCGCGTTGGTGCGCAGACCTTCGACCATGATGGGCCGATGTATTGTTTGAACCCGCTCACCCTACTGCCCTCCCTCTCCCCTGCCAATGCTAAACTTTCCCTTGACCCTCAATGGGCTCTTCGCTACACACTCCAACTCACGGGGCCGTAGCTCAGCTGGGAGAGCGCTAGAATCGCACTCTAGAGGTCAGGGGTTCGA
>CAYQBU010000302.1:0-3089 GCA_964415785.1 uncultured Bradymonadales bacterium
TAAGCCATGACAAAACCCCTGACCATCGCCTCCGCCTTCTTGTCGCTCCTCGTCCTCCTCCTCGTGGTGCTGGGACTTGTCTTCCTTCGCACGCCCTACGATCCACAGGCCACCCCCCTCCTTTTCGATCCTCCCCCGCCAGATCTCCAGCGCACCATCGAACACCGCTCTGCCGGCAACATCACCACCTTCACCAAGACCAGCCACGACACCGACGGAGCTTACACCCTCCTCGATATCGAATTGGCCCCCGGCGGTGAAAATGCCCCCCACTACCACGGCGCCTTTACCGAGATCTTCCACGCCCAATCGGGCACCCTGGGTCTGACCCTTGACGACGACGAGTACCTCCTCGAGGAAGGCGAGACCGCCCGAGCCGAGCCTGGCACCTCCCACAACTTCTTCAACCCCTCCGACGAGTCCATCCACTTCCAGGTCCGCATCGAACCCGCTCACACCGGCTTTGAGCGTGCTCTCTACCTCCTCTATGGCCTCGATCGCGATGGCCAAGTCGACGACGACGGCTTCGACGATATCCGCCACGCCGCCCTCTTCATCATGATGAGCGACACCCATGGCGACGGAGCTCTCCGCCTGCTTCGTCCACTCCTCAACCGCATTGCCGGCCGGGCCCAACAACAGGGACTGGAGCAAGAACTCCTCCAGCGCTACGTCGTCGACGATCCACCCTGATCGATGCCAACGCCACCAGACGCCCCACCGAACCCCGTTCCAACGCAAATGCCGTCACAATTGCCCAACCCCGCAAGATTCCACCCTCTCGTCGCTCCCAGGGTGCCCTACCTCGCCCCATTTGTTTCACCCACTTTACGACCGTAAACAACGCATGAACAATTTTTGCGCAATCCGGTTCTCCCCCTGCTCAACGAGACGCCCCCGCCCTACCCAAACCTTTGTGATCCCTTATCCCGGATTATTCATGAGACGTCGTAACGCGCCCTGAGCGCGCTGGGAGCATCGCGACCGAGTACCCCTGGGGTGAAGCGAAGAAGTACTCTTGGGGTGAGGCAAAATCAGAGCTCAGAGGCCAAAATCGGGCCCCACAGGCGATGCGGCGCATCGTCGCGGAGGGTGCCCTGAGCAAAGCGAAGAAATGCCCTTGGGGTGAGATGCAGGCATCTGGGCTCTGATGCGCCGCAGTAGGCGAGTCGTGAATAATCCGGGTTATATTTCGGTTACCGCCTCCCTTGCACACCCATCCTAACCAGGGTGGAACAATTCCTGCTAACTCCTGAGGGTGGCGTCCACCTACCCTCTATTCTACCCCGAGGTTTTCCCACAATGTTTCCACGTCGCCCTCTATTTTTTGTCCTCGCTCTTTCGCTGCTCCTCGTCACCATCGGCTGCGACGATGCCCCCAACGATGAACCCACCCCCGACGACGAACCCGACACTCCGCAAGGCAGCGCCTCCGATGAACCGGAAGCCGATCCCCGCCTGGAGATCGCCCAGGCCGCGGACCGAAAACTTCGCCAAACCCTGATGGGCCGGGTTCAAGAGGTCATGGGCGAAGACGGACCAGCCGCCGCCGTTGATATATGTCACAAAGAAGCCATCCCCATCACCGAAGACATCGCCGACGAATTCGGCGTCGCCATCGGACGCATCTCCGATCAGCCCCGAAATCCCGACAACACCGGCGAGGACTGGGTGTGGAGCATGATCGACACGGCCGGCGGCGAAGCCCGCATGGAAGCCAACGACACCTTTCGACGCATCACCCCCATCGAACTCGCCGACGGCTGCACCACCTGCCATGGCCAACAGGACGACATCCCCCAGGAGGTCGCCGAGATCGTCTCCACCCACTATCCCAACGACCAGGCCACGGGCTATGAACCCGGCGACCTGCGCGGATGGGTCTGGGTCGAGGTCCCCTGAGTAGACGTCGTCGATCCGCAACGCTCATAAATAATTGGCCAGCGACTCCACCAATCGCTCCAACGACGCCGGCTCAAAACGAAAAAAAAGTGACGGCTCGATCAACTCCAACTCCGCCACCCTGGGTGCCCCGTCGCCCCCATCTATAAGGTCGACCCGGCCGTAGAGCAGTGGACTATCGACCCCATCAATCGCCCGCCGGGCCACCTCCACATCCCGAGCATCGGGCACCTCAATGGGCACAACCGATTCCTGGTCGCCATCGAAGCGCGGCGACTTTCGCACCCCATGGGTAAGCTTACCATCGATAAACACCAGCGATCGCTCGCCCCTTTCGTGGATACTTTCCATATAGGGCTGCACCAAAACATCGCCCTTATCCAATAGCCCCTCAAACACCCGTTCATCGAGCGCCCCCACCTCCATCGCCTGAGCCCCATACGACCCGGCGCCCACGGCTGGTTTGATCACCACCTTGGACCACTTCTCGAAGTCGCACACCTCTCCCAGGTCCACCGATGACCCCTGCTCCACAGCCACCGTGGGCACCACCGGGACGCCCCGCATCGGCAGGCTCAGTAAGTAGCTCTTGTGACTATTCCAACGTATGACCTCCAGTGGATTGAGCAACGTCGAACACTGGTCAACCTCTTCTGCCCAACTCAAAAAGGCATCGTAGTGGCGGTAGTAATCCCAGGTCGATCGCAAAAGCACCACCGACGCTTCTCCCCACTGAGCCCCCCGTTCATCCCACGCCCAGGTGACCACCGAAACCCCCTCGTTCTCCAGAGCATCCACCAGTGGGCGGTGGTCCGGATCGGGCTCTGGCAATGGGTCACAGGTTGCAATCGCGACATCGAACATGATGCTCCCAGGGTGCTTTATCGGCCATCATTCATCGGGGTTCCTTGCTCCCATACCACCTTTTGGCATAGCACGGGGATGATTTGTGGAGGTACCTCCGTTACCACGAATAGCCGTAACGGCTCTTCCTCAACCTACAAACTTACAGCCATACCCCGATGGAGTCACTCTTTATGACGAGCCTCAATCCCAGACTGATACTTTCCCTGACCGCCTGCGGGCTGCTCCTGGTCGCCGCCTGCTCCAGTGCCCCCACCACCACCGACGATGCCGAGTCCACCCAAGAGGCCGACCAGGCCACCGCCGTCGACGGCTCCACCATT
>CAYQBU010000303.1:0-3088 GCA_964415785.1 uncultured Bradymonadales bacterium
CATCGAGGCCACCCCACTCACCTACGCAAATACTCCACCTCCTCCACCAGCCGCTCCCAATCCGGCTCCTCCGTCTCATGGCACCAGGACAACCGAATTGCCCCATCGAGTACCCATTCTGGCACCTTCATCGCCTTGAGCACGTGACTGTGCCGCTTCTCCTCAGACGACGTGCAGGCCGAACCGTTGGAGATGGCCGCGATACCCCTGAAGGCGACGACCAACGCCTCCTGGTCGACGCCCTCGAATGCGATATTCAGCACGTGGGGCAGACAATGCTCCTGGTTCCCATTAAATCTTGGCTTCAATGGTGCGAGTGCTTCTAGCGCCTGCTCTCGAAAAGCCATGCACAAGCTCCGTCGAGAATCGCACTCCTCCATCGCCAATTCAGCGGCCTTTCCCAGCCCGACCACGAGCGGCACCGGCAATGTGCCCGGGCGTAAATTTCTCTCCTGACCGCCCCCGACCATCAGTCCCCTTAGGGGTGGCAGGCGATACCTCCGACGTCGCATGGCCAGTGCACCAATACCCTTGGGTCCATAAATCTTATGACCGCTGATGCTGACCATATCAATTCGCTCGTGGCGAAGCGGCTCGATCTCCTTTCCAAACCCCTGGGCTGCATCGACGTGAAAGTAGCTATCGCTACCCTCTAAGAGATCGGCGACCGCACCTATGGGCTGGCGAATCCCGGTCTCATTATTGACCTGCATCATCGACACCAGCAGCGTGTCATCTCTTAAGACCTCTTCAATCTCTGCCACTTCCACGCGACCCGCTTCATTCGGCGCTACGAAGTCCACCTCAAAACCGCGTTCTTTGAGCTGTTCTACCGGCTCCAACACCGCCTTATGCTCAATCTGAGTGGTCACAATATGCTTTCGATCCCTCTTCTCACCATGCGCCTCAAGCCCCAGTATCGCCAGATTATTCGCCTCCGTGGCGCCGCTGGTAAATACAACCTCCCCTTTGGCTTCATCGCATCCAACGGCCTTGGCGACCTGAGCTCGTGCTCTCTGAACAGCTTTTTTGGCCCGCGTTCCAAACTCGTGCGTTCGACTCCCAGCATTGCCAAACTCTTCGGTCATATACTTCACGACGGACTCGGCAACTCGCGAATCGATCGGCGTCGTTGCGTTGCAATCGAGGTAGATGGTCATCGGTGGCTCCTGAACTGTTTGGTAAACTGTGCGTTCGTCTCAACGTGGTTAGTTTGTTTGATGTAGCACGAACGTATGTGGCCCCCAGTTAGTAATCTGGGTCGAGACCCTCCGGTCGGCAAGATTTAAACCGCAGGGCATATCGAAACCAACCACGACAACGAACGAGGAGATACGACTATGGAGCACTCATTCATCTTTCCCGCCATTCGCGGGATCCAGGCCAATCGAGAGTATTTTGTCTCCATGTGTCCCATGCGCGTGATTCCACGAATATTTCTATTCGACGAAGAGGAGTTGAGCCCGGAAGTACGCGCCCAGCGAACCCTCAATCGAAACCGAATACCGGAAATCGCGCGCTATATTCTTCGATATCCGGAGAGCTATGCCTTCTCCGCACTTACCGCATCAATCGACGGTGATGTGGAGTTCCAGCCCATAGAAACCGAGTCCCAGGGCGTCGAACAACTGGGCCAGCTTACGGTGCCGATGCAATCAAAATTCGTCATCAACGACGGCCAACATCGCCGGGCCGCCATCGAGATGGCCCTTCGAGAAAACCCGTCCATCGGCAGCGAAACGATATCCGTGGTCTTTTACCTCGACAATGGACTGGAGCGAAGCCAGCAACTCTTTAGCGACCTCAATCGCCACGCCGTAAAGCCGTCGCGCTCATTGGGAGTCCTCTACGACCACCGCGATGAAATGGCGGAGATGACCCGTCTCGTGGTTTTCTCCTCGGATTTTCTCAAGCCCTTGGTAGAATTGGAAAAGACATCGCTTTCTCTTCGTTCAAGAAAGCTCTTTACCCTCAGTTCACTCCACAATGCCAACGAAGTGCTGGTCCAAAACTTCGAATCGAAGACCATTCAAGAATTGGCCGATATCGCCGTCGACTATTGGGAGACTGTCGCTGAGAATATCCCTCATTGGAAGTTGGTTCACGCCACCGAGATGTCAGCCGGCGAGGTCCGAAAGGAGTATCTCAACTCGCACAGCTTATCGCTCGAGGCGCTGGCACGCGTCGGGAGTACCCTCTTGACGGACTATACGGAAGATTGGAAGGAGCGGTTGCGCGGATTGGAAGACATCGATTGGGCCCGCTCAAATAGTGCTCAATGGGAAGGTCGCGCGCTCAGTTCAGGCAGAGTGGTCAAAAGCAGGCAGCATGTGATACTGACCTCGTCCATCATCAAGCGCCATTTGGGCTTGCCGCTTAATGAGAAAGAAGAAGCGGCCGAAGATGAGTTGCAGCAGCAGGAGGTTGATAATGAGTAGTACGTCTGTTGTTCAATCGCAGGGGCTTAGCACTGTTCTCGACGCATTGAAGGACGAGATCCGCGAGTTGTATCTCTCTGACGAGATCCCCTGGGTGATCGGTTATAGTGGTGGGAAGGACTCCACGGTTACCCTGATGCTGGCGTGGCTCGCTCTTCAAGAAATGGACCCCGAAGAGCGAACCAAACCGGTCCACGTGATCTCTACCGACACCCTGGTCGAAAACCCCGTCGTATCCGCCTGGGTTGAGCACTCGCTCGAAAAACTCGAGAAAGCCGCTCAGGAACAGGGCCTGCCCATCGAGGCTCATCAGCTACTTCCCGACCTTCACGACACCTTTTGGGTCAATCTCATCGGCAAGGGGTATCCGGCGCCGCGACCCAAATTCCGATGGTGTACGGAACGCCTCAAGATCAATCCCTCCAATGAGTTCATCAGTCGCGTCGTCCGTGAAAACGGCGAAGCCATCCTCCTACTCGGCACGCGGACAGCGGAGAGCACCAAACGCGCCGCTCGGATGAATAAACTCGAAACAGAGCGCTGCCGCGACAAGCTCAGTCCCAATCAGGCACTCCCGAATTCACTCGTCTACACACCGATCGAGGACTGGACCGACGATGATGTCTGGCTGTTCTTGATGCAGACCGACA
>CAYQBU010000304.1:0-3030 GCA_964415785.1 uncultured Bradymonadales bacterium
CGGGCGTAGGGGAGGAAGATGAGGGCGCCGAGGTTCGGTGCGTGGTCCAGATCGTTTCGGGCATGCTCCCGGTGGGAGCTGGAGGACGCTCCAGTCCTGCCACAAGGCGATGATGAGGTTGATCCCATTGACCAGGAGGATGGCCTTTAGGGCCTGGTCTTGGTGGAGCGAGGTGGAGGTATGGGTGGAGGCGTGCCCACGCGGAGGGGGGCGTCCTCGAAGAGAAATAATTGATGGCTCTCAACGCGGGGCGTCTCACCGACACTGGTACGTCACGCCTCCTGCGGTTGTTTCTCAACACCATTGTCTATCCCGAGATGTCCCTTCCGGAGCGGGCCTTTATGGCGGCCTGTTGCATCCCCGGAATGGGCGCCATCATCAGTAGTCAATGGGCCCTTCGCCAGACCATGCGCTACGGCGTCAAGGAGTCCAAACGACTGGGGCCCGAGGTCTACGAGGGCGTGACGAGCCGCTTTCGGGATCGCTCATCGAGAAAGGCCTTGATCAAGACGTTGGCCGACTTCAATGAGTCGACCTTGGAGACCATCGGCGATTGGATCCCCACGTTGGACATTCCCGTGACCGTCATTCGGGGGGCGGCGGACCGCATCCTCCCGCGAATGGACCGCACCGCCGCGCGCCTGCAGGCGGACCTGCCCCATGCGACGGCCCAGGTCCTGGAGGATTGTGGTCATTTTCTCCAGGAGGAGCGCCCCGAAGAGGTCGGCCGACTGCTGGCAGACTTCTTTGCTTCCTGAGCAGGGTGATCAGTGATTTGAATAATAAAAAGAGAGGATGACACGGCTGAAATGTCAACGACCTCCAACGGCGAGAGATCGGCACATCCTGATCCCCTAATCGGGCAAGCATAAGCACGATTTCCCTTAAAGTGATCGGCATTGGGGCTATACTTCCTTACCAACCGAATCGGGGCTCGATGCGGCGTCGGAGGCCGGTTGTTCGGCGGCCGGCCCGGCGGCGTCTTTGGAGTGGCGGACTGGAAAGGGCTCGGTCACGGTGCCGGTGTAGATGGTGCGGTGGGGGAAGGGGATTTCGATGTTGTGCTCATCGAAGGCCTCTTTGATTTCGATCGCCAGGCTGTTGCGCAGGTCGATAAAATTTTCGGTTTTTGCCCAGACCCGAAATTCGTGGCTGAGCGCGGAGTCGTCGAAACCGGTGAAAAATATTTTGGGCGCAGGTTCTTCGAGGCAAAGGGCGTTGTGATCGGCGACCTCGAGCAAGACCCTGCGCACCTCGCGCATGTCTTCGTGGTAGGCGACGCCGACCACGAGATCGATGCGACGGATCGGGAAGTGTCGAATATTGGTCAACTCCGATTTGATGATGGTCTCGTTGGGAACTCGAACGAAGGTGTTGTCCATCGTCCGGAGTTTGACGGAGAGCATGTCGACGGAGAGCACTTCGCCGATGGTGCCGTTGACTTTGATGATGTCGCCGACGGTAAAGGGGCGTTCGCCGAGCAAAAAGAGGCCGCTGATGATATTGGAGGCCGACGTCTGGGAGGCAAAGCCAATGGCCACCGTCAGAATACCGGCCGCTCCCAGTAGCACGCCCAATTCGAAGCCGAGGTCCATCAGCGCCGAGGCCACGAATATGCCGAAGATGGCGTAGAAGGTGAACCGACGAAGAATCATCGCCCCGTGGGCGTCCTCGTTATCGAGAAAGAGTCGCACCACTCCCTTGCCGGCGATGCGGCCGAGAAACAGACCGACGATGACTTTAACGGCGGCCTGAAAATACGCCGCTGCCTGCGGATTCTGAAGATACTCGACAACCAGGGTCCACCACTGTTCCATCAGAATGACTCGTTTCGGTCGAAGGTTAGGAGCTAAAGAGCGCTCCGAAGGCGCCAAAGGTCGTCGTAAATAACCCTCTTTTGCCGTCATCTCGTGGAGGCTGCAAAAGGGTCGCTTGGGCTGCGTCGGCGGGAGGACCGCGCCGAATCTGAATGTCGGCGCCGTCACTTCCGGCTTTGCGGATCATTTTGACGGTCTCGGTCCAGAGCGTTTTCTGGGGGGTCTCGAATAACGAGAGGTGACGCACGGGCAACTGAACGCGCTCCAGGATCAGTGCATCGGAACCGCCGTTCTCGACATGAAGAGGCGTCAGCGCGCGATGAAGCCGACGGGGGAGGAGGTCGAGGTCGAGGCGCCCGGACGTGCGGGAAGCATAACAAAACTCCCCTTTCGTGGTCGTTGTCCCAAACCAGGTATCGGATAACTGGTAGGTTGGAAGTTCTTGGAGGACGCGCTCGGGGTCGGGCAATACGATCTGTATCCGCAGCGCTGTGCTCAGATAGAGGGTGACCGACTCACCGGCGGGAATGTGCATCGTCTGCTCTGGGCGGGAGACGACGGGCCGATCGGCGAGCACCGGACGCAATATCACCTCCGGTTTGGTCTTGCCGAAGGCGTGCCGGGTCACATGGGTACCCTCGTCGACCGACTCCAATACATCGGTCATTTCGTCGGCCTCGATGGGCAGGTCCACCGCGCTGCGGTTGGTCATGGGATCGGCGACCACGGTGGGATCCGCCGATAGTCGAGAGAATACGCGCCACTCTCGATGGGTGCGATATAGCCATAGCGTCGAGGGGCCGATATCCCATCGTCCGCCGGTTTTGGCGTCCATCGAAAATGTACCCCACCAGGGCGTCAACTCCGGTAAGTTGTTTACTTCTTCCATCGGTCTGCACGTACTTCGAGAGGGGAGGGAGATGCGTCAGCGTGGTAGCCGAGCGTAGCCTAGTGTTGCCGCTCGAAAAAACGCAAGGGCTCTCGGCGGCAGCCACACGTGATGTCTGGTGGATTGATTTGAGGCAGAGGCCGTGTGGAGGAGGCTTTCTGCAAGTGCGTTACTTGGCAGAGGTCTTCTCAAGGAGGCCGTCTGCAAGTGGGCCACTTGGCGAAGGTCTTCTCGAGGAGGCTCTCTGCAAGTACGTCACTTGGCGAAGGTCTTGTTTACCTGGTGTCTGGTTGACTTATTGGAGGCGAAGGCCGTGTGGAGAAG
>CAYQBU010000305.1:0-2967 GCA_964415785.1 uncultured Bradymonadales bacterium
TCATCGTCATCGGCATGCTCTACAAGATCATCCCCACCTTCGCCGAGATGTTCGACGATATGGGCGACGGCGCCGAACTGCCTGGCCCCACCCAGGTCGTGATGGCTCTCTCCGAATTCGTTCAGGGCTATTTCCTGATCATCATCGCCGGCATTTTGGGCAGCATCTTCCTCATCGTCACCCTCTTGCGCATCAAATCGACCCGGGCGGTCATCGACGATCTATTGCTCAAGGTGCCCATCTTCGGGGATCTGATACGCAAGACCGCCACCGCCCGTTTTACCCGTACCCTGGGCACCATGGTCGCCTCCGGTGTGCCCATCGTCGACAGCCTGGACATCGTCGCCAAGACCAGCGGTAATATGACCGTGGAGCGCGCCATTCTCTACGTCAAAGACCGCATCAGTGAGGGTCAGAATATGGTCGACCCTCTGATGGAGACCGGGATCTTTCCCCAGATGGTCGTCCAGATGATCGGCGTCGGTGAGGCCACGGGTGCCCTGGACACCATGCTCAATAAGATCGCCGACTTCTACGAAGAGGAGGTCGACGTGGCCGTCGAAAATCTCACCTCCCTGCTGGAGCCGGTGATGATGGTCTTTCTGGGCGGTGTCGTCGGTGGCATGCTCATCGCCATGTACCTGCCCATCTTCGAGATGGCCGGTGCCATCGACGGATAGATGAGAGAGCGACTCGAGCGACTGGCGCTGGGGCGAGCGGTCCTGGTCACGGCCTTTTTGGGAAGCGCCGTGGCCATCGACCTTACTTCTGTGGGCGACGTCTCCGATCCCCGCAATCTTTCGCTGCTCGCCCTCATTGTCCTCACCTACCTCATGACCATCGGGTACGGCGCCGCCCTTCGGCGCCAATTTCCCCTGCACCGATTGGCCTATATTCAGCTCCTGGGCGATATCGGCCTCGCCACCGGTCTCACCCTCGTCACCGGCGGCTTTGAAAGCCTCTTTCTCTTCTTTTTTCACCTCACAATTATCAACGCCGCGATCATCATCGATCGCCGTGCAGCCCTGATCTTTGCGGGCATCACCACCGCCGTGATGATCTACCTGGCCACCATCACCACCGGTTGGTTGCCCAACCCCCTGATCGACCTCCCATTGCGGGAGGCTACGCCCACAGAACTTTTCTATCAGGTCTCCATCAATAGCGTCGCCGGCTTTCTCATCGCTCTCTTGGCCGGTCAGCTATCGGCTCGCCTGGGGCGTGCCGCTCGCGAGCTGGCCCGCCGCCAGAGCGACATCGCCGATCTGCGCGCTCTCAACCAGCATATCCTGGCCTCTCTGAGCAGCGGCCTCCTCACCGTCGACCGCGACGGCACCATCATCTTCTTCAATAGCGCCGCCGAACAGATCACGGGCCTCGACGCCGACGATGCCCTGGGCCGCCCCTTGGAGGAGCTCTTTCCCCACATCGCCGACCGCGCCGCCTCTCATCAACACCAGAGTGAGGCCTCCTCGGACAGCATTTCTCGCCTCGAGAGTCCCTACCAAAGGCCCGACGGCCAATCGCTTCACCTCGGCTTTTCCCTATCTCCCCTTCGAAATAGCAGCGGTGAGCAAATCGGTCGCATCATCATTTTCCAGGATCTCAGTGACATCAAAGACATGGAGGCCCGCATGAAGCGATCGGAGCGCCTGGCCGCCGTCGGCGAACTCTCCGCCGCCATCGCCCATGAGATCCGAAATCCCCTGGCCTCCATCAGTGGCTCCGTCGAGATGCTCGATCAAAAGATGGACTCCGAAGACGATCAGACGCTCATGAAGATCATCGTCCGTGAAGTCGATCGCCTCAACCTGCTCATCAGCGATTTCCTCGATTACTCCCAACCGGGAGCCATCGACACCGACGAGCAGCCGATCCTCCCCATACTAAACGACGTGGTTCAGCTCTTTCGCCACAGCCGCGAATTTGAAGACCTTCAGATCGACGTGGAACCTACCCCTGACGGCGAGGCCATCGTCGATATCGACGCCGAAGCGATCCGCCAGGTATATTGGAACCTCCTTCGAAACGCCGCCCACGCCATGGAGGATTGCCCCGGCCATAAAATCTGTCTCGATGCTCGCATCAGCGACGACCGTTCGACGATCATCTTCGGCGTCGAAGACGACGGCACTGGCGTCGAGGAACAGGCTAAAGCACGCCTCTTCGAACCCTTTTTCACCACTCGCGACAGCGGCACCGGCCTCGGTCTCGCCACCACCTATCGACTCCTCGAGGAACAGGGCGGCACCATCGACGTCGTCGAACCCCGGACCCTCGGCGGCGCGCGCTTCGAATTCCAGCTCCCCCTGGTCGAGATCCGCTCCACCGCCACGGCGGAGGCTGGCTCTCCTCAAGGATCTTGATACAATATTACACCGGACTCTACTTCTACTTTATCAGGCCTGAGTACCGCTGATGACCTCCACTGCTTCTACTTCCGCTTCACCGGATGGGGAAACCAAAGCTGCAGAGACGCCGGAGCGTCCAGTGCTCGTCGTCGACGACGAGCGCAGCATGCGCGAATTCCTCACCGTCATGCTCAAAAAGGAGGGCCATCGGGTCCAACTCGCCACCACTGGCGAAGAGGCCCTGGAAAAGCTGGAGTCCGGCCAGCGCTTCAAACTCATCCTCACCGATCTCAAGATGCCCGGCATCTCCGGCCTCGACGTCCTGGAGCAGGTCAAATCCATCGACCCGGCCTGCCAGGTCATCGTCATGACCGCCTACGCCACGGCCGACACCGCCATCAGGGCGATCAAGAACGGTGCCTACGACTATATCACCAAGCCCTTCAAGCTCGACGAGGCCAAATTGGCCGTCGAGCGCGCCCTCGATAAATTCTCGCTGGTCCACGAAAACCTCTATCTTCGCGAAGCCCTCGATGAGCGCCAGGGCTTCGGCGAGATCATCGGCCGATCCCCTGCCATTCAACAGGTCTTCAAGCTCATCTCCCGTGTCGCCCCC
>CAYQBU010000306.1:0-2930 GCA_964415785.1 uncultured Bradymonadales bacterium
CGGGACCGAGGTTTTTCATCTCGTCGAGGATGCGCATGCCCTCCATCATGAGGGACTCGACGGATTCGTCGATCTCGTTTTCAAAGGACTCGTCGGAGGGGGGCTCCAGCGAGAAAGTGCCCTGATTCCAGGCGATCAGGCGATAAAAGGCCTTGTAGGGGTCGAGCTCGTGGTCGTCGTTGATGGTGGCGAAGTAGACGCGGCCCTCGCGAAGATAAACCTTTCCGACGTCGCCATTCATGATGACGAGGACGCCGGATTTGCGACTGGTGGAGAAGAGCTGAAGGAGGTCGGGCAGGGGGACTTCTTCGATGAGCCCGGAGATGGAACCGCCCATGCTGGGCCCGGAGCTGGGGGAGGCGGGAGCAGCGGGGGCGGGGCCAGGGCCGGGCGCCGCGGAGGGGGCCTGAGCGGAGTTGATAGCCGGGGCGGCCATGGTTCGGTTGGCGGCCTTGCGTCCCGGGGTCTGTCGGGGACCGGTGGGGCCGTCGGGGCCGGGGCGGCTGGCGGCCGACCCCAGGGGGTCGGGCGAGCTCTGCGCGCCGAGGCCCGATTGGGCACCGGGGCCGGTGGGGGCGCCCTGCGAGGGGGGAGGCGCCGTTTCACCCTGGCTGCCGGCGCCAGGGGGCATGGCATCAGAGCCCAGATCGGGAGCGGCCTCGTCGACGGTATTGTCGCGATGGACGAGCTTGATGATATTGGTGCCGATCAGGATGCGATCGCCTTCCTTGATCGGTTCTTGTCCCTCGATCTTTTCACCGTTGACGAACGTTCCGTTGGTGCTGCCAAAGTCCTCGATAAAGAGATCGTGGCCCTGGCTGGTGATCCGGGCGTGACGCCGCGAGACCATGTCCTCCACAAGGACCATGTCGAGCTCGCCACCTCGGCCGATCTCGATCTCGGAGTCCAGTTCCAGAGGGAACTCGCCTCCCTGGTATTTCCCGGAGACAAATTTAAGGACGTATCCGCCTGTCTGAGAACGATTCAATGTGATCTCTCCTCAACCGCGTTGGCGTTGGCGTTGGCGCGTTGGTGATACCCTGAAAGAGGGTCTGAAAGGGTTGGAGGCCTATTGAGTGACCAAGGTATGGAGGGAGGCGCCAATTCGTCAAGAAAGTTTGGCAAAATAGATACCTAACGCGGTCTGGTTAATCGTCGTGTGAATAGTGTCGGCCAGCCTGCATCAAGGGTGACCTGTCTCCGGAGGCCGGTCAGCGAGGCGATCAATGATTGCAGCGCCGCAATGTGCCGGTCGATGCGGATTTGAACTCGGGACAGGATCTCATAAGCGAGGCAGCCCAAGCGCGGCAACCGTAACATAAGCAAGGCGGGGATCGGAAGGCTTCCCCCAAGAAAGAGGAGGGGAGGACAAAAGAAAATCAAGGAATTGCTGGACAAATGCGGGAGGAACGCCACAATGCGGCGTAACATGATGCACGGAGGCGCAGTTTTTTGAATGAAGGATGCTCTCGCGGCGTCTGGACAATATAGCGCCGATGGCCTGGGACCGCGGCCCATCAGGAGACTTTGGTCGACTGAGGCGAACTTGACTCAGACGTCCGGGGTATGCCATACGAGCGCGATTCGAGGGAGAGCTGGTTTGGCGGGCTCCCAATGTCTGGAATTGGTGGAAAAGTAGATCGTACCGGCTAGATTTGAGGGAAGTATGTCCAACGCAAATTTTGATTTTCGAAGGGTTGGGGCACCGCCGGAAACGGAGACAGAAGCGGATCGAGAGCTGCGACCGTTAGGTGAGGTAAGCCCGATTGAAGTGGCCCCGACGGTGCGTGCGCTGACGCCCTATGCGGCGATCAGCAGTCAGGCGGCGATCGAGGCCCAGCCCGATCACCGGACATGCTTTAAGCTCGATTGGAACGAATGCACCATCGATCCGAGCCCGAAGGTCAACGAGGCGATCACGTCCTATCTTCAGGGAGGCCGGGGGCTGAATTGGTATCCCCGCCTGGGGAGCACGGAGTTGGTCAGCGAGTTGGTGGAGTATACGGGGGTGAGTCGGGAACACCTTCTGGTGACCAATGGCAGCGATGATGCGCTGCGCTTGATCTGCTCGACGTATCTGGACACCGGCGATGAGGTGGTGATCCCGGTTCCCACGTACAACCATTTTATGGTGTTTGTGCAGAGTCGCGGCGCCGAGATGGTGACCACCCAGGGGGAGACGGCCTTTGACCCGAACCTGAAGGGGATCGATGAGGTAATGACCCCGGAGACGCGGTTGCTCTACCTGGTGAGCCCCAACAACCCCACGGGAGTGATCTACGGGCCGGAGGTGGTGGCCGACCTGTGCGAGCGCTACCCGGAGACGCTGATCGTATTGGACGAAGCCTATTATGAGTTCAGCCAGGTCTCGGGGATCGAGCTGGTGGAGCGCTACGATAATCTGTTGGTGACGCGGACCTTTTCCAAGGCGTTTGGACTGGCGGGATTGCGGGTGGGCTATCTGGCGGCGTCACCGATGCTGCTCAATGGGCTTCGCCGGATCTATAATCCCAAGAGCGTCAACGAGCTGGGTCAGGTGGGAGCGATCGCGGCGCTCAACGATCTTCCCTATCTGGACGCTTTTCTCCAGGAGGTCACGGATTCGAAGGAAATGCTCAGCGAGTTCTTCGACCAGAATGGAGTGAAGGCGCGGATCACACCGGCCAATTTCGTGGTCGTGCGAATGCCAGATGTGCAAAAGACACTCGGCGAACTTGAAGAGCGCGGGGTCTACGTCCGCGATCGGTCGAGCTATCCGGGCCTGGAGGGGTGCTTGAGGATGAGCGTGGGGACTGTGGAGCAGACGGAGCACCTGTTGGATCGTGTCGGCGATCTTTTTTGAGTTTAAAGTAGGTGGGGGAGCCATGCCCCCGATGTCACGCGACCGAAGGGTATCGACGGCATGGGGTAGAAGAACCATCGCCTATTTA
>CAYQBU010000307.1:0-2930 GCA_964415785.1 uncultured Bradymonadales bacterium
AGCCGCGGTCGAGGCCGCGGCGCACCAGGTGGTTGACGCCGTCGATGAGGACACGGGCGAAGAGGTCGACCATCTCGTTGCCCTGGACGGACTCCACGTCGATGACCTCGTCGGCTTTAAACTCCCTCCAGGCGTAGCAGAGCATGTAGTAGACATTCTGGACGGGGATCGCCATCGCTCATACCCCTTCGAGCAGGGTGCTCACCTGCCGGTCGACCTTGTCGGTCGCGTCGAACCAGTACTCCTTGAGGAGGGGCTGGACCTCGTACTCGATGACCCGTTGGTACCACTTTCGCGCGTCCGTGAGCCCCTCGGGGGGACAGAAGTAGCTGTGGCCGATGCGAAAGCCAGGGCCGAGATTGGTGGTATCCTCGGCGATGCTCCGGTTGAGATGCGTGAGGCGGCGGCGGATCTCGGCGATCAGGACATCGTCGACCCCTCGTTCGGCGAGAAACTCCTCGAAGGCGTCGTTGAATTGGGGCTCCAGATCGGCGAAGGAAAAGCGACGGCGCAGGGCGTAGTCCATCATCGCCAGGGAGCGGTCCGCGGAATTCATCATCCCGATGACGTAGACATTGTCGGGCACGAAGAACCTCTCCTCCGACGACTCGGCATATTGCAGGGGCACCGCCCATTCGGGGCCCCGCTTGTCGGGCTCCAGAAGCATCATCAACTCACCGAAGATCTTACTCAGATTCCCACGGTTGATCTCGTCGATGATAAATACGCGGGGCTCCTCGTCGTCGGCCCGCATCGCCTGGCGGCAAAACTCGAAGAACACGCCATTTTTTCGCCGAAACCCACCGCCATCGGCGGGCCGATAGCCCTGGATGAAATCCTCATAGGTATAGGCCTGGTGAAATTGCACCATCTGCACCCGGTCTTCGTCCTTCTCACCCATCAAAGCATAGGCCAACCGATGGCACATAAAAGTCTTCCCCACCCCTGGAGGTCCCTCCAAGATCATATTCTTTTTAGCCTCCAGACGCTCCAATATTTTGCCGAATTCCCGGCGCCCGATGAATAACTCCTCCATCGCATCATCGATGCCATATCGCTGGGGCGCCTCCTCTGCCATCGCCCCATTGAGGATGAAGAAGCGGCGCCCTCGCTCGTCGAGCACAGCTTTGAAAAACTCGGGGATATGGCGGTTTCTATAGCTACTTCGAGACCAGGTTTCATATGTGTCGTAGGTGCGGTCCAGGGCCTGGTGCCAGGCCGACCGCACATTGGGGTCCAGGTTGCGCGCCTCTTCGATGGGAAGGTCAAAGATACCCAGTTCACCATCGTTGGTCTCGTAGGTGTGGGTCCTCTCCCAGCCCTGCTCTTCACCCACACTTGCGGGCAACAAAAACCTTGCTCTTGGCCCTTCGCATTCAGGAGACCGAACCTCAAAGAGCTTCCGAATCGCGAGATAAAGAACATGAGGCGTACCCTCTCGCGATTTATGACATATCAACGCAAACCGAGGATCGTCGGGCCCCTGAACCTCCAGTCGCTCGGTGGCCTCGCGCCACATCTCGAAGGCCCAATGGGCCTCATCGACGTCGGCAAAGAGCTCCGCACAGATACCGGCGAGTTGCAGCTCCTCCGTATCCACGGCGATGTCGATGTCGGCGCCCAATTGCGGATAGAGATAGAGGAGTCGATTGAGGAACCCGGCGTTGATCTCGAAATTCGTTCCCGCCGGCGCCCGAATGATCAACAGGTCCTGCAGCCTCTGGTCGCTCTTGAGCTCATCGCGGGGCACGGGCTCGTCGAGAATCGTGACGTACTCAAAATCCACGTAATGCTTCGCGTCCACGGCATCGGACTCCCCAGACCGCGTATCGGGCTCTGCTATGAGTCGCACCACGGCATAGATCCCGGACTTCTCACCGGCCTGCCACAAAAAGCCGACATCCCCGGCTTTCATGCGTTGCGCATAGCGTGTGACCTGCCAGAAGTCCCGATCGCCGGGTTCGACGTCCTTTATTTTTTCAGCGAGATCGACCATCTCGGGGTTGGCCTGAAAGACCCAGGAGCGCATATCCCGCGCGTACTCGATGCCCCGATACTCGGCAAATTTGCGCTTTTCCTCCTCGTCGAGGAAGTCGAGATGTTCTGGCTTATATTGAGCGATGGCGTAGGCCAGGCCTTGAGCGTCCAGCCGGTCGCGCAACGGGACGTCCCGTTCGGCCAACTCCTCGATAAAGGCGTCCAGAAACTCCAGGGTATGAAGATAGACGGCGGTCTCATCGGACTTATCGTCGGGTTCTTCGTAGTCCACCAACTCGAAGGCCTTCCACATGGGCGTGTATTTGTAGAAGGGGCGCTCTTCAGCGTCGCATCCCATCAACAATAGGGACGCCGTGCTCAGCCGGTTGCTGGGCCCGCTGACCACCTCTCGGGGAAAGCCCTCGAAGAACTGCCGGAGCCGCTCATCGAGCGGCCGCTCCTGGTCCCACAACTTCAATAGCGCATCGCGCGCGGCCTCTGGCGACTCTTCGCACCAGGATAGAAACGGACTGTGGGCCCACCAACTGGTGAGGTTATTGGGCGCCCCAAAGGCGCGGCGCAAGACGGTCGGCCAATTCGGGCTATTGCCCCCAATCGCGGCGATGGCCTTTTGCATATTCGCCCCAATATCGAGCTTATAGTCCCGCTCTCGCTGGTCGAATTCCTGGTCGTCGTAAAAGCGCTCTGCCCAGGTCAGAAACTCGTGCCAGGGATTGTTCTCCGAATCCCAGAGCCGACGGATCTCGTCATCGAAAAAGGACTCCAGGGCTTCCCCCCGCTTCTCTTCCAGGCCCCGGCGCACCTCCAGCAGCCGCCGGTCGATATTCGCCGACTCGTCGGAGATAAACTCATTGAGCTCGGTCGCGATCCGGCGCTTGGTATTGATGGACGTGATGGGCTCAAATGTGTCAGGATGAACCAGGTGGAGCAAG
>CAYQBU010000308.1:0-2915 GCA_964415785.1 uncultured Bradymonadales bacterium
TCGTCCTCAGCCGCGCCGCCCTCTTGGAGAGAGAGCGCGCATCCAAACGCGAGGAAACCCTCAGCTCCATCGACATCGGCGACCACGTCGACGGCGTGATCACCCGCGTGGCCGACTTCGGCGCCTTCGTCGATATCGGCGGCGTCGAAGGGCTGGTTCACGTCTCCGAGCTCAGCCACACCTACTTCGACAACCCCAGCGACATCGTCAAAGTCGGCGACCACCTCAGCGTCGCCGTCCTCAATATCGAGGAGGATGACGAGGGCCAGCTTCGCATCGGGCTCAGCGCAAAAGAAGCCGAAGAAGATCCCTGGGAAGAGGTCAACGACAAATTCGCCGTCGGCGAGACTGTCCGCGGTGACATCGTCCGCCTCGCTCCTTTTGGGGCCTTCGTCCAGCTCATGCCCGGCGTCCAGGGACTGGTCCACGTCTCCGAGATCAGCCGCACCAAGCATGTCTCCACCCCCCACGAGTTTGTCTCCGTCGGCGAGTCCGTCCAGGTCGAGATCCAGGACATCGACATCATGCGAAACCGCATCAGCCTGAGCATGGCGGCCACCGAAGACGACCCCTGGAAGACCATCGACGACCGCTTCCAGATCGGCATGGAGGTCACCGGCGTCGTTGAAAATATCGAGGACTTTGGCGCCTTCATCGATCTGGGTCAGGGCATCACCGCCCTTCTGCCCCGAAGCGAGATGCGCCTCCCCTCCGAGGTCACGCCCCACCGCAAATTCAGCCGCGGTGAAGAAGTCGATGCCCGCGTCCTCAACATCGAACCCGATCGCCAGCGCATCGCGCTGACCTTCCGCGACGCCGAAGAGATCGACCCCTCTTCCTCCAAGCGCTCCAAGGATAGTCAACCCTCAGGACCCAGCTCCTACGAGGACGACTCCTCCTCCGGGAAACAAACCCTGGGCACCCTCGGCGATCTTCTCCAATCCAAACTCGGCGGCGACGACGACTAAACGCCTCTCCTGATCCCATATAGAAAAACGCCGATGGCTCGCTTGAGCCATCGGCGTTTTTTTTCAACTCACCGTCGATCAGCGCGACACAGAGACATAATCGACGCGCACCAGAATATCCTCGAGCTGCTCCAGATCGAGGCCCGTTCCCCCGTCGGTACTGATCGTTTCCGCCGGAAAGAAGAGCGCATAATCCCCATAGAGACCGCGCCCGGCGAGCTCCGTCGTCGCTCCTTGAGCATAGGCTTCCGTCTCCAGCTCTCGTCGGGGGATATTGAAGTAGGCGCTGACCCGAGAGTTGCTAAAGGCCTCCGTCTCATCGCCTCCGCCAAAGCCGGACGTCGCCGGCGTCGTCGATTCATTGCGGGCGTAGGGATCGATAAAGAGATTCCTCGACGGCCGCGTCGACGCCAGTTGATAGGGGTCCTCCTGAAGCGACCCGTCGCACCACTGGCTAAAGAAGGTATTTCGCTTCCTCAACACCACCCGGCTAAAGCTGGGATCATCTCCCCGGTACAGCTCATCGCCCACCAAGGAGAGATTGGCCGACCACAAGCGCTCCGCGCAATCCGTGCCCGCCAGCAGCGAGATCCCCTGGTAGTCCCCCAGCTCTTGCTGACCCAGCGGCGCCAACTGAAAGGGAATTTCCTGACCCTTATAGTCCCCGTCTTCATAGACCGCGAAATGGGGTGAATTGAGGACCGCCTGGAATTGCTCCTCCCTGCTCATCTGATGGAAGCCCGACGGCAACTCATCGCTGTCTCGGATCTGCAGGACATGATCGCGGAGGCTGACCACCGACAATAACTCGCCGGGATTCGATCCGCCCACATTGCCCGCCATGGTAAATGACCGCAGATTGCTGAGCACCCGCGCCAACTCATCGGGAGTCTGGGCCGCCAGCGCCGCTTCGCGCTCTGCAGAGCTGAATTGATACTCGTATTCCACGGCCATCACCGACAGGTAGACGGCCCTCCTTGCCGCCCGCATATAGCGGTCATAGGACGTGATCCGCTCATCGATCCAGAAGTCCAGATCGATGGGCGAACGGGTCCGTTCGACTTCCGTCTCCAACGCCAGGAGCCCTCCCGACAACAGACCATCTACCGACCCCTGCAGATTTTCAAAGGCCACCACCTGCTGCGCCATATTCTGAGACGCCCGCTGGATATCGATGGTCTGGCTGCGAATTCCGATCAGGTGCATCTCGGCGTCATTGATGCATTTTTCAAGGGTGGTCTCCGTCTCAATGGCCGCGATCGTCTGCTTGTGATAGCGCTCCGCCTCATCCATCGCCACCTGGAGTCCCGCCGACGCAATCTTGGCCGCTGCTTCCGTGACTGCAAACGCCGCCGTCGCCCCGAAGGTAAGCGCCGTATCGGCGCCCGAACTCTGACGTCCCGCCGCCGCACCATAGGCGAGCGAATCGGCGCCAAATTTGGCCAGATTCAGCGATGACATCACCAGGTTATGCGCCAAATTGGCCTCCGCCTTCGCCTCCGCTCCCTGGAGTTGGATCATGCAGCTCTCCATGGCCGTATCGTAGCGCTCGCTATATTCCTGGAGCTTGGAGCGCGACTGGTCGACGGCCGTGGCCAACGAGCGCAACTCCAGCGCCGCCTCCCCCAGGGCCCCTTGATAGCAATCGGGGTCATCGAGCTCCCCTGCTTCATCTGGCTCGCATTGGCCTCCATCGCAATAGAATCCCACCGGGCAATCGTCGACAGTGCTGCACTCGCCCGGGGTATCCGGCCGCTGCGATTGGGTATACTGGCGATGGCTCTGGCACTGCTCCTGGATCGTCATGGCGATCTCGTCGGGCACCTCTTCCGGGATCCGGCTGATCGCATTCTTGAAGCCCTCAGGGTCGTAATCAAAGCTCAATAATTCGTTGCCCTCACTGTCGCGGACCTTCATCTCGTGGCGACCCAGGGGAAGGGGATCCCC
>CAYQBU010000309.1:0-2903 GCA_964415785.1 uncultured Bradymonadales bacterium
CGACGTCCACATAGCCCTTCAGGCTATATTGATCGCAACCCTCGGTGGTCGAAAAATAGGCGCTCAAAGTATCCCGCTGCTCCTCGATGCCCTCCTGTAATGCCTTGGCATCGGAAAAGATGGTCCCTAAATTGGAGGGGTAAAAGCTACCGAACCTCTCATAGGCCCAGTGAACGATTTGTTCATGTACGATCGCCCTGGGCCCCACCCATTTGACATCCTGGAGTTTCTCTTCCGCCGCTGGCCCCGTCCACAATAGTTGCTCCGTGGGTTCCACCAGTGCCGTCCAACCCGGCTCTCCTAGCCCCTGAAAGCGAAGCTCATCGTCCTCTCGAAACCCCTTTGGCATGGACTTGCTCATGGCGCTGGTCTTCGCCTCCGAAAGAATGCCAAAGAGATAGAGTGCATCTGCCTCACCTTCCATGCCTTCCATCATACACCTTTTCCGAAAACCCGTCCGCTCACCGCATCGGGGCCCTGCCGACCCGCGAACTCAATAACTCTCGCGCTGCTGTTGAATCTCGTTGATCGCGCCGTATAAATCCAGCGGCTGCAAGTAGAGATCCTCCGGATTCGGTGGTCCCGAACTCTCCAACACCAGGGTCCTCAACGCCCGAAACGTCGCTCGTCGGCACACCTCTGCAATATCGGCCCCACTAAATCCATCGGTGCGAAGCGCCAGATCATCGGCATCGATCTCCGCGCCACCCGGGCGGTGGCGAAGATGCACCAAAAAGATCTCTGCGCGCTGCCCCCGATCGGGCAGCTCCAATGCGATGACGTGGTCGAAGCGACCGGGGCGAAGTAACGCCTCATCGAGGCGATCCAATCGATTGGTGGCCCCCAGCACAAAGACCTGACCTCGATCCTCGAGCCCGTCGAGCTCCGTCAACAATTGTCCCAACAGTCGCTCGCTGACCTGTTCTTCGCTCTGGCCCTGACGGCGCCGAGGAGCCAGCGCGTCGAGCTCATCAAAGAAGATCATCGACGGCGCCGCGCGCCTCGCGATTCGGAAAATCTCGCGCAATCGCCGCTCCGTGGCCCCCACGTATTTATCGAATAGTTCGGGGCCTTTGATATTGATGAAATTGACCTCCATCTCGCTGGCCGCCGCCCGCGCCAACAGCGTTTTACCGCACCCCGGCGGACCGTGCAGCAAGAGCCCCCGCGCCGCCTTTAGGTTCGACGCCTCGAATAAGTCCCTGTACCGAAGTGGCCACTGCAGCGCTTCAATCAGGCGCTGTCGAACCCCGTGATGCCCCCCAACATCGCTCCACGATGCGCGGGGATGCTCCACAAACACCTCCCGCGTCGCCGACGGTTTAATGTCCGGCAACGCCCGTTGGAAGTCCTCGCTCTCAACGCGGAGTTCGTTTAAATCCAGGGTCTGTATATCGCCCTCATCGCCGAGCTCTCGACGCAGGGCGCATATCGCACTCTCTCGACATAATGACTCCAGATCAGCCCCCACATACCCGTGGGTCCGAGCTGCCAATTTCTCCAGATTTACCGCTCGTGCCAGCGGCATGGGCCGGGTATGCACCTCCAGGATCTCGCGTCGGCCTTCGCGATCGGGAATGGGAATGTGGATCTCTCGATCGAAGCGTCCCGGTCGTCTAAGCGCGGGATCGATGGCGTTGGGCCGATTCGTCGCCCCCAGCACCACCACCTGGCCCCGATTCTTGAGGCCATCCAACAGCGTCAACAGCGTCGCCACCACCCGGCGCTCCACATCGCCCGCCGCGTCTTCGCGATTTGGCGCCAGGGTGTCGATCTCATCGAGAAAGACCACCGCTGGCGCGTTGGCCGACGCCGTCTCAAAGATCTCGCGCAATCGCGCTTCGCTCTCCCCGTAGAATTTCTGGATGACCTCCGGCCCACTAACTGCATAGAAATTTGCCCCCGACTCCCGGGCCACCGCCCTCGCCAACAGCGGCTTGCCGCAACCTGGCGGACCGTAGAGCAACACCCCACGAGGGGGCTCGATGCCCAGGCGACCAAAAACCTGCGGGGCCATCAACGGCCATTCCAGTATTTCTCGCATCTTGGAAAGCTGGGGACCCAACCCTCCGATATCGCCATAATGTCCCGGCTTTGCTCCTGCTCCTTTCGCTCCCGGCGACGACGACCGCCTGGGCCCGTCGACAAATAACTTCGTCGCCGCTCCAATCACCGACGGCTCTGGCGGATCGACCTCCGACACCCGCAACTCCAGCGGCTTTCCAGACGGCGTCAACACTCGCAAACAGTCCCCGCGAGAGGCCACCAGGCCATCGACGGCCTGCCCGATGAGCGCCAACTGCCCTTCGCTGGGAAACACCCCACTGGGCACGACCCGAATTTGTCTGGCCTGCGCCAGCGCTGGTGCTGGACTCAACTGAACCACCTCGCCTGAGCGGGCGCCCAGGTTCTCCCGCGACGTTTGATCCAGTTGCACCGTCCCCCGCCCCCGATCTTCTCCATAGGTGGGCAGGGCGCGAAGATAGACCGTTTGCGATGCCTGCCGAACGGCCACCAGACTCCCCACAGATATCTCCAATGCCTCCAGGCACTTCGGATCCACCCGGGCCACCCCGCGTCCCTCGTCCTGGGGCCGTCCGTCGCTTATTGCCAGGCGAAGTGTGGCGACCTCCTCGTCGCTCATAATGTCTCCAACTTGCAGTGAATGGTGGTGATCGTTCCCTCACGGGTCACTTTTAAATCGCGCAGTGGCGCCGGCAGTAATATTTCCCGGCGATCGCCGTAGCCGTCGCTATCGACGGTCACCACCAACAGGTCCTCATCGGCTAAACTGGCCTCGATGGCGTCCTCCTCCAGACCGGGGAGATCGGCGATCACCAACAATTCATCCTCCCCTTCGTGAACTTCGATAAAGGCCAGGGCCCTGGGCTTGACCTCCACCT
>CAYQBU010000310.1:0-2897 GCA_964415785.1 uncultured Bradymonadales bacterium
TTATGCCGCCGGTGAATCAGCCTTGTCAGCTATACCTCGCCACCGATCCTCACGCCCACCCCACCCGCTCATCAACCCCATTCCCCGGGGAGGCTCTCGTGGTGTAACCCACCACCGAGCCACGCGCCGCAAACCCATAGGCCACACGCCCTCCCCCACATCCGGACTATGAATCGCGCCCATTTTTGCTACCCTCGCCGACCATGGACGCCCCCTCCTCACATCCCCGACGCCTTCTCACGGCCGCCCTCCTCACCGCGGCCATGGCCCTCTTTGCCACCACATCGACGGCCGGCGAACCCCTGGACTGCACCGACGAGGATCGCCACTCCATCGACCTCGGCGAAGCCTGGGAAGTGGGGCTCGCCGTCGATCCCGGCGCCGACGCCCAACAGGCCCGGATTCGCGCCGCCACCGCCGACGGCGACCACATCGGTCGCCTCCGCCTGCCCACCACCGAGGTCGACGCCGAGGGCGACCTCGGCAAACGCGTCAGCCCCGGCGCCGAACGCGACCAGGGCCGAAGCCTCCGCGCCTCGGCGGGGGCCTCCCTCCAACTCCCCCTCTACGACAGCGTCTTCGACGACCAGGCCGACGCCGCCGACCTGCGTCTCGACGGCGCCCAACTCGACGCCGACGCCCACCGCATCGACCTCCACGAGACCATCGCCCGAGCCTATATCGACGCCGCCATCGCCGACGAGCGACAACGCCACATCGACGAGCGCCGCCATCAACTCCAGGCTCTGGCCGACACCGTACAACGCCGCATCGACGCCGGCGTCGAGGGAGGCGTCGAGCGCCACGCCATCGACCAGGCCACCGCCCGCATCGAGCGCCAACTCACGGAGGCCACCACCGCTCACGAACAGGCCCTTCACACCCTCTCCCACCTCCTCGATCGCTGCGTCCGACCCCGCTCTATGCCCTCCGAGCTCGACGCCTCGCCGGACCCCGATCGCCCCGAGCGCCCCGACTCACCCCACCTCCAGGCCCTGCGCCTCCAGGGCCGCATCGCCGACGCCGACGCCCAGGTCCTCTCCCATACCGACCGCCTCCAACTCTTCGGCGTCGCCACGGGCCGCCTCTACTTCAGCCCCGCCTACGACAATCTCCCGGAGCCGGAGTACTTCGCCGGCCTAACGCTTCGCTGGCGCCCCGACCTCCGCGGCACCCGCCAGCGCCAATCCCAGGCTCAGCGCCACCGCGCCCGGGCCCTGGACGACGAGGCCTCGGAGCTGCACCGCCAGCAGATCCAGCGCCTCGACGCCATCGCCCTCGTCGATCGCCGCCTCCAGACCCAACGCCAGGCCCTCCACCGCGAGATCGACCAGGCCAAAGAGCGTCGCGACGCCGCGCTGGCTCGCTGGGACCAGGGCGTCGGCTCCTGGCTCGACCTCATCGACGCCGACGAGCGCCTCCAGGACGCCCAACTGGCCCTGCTCGATCTTCACCATCAGAGCCTGCTCCACGCCGTCGAATCCGCCGCCCTCACCGACGACCTCACCTCCCTCTCCACCTTGCTCGACCAGCCGCCACGGGACTGACCCATGCACCGATTCACCCTCTTTTTCGGCCTCTGCCTGATCGCCACCCTGCTGAGCCCCCTCCTGGCCTGCTCCGACGATGAACCTGCCCCGTCCTCGGAGCCCATGGACGACGCCCAGCCTGCCCAGGTCGAGGTCGCCACCATCGACACCCACTCCATCGACGACGACCGCCGCTGGAGCGCCACTCTAAAACCGCTCCAATCCATCCCCCTGGAAGCTCCCATCGACGGCACCCTCTCCGAGCTGACCGTCCGCCAGGGCGACTCCTTCTCTCGCGGCGACATCCTGGCCCGCATCGTCGACCCCTCCTCCTCGGCGCGCCGCGACGTCCTCCAGCGCCGCCGCGACCACCTGGAGGACGAGTACCAGCGCTGGCTCCAGCTCGCCGACGCCGACGCCGCCGGCCCCTCGGAGACCACGGAGGCCCACCTGCGCCTTTTGGAGGTCGAAGAACTCCTGGCCGACGTCGAGGCCGCCCTGGGCCAACAGACCCTGCGCGCCCCCGCCGACGGCCGCGTCACCACCCTCCACGCCCGACAGCACACCCAGCTCAATCAGGGCCAACCCATCGCCACCCTCGAGACCGACGACGCCTTCGCCGTCCACCTCTCCATCCCCACCGCCGACACCCACTACCTCGCCGACCTCGACGCCCTGGACCTCGTCGACGATCAGGGCCGCTCTCTAAGCGTCGATCGCATCACCTTCGCCGACGATGACCACCCCCACTTTAGCGCCGCCTACCTCCACATCGCCGACCTCGACGACCCCCGGCGCCGCCAGGTCCACATCACCTATCGCGACCACCAGGACGTCGCCCTCATCCCCTGGACCGCCGTCTTCACCGACGACGAAGAGCCCCGGGCAAGCCTCGTCACCGGCGACCCGCCCACCGTCGAATACCGCTCGCTGGAGCTGGGCCGCGCCCACACCCGGGGCATCGAGATCGTCGACGGCCTCCAACCGGGCGACCAGGTCCTTCGCTACCAGCCCCGATCCCACGCCGATGGCTCCACCGTCGACCCCCTGGAGACCGACCGATGATCCGCGTCCAAACCCTGCTTCTCCATCTCCTGGACGCCCTCAGCCAGCGGCGCACCGCCGTCGCCGCCCTGGCCCTGATCACCGTCGCCCTGGCCGCCATCTCCCTGAGCCAGATGCCCCTCCAGCTCCTCCCGGAGATCCGCTACCCCCAGGTCCGCGTCATCGGCGACCTCCCCGGCCAGACCTCCACGGTCATCGAGGAGAGCATCAACGAGCCCATGGAGGCCGCCCTCGCCGGCACCCCGGGTCTGGTCCAGATGGAGAGCCGATCCGGCGACGGCCGCGCCTACCTGGACCTCTTCT
>CAYQBU010000311.1:0-2871 GCA_964415785.1 uncultured Bradymonadales bacterium
TCTGACTGGTTCGTTTATTAATTCGTGTCGCTCGCCCCATGGCGCGCGGCTTGAAGCGCTTCATCGTTGGCCCTTCGTTGACATAGGCCTCGGCAATCATCAAGTCGTCTGGATCCCAGTCCAGCTTTTCACTCTCGATGACATTATGCACTGCCGAGTCGATCAACCGGGCCACAATCGGCGCTGCCTTCTTGGAGGTAAACTCCAGGGTTTCCAGCGCGTCTTCCACCGGCTTATTGCGGACCAGGTCAATGACCACCCGCGCTTTGCGCGGAGAAATCCGCACGTTATTAGCCAGGGCGCGATTTGCATTCGTGTCTTGTGCGTTACTCATGATACACACTCGTCTTCATTGGGATCGCCGGGCCCGCATCATCGGTCTTTCGACCGTCGGCAGGACCGTTGGCGAACCGTCGTTTGAACGGGTTGGATCGCCGACCACTCTCGTCGATGCTCAGCGCACCGTCGTCGCCGTCGCTGCCCGATCCGAGGTATGCCCGTAAAAGGTTCGCGTCGGCGCAAATTCGCCCAGCTTATGACCGACCATATTCTCGGTCACGAAGACGGGAACGAACTCATTGCCGTTGTGCACGGCGAATGTCAAGCCAATGAACTCCGGCACGATCATCGATCGCCGACTCCAGGTCTTGATTGCCCGCCGATCGCCGCTCTCACGCGCTCGGGTTACCTTCTTTTGTAGGCCTTCGTCGACCCATGGTCCCTTCTTAATTGAACGTGGCACGATCCACTCCTTGCTCGTTTCAACGCCAAGGCAGGACCGCTTGAGCGGGCCTGCCTGGAGGCGTTAGACAATTATCTTTCCGTTGATTGCTTCTTGGACTTGCGGCGCCGGGCAATAAATTTGTCGGTCCGCTTATTTTTTCGGGTATGCTTGCCCTTGGTCTTCTGGCCCCAGGGCGTCACCGGGAGCCGACCACCGGCCGTGCGACCCTCACCACCACCGTGGGGGTGATCGACGGGGTTCATGGCCACACCTCGCGTCGACGGCCGCTTGCCCATCCAGCGGCTTCGTCCCGCTTTTCCAAGCGACGTGTTTTCGTGTTCGCGGTTCGACACCGCGCCCACCGTCGCTCGGCAATTGAGCAAAATGCGTCGAAGCTCGCCGGAGGGAAGACGCACCAGGCCATACTTCGTCTCTTTGGCCATCAGTTGCGCCCAGGTGCCCGCCGAACGGGCCATCTGGCCACCCTTGCCCGGCTTCAACTCCACATTGTGGATCACCGTGCCCGTGGGCATGTACTTGAGCTTGAGGGTGTTGCCCGGCTTGATGTCCGCTTTCGCGCTCGACACCACTTCATCGCCCACTTCCAGCTTCTGAGGGGCCAAAATATAGGCCTTTTCCCCATCGGCGTAGTGCAACAGAGCGATAAATCCCGTGCGGTTGGGATCGTATTCGATGGCCGCCACCTTCGCCGGTATCCCGGTTTTGTTGCGGCGAAAATCGATCTCACGATAGCGACGCTTGTGCCCACCGCCTCGGCGGCGAACGGTCATGCGTCCATAACTGTTGCGACCACCTTTGGAGGGATTGCCCTTCGTCAGATTCTTCTCGGGCCGATCCTTGGTGATCTTGTCTTTGGTCTTTGGAAGGCGCAAGAAGCGCCGCCCTGGCGACGTCGGTTTGTAATCTTTCATGGCCATGGTGTTTCCTGCCTTTCATCGCTTTGGAGCGACGACTCAAAATAACGGTTCACTGGCCGTCGGCCTCGGTCTGGGTCTCAGACTTCGCCGACGCTCTCGGTGCTTTCCAGGGCGAAAAGATCGATCATCTGATCTTCACCGATCGTCACGAGTGCTTTCTTCCAGGCACTCTTGCGTCCCTGATGGAGTCCGACGCGCTTGGGCTTGCCGGGCACGATCATGGTGTTGACCTTTTTGACGTCCACGCCAAAGATCTGCTGAATCGACGCCTTGATCTGAGGCTTGGTGGCGTCAAACTTCACCTGAAAGACATGCTTATTATCGTTGGCTGATTCCGTCGACTTCTCGGTCAGCACCGGGCGAATGATGATGTCGTAAAGATCTTGGCTCATTGCAAGGCCTCCTGCACGCGCTCGAGGGCGCTGCGGCTAATAACGAGGTGGTCGTAGCGGAGCACGTCTTCGACGTTGAGTCCCTCCGGCGCCAGGTACTTCGCGTCCTTGAGGTTGCGCACCGACAGTCGAAGCGACTCATTGTGGTGCAGCGCGTTATCGTCGTCGCGCTCCGTGGTGTCCACCACCAACGCCGAGGGCGCTTCCAGCGCTTCCAGCGTTTGAACCGCCAGCTTGGTCTTGATCTCGGGCAATTCCCAATCCTCGACCACTTTGAGCTGGCCATTGGCCATCTTCATGCTCAGCGCCGAGCGAAGCGCCGCCTGGCGCTTCTTTTTGGGCATATTATAGGAGTAGTCGCGCGGCTTGGGCCCGAAGGTAATTCCTCCACCGACCCACAGCGGGGAGCGAATCGAGCCGTGTCGGGCTCGTCCCGTTCCCTTCTGACGCCAGGGCTTGCGACCACCACCACGGACCTGACTTCGGCCCTTCGTGGAGTGGGTTCCCTTGCGTCGCTTGGCGCGCTGCCAATTGACCACTTCCCAGAACAGATGCTCTCGCACGTCGGCCCCGAAGACCGCATCGTCGAGTTCCATCTCTCCGGTCACTTTATTTTCCAGATCGACAATCTCAATATTCATCTCACACTCCTGCGCCGCCCTGATTACTGCTCGGGCGGGCGAAAGAGAATCTCAAAGGCCGACTCGGTCGTCGAGTCCGCCGGCTTCTAAAATGGTTCGCTCGGGACCTTAGGCCCCACGGCTTCTCACGTCTTGATCTCGACGTCCACGCCGGCCGCCAGATCCAGACGCATCAA
>CAYQBU010000312.1:0-2826 GCA_964415785.1 uncultured Bradymonadales bacterium
AGCAGATCTGGCTAATATCGTCAACGAAGCGGCTCTGCTTGCGGCGCGTAAGGAAAAAGACGCCGTGGAGTTGGAGGATTTTCAGGCCGCCATCGAAAGGGTGATCGCCGGGTTGGAAAAGAAGAGTCGGCGCCTGAGCGAAAAAGAGACCAATATTGTCGCCTATCACGAGTCGGGTCACGCCATTGTGGCGGGAGCCCTGAAGGGCGCCGATCCGGTGCACAAGATCAGCATCGTGTCTCGAGGCATCGGCGCGCTGGGCTACACACTGCAGGTTCCGATGGAGGATCGCTATCTGGTGACCCGCCAGGAGCTCAAGGATCGGATCTGTTCACTGCTCGGTGGACGAGCGGCGGAAGCGATCATCTTCGGCGATATCTCGAGCGGGGCTTCCAATGACCTGCAAAGGGTCACAGGGATTGCCAGGCGAATGATCGCCGAATACGGCATGAACGATGCCGTGGGTAATCTCAATTTCGGGGATAGTTCGTCGTCCTTTCTGGAGGGATCTGGATTCACGACGCGCAACTACTCGGAACGAACGGCGGAGCTCATCGACCGGGAGGTTCAGGAGTTGGTCGAGGGGCTCTACAAGCGAACACTGGAGCTGTTGAAGGCCAATATGGAGTTGCTCCACGAAATGGCCGATTTGCTCAAGGAGCAGGAGGTTCTGGAGGGCGATGAGCTCAACGCATTGATGGATCGGGTCCAGGGCCTGGGAGAGGCGACGAAAAACGAACAGGAAGGGGACGCGGGGGAAGGTGAGGCGTGATCGCCGACGGGATCAGCGCGTTGGTGGTGGTATTGGCGGTGGCTCTGGGTTGGCGCTCAGGAGCGATTCGCCAGGTGACGCGGCTGGTGGCGGTGGTGGCGATGATCGTGGGGGTACCCTTTGTATCGCCCTGGATCAGGGAATTGATCTTTGAGGAAAGCGGTCGGGCCTCGCCAGGGGTAGAGATTGGAAGCATGCTGGTGGCGGGGTTTGTGATCTACGTCACGGTAGCGTTGGCGGGATACGTGATGGCGCGGATGATGCATTGGATGAGCAGCATTCTGGGGTTTTTGGACCGTCTGGGTGGAGCCACAATGGGAGTCGTCGTGGGGGGCTTGATGGTCTATTTTCTGGCGGTGGGCATGGTGTTTATGGAGTCCGATCTCGAGGAGTGGGACCCCGAAAATCGCTATCACCTGCAGGGAGGGACAGTCATGGAGTTGGCCGCGGAGCATAATGTGCTGGGGCCCTGGCAATTTCCAGATCTAAAGCGGCTACACGGGGCGTTACTGGTCGGAGAGCAAGCCCATGAGCAAGGGGGAGAGGCGCTGATCCGAGAGGATGCGGAGGCGGCGAAGGTGTTGCGAGACGAGCGGGTTCAGGAACTCCTGGGGGACAACAGCTATATGGAGCAGGTTCGCGCGGAGCGCTACCCGATCACATTGTCCGACGGGCGGACGCGAGAGGTGCTCAACGATCCGGGGTTGGCCAAAGCCCTGTCGGCGGTGGACTGGCGGGACATCCAGGAGCGATTGGATGAGAGATAGAGGTCAGTTGAGGCGTCGTTCGGCGCGTTCCATGAGTACCTGAGCCTCCGTATCGGAGGGGTCGTCGTCGACGACGCCGGCCCAGGTGTCATAGGCCTGCTGGTAGTCGTCGAGGCGAAAGTGGAGCATGCCCAGGCGCTTTCGATAGTCTGTATTGTCGGGGCGTTGGTCGACGGCGCGTTGCTGGTAGGTCAAGGCCTGTTGGTGGTTGCCCTGGTGGAAGTAGGCATCGCCGAGGGTGGCGTTAGCGGCGGCGTGGTTGGGCTCGTCGTCGAGGATGTCGCGCAGGAGAGATTCGGCGTGGTCGTAGTCGCGGCTCTGGATGGCGTCGGAGGCCTCGGCGACGATTTGGTCGCGGTTCGGTGATGGCTGTTGGCGCTCCTCGGTGGGAGTGGGAGAGGCCTGAGAGCTCTCGTCATCACCACTATTTCCATTGGCATCGGCGTCATCGTTATTCTCGTCGTCATTGGCGTTGGTGGGGGAGTTTTCGCGCTCTTCTTCAATGACGCGGTCGACCTCGTCTTGCATGGCGCTGAGGCGGGAGGCGATAGCCGGGGAGTCGTCGAATTGGCGCGCGGCACGGACGAGGTTGCGGGCGGCGCGGTATTGCTCATCGTCCTCGAATTCCTCGCTGGCCTCGAGGGTGGCGTCGACGAATCGCTGGACCAGTTCGTCGTAGTCAGCCTCATCGATTAGTCCCTCCAGTTGCTCAAGAGCCTCGACGGCACTTCGCTCACGGGGTTCGAGGTATTCCTCGCGGTCCATGGCGCGCTCAAAGCGGTCTTCCAGGAGGGCGATGTCAGCCTCATCGATTTCATCTTCATCGCCATAGTCCTCGACGACGGCGTCTTCTTCGGTCTCGGTTTCGAAGATGAGATCGGTCTGGAAGGTGACGAAAGCACCGATGATGACCAGAACTCCACCGACCACCATGCCGACGCGGGTGAGTTTGGCGATGCGCTCGGAGCGTTCCCGGGACTCGCGATAGAGATCTTGATCCCAGGCATCCTGAGTGGAACGCGAGAAGAAAGGGTCCTCAAATTCGTCGGTGCTGTCGGTGTTGGCCTGGACATAGCCGACCTGGAAGGAGTCCGACTCGCCCGATTGATCGGCCTCTTCGTCGTCGTCCGAGGGGTCCTGATCATCTTCGCCGAGTTCGACGGATGGGTGAGATATCTCGGTGGCGCCACCAGAGTCACTGGGCTCATCAAGGTCATCGGATGTGACGGCCTGGTGGGAGGTATCGGTTCCACCAGTGGCTTCATCAGCGTCGTCGGAGTCATCAGC
>CAYQBU010000313.1:0-2806 GCA_964415785.1 uncultured Bradymonadales bacterium
GGGTCATGGAAGGCTCCCGGTCGCCACGGCACGGGCGTTGGAGTGAGCGCGAGGGTCATCCACCGCGGAGAGGGGCACGACCCCGTCGAGCTTGCTCGTCGGTGAGAAAGACTGGCAGCTAGGCGGAGGTGGAATGACCCCGGGGATCGATGGCCTGATCGATGAACCAGTGAGGGTTCACGGCGTGCCCCTCTCCGTCGCGAGCGGCGACGGTGTCTCCCCGCGATGGCGGGGAGAATCTCGAGCGTTGGGTGGGGCTCGGAGGTGTGCGGAGGGTGGTGGCCCTGATCGATGACCCACCGAGCTACCTCGGAGGGTCATGGAAGCGCCGGGGGGACAAACAAAAAAGGCGACCCCAGAAGGGTCGCCTTTTTAAAAGTAGCGGGGGTAGGATTCGAACCTACGGCCTTCGGGTTATGAGCCCGACGAGCTACCTGGCTGCTCCACCCCGCAACAAGCCCAAAAGATGGGCGGGAGGTGCTATGTGCGTCGAGAAAAGAGCGACCGCGATGAGCCGAAAAACAGTAGCGGGGGTAGGATTCGAACCTACGACCTTCGGGTTATGAGCCCGACGAGCTACCTGGCTGCTCCACCCCGCATCAACGAGGCCCGTCGCGGCTGCTCTTCCCTCGACGGACGGCGGACATTAGGGTCAGGCCGCCGGGTTGTCAAGGGACATAGTGAAAAAGTCCGGAGGGGACAAAAAAGCTCAGCTCAGATCGGCGCGGTCGGGCATCTCGGCGTCGACCCAGTCGTAGAGATCGGAGACCTCGCGGGGGTTGAGTCGCCGGTGCTGACCGGTGGCCAGAGAGCGCAGGCTCAGGGGGCCGATGGCGACGCGTTGGAGGCGGTGGACCTCGTGGCCCAGGGCTTTGAACATGCGGCGGATCTGGCGGTTTTTGCCCTCGTGGATGCCGACCTCCAGGTCGGTGGTGGTGCCGTGGTCGGCGGCGACCTGGACGGAGGCGGGGCTGGTGATCTCGCCGCCGCCGAGGTCGATGCCCTCGCGCAGCTTTTTGAGCATGGGGTCTTTTTTGCGGATCCGGCCGTGGACGCGGACCACGTAGGTCTTTTTGATCTGGTGCGAGGGGTGGGTGATGAGGTTGGTGAGCTTGCCGTCGTTGGTCATCAGCAACAGGCCCTCACTGTCCCAGTCCAGGCGTCCCACGGGCCAGATGCGGGGAAGGCCCTCGGGCAGAAGGTCGACCACCGTGGGGCGTCCCTTGGGGTCGTCGAGGGTGGTGATATAGCTCTTGGGCTTGTGGAGCAGGATATATTCGTATTGCTGAGGAAGCTCGACGAGCTTGCCGTCGACTTTGACCTCGTCTGTGTCGGGGTCCACCTTGGAGCCCAGGGTGGTGCAGAGCTCGCCGTTTACGGAGACCCGTCCGTCGAGCATATATTGTTCGCCCTGGCGGCGAGAACAGACGCCGGCCTTGGAGAGAAATTTCTGTACGCGCATATTAGCCATGATGGGGGTCCGGTGTTGAGAAAAAGGGTCAATGAGTCAGGAATCGATGTCGTCCAGGGCCTCTTCGTGCATGTCGACGAGGGCCTCCAATTCGCTCTCCTCCAGAGTGGGGAGGTCGGAGAGGTCGTCGAGCCCGAAGAACTCCAGGAAGCGATCGGTCGTTCCGTAGAGGTGGGGTTTTCCGATGTCATCGAGCTGGCCGATGATGGTGATCAGGTGATGGTCGCGAAGGGTGCTCAAGACGCCGGAGCAGTTGACGCCCCGGACCTCCTCGACCTCGGCGCGGGTCACGGGCTGGCGATAGGCGACGATGGCCAGGGTCTCCATGGCCGGTCGCGAGAGGCGAACGGGGCTGGATTCGAAAAAAGATCGGATCTGATCGCCCAGATCGGGGTTGGTGCGCAAGTGGTAGCCGCCAGCGATGCGCACCAGATGGATGCCCCGTTGATCGCCGTCGTATTCGAGCTGTAGGGCGCGGAGGGCGCGGTGGATCTTTTCGTCGTCGACGTCGGTGAGCACGGTCTGGAATTGCTCCAGGGCGATGGGCTCTTCGGCGGCCAGAAGGAGGGCTTCCAGGATGGCTCGGATCTTTGTGTCGTCCATGGCAGAGGTCGCTTGATCAGGTGTCAAAATCGGGGAAGTCGAGGGTCTGGCTGACATCGGTGATGTCAATGACGGCGCGCTCGATGATCAGCTCGTCCTGGCCTTCGTCGTCGAGGCGGGGCTGGAAGAGGTGAATCATGTCCAGGCGCGTCATCTCCAAAAGGGCCAAAAAGGTGGTGACCACACGGTGGCGGGTCAGCGAGACGTCGTCGAAGAGCTCGGCAAAAGTGATGCGCGGGCTCTCCGTGAGGCGGTCGGCGATATCGAGGATGACGCTTCGAAGGGTGAGCTTTTCGTGGGTGATCTCATAGACCCACTCCGGGTCTTCTTCCTGGACCTCGATGACCCGTTTGAGGGCGTCGACGAGGTCGAAGAGGCTGGCCTGGCGAAGCTCCGGTTGAGCGACCTCCTGGCGTTCCTGCTGGGCCTTGGGGGCGGCGAACATGAAGTCGCGGTTGATCTGGGGGCGCTCGTCGAGGCGGTCGGCGGCCCATTGAAACATCTGGTGTTCGATGAGGCGCTTGACCAGTTCTTGGCGGGGGTCGGGGCTGTCTTCCTCGTCGGCGTCGGGCTCCGGGGGGAGCAGGGTCTGAGATTTGATATAGACCAGGGTGGCGGCCATCTCGAGCCACTCGCCGCCGATCTCGAGGTCCAGGGCGTTGAGGTGCTCCACGTACTCCAGGTAGCGACGGGTGATGAGGGCGATGGGGATGTCGAAGATGTCGATCTCAT
>CAYQBU010000314.1:0-2679 GCA_964415785.1 uncultured Bradymonadales bacterium
AGTCGGAAGCCCGCAAGCTGGCCGACGAGGCCAATATGGTACAGGCCGCCCGACGGATTCAGGAATTGGGCCCCGATCATGTGGTGATTAAGCGCGGAGAATATGGGGCGCTTTGTTTTGCTGGCGAGCAAATTTCCTTTGCGCCGGCATATCCTCTAGAGTCGGTGTTCGACCCCACCGGTGCTGGCGACACCTTCGCAGGAGGGTTGCTGGGCTACCTCGATGCCGGGGGAAACTATAGCGCCCATGATCTTCGCCAGGCGACGGTGGTAGGCTGTGTGATGGCCAGCTTCTGCGTCCAGGACTTTAGCCTGGAGGCGCTCAGGGATTTGGGCGATGAGCAGATTCAGTCGCGATTCGAAAAATTTGAAAAACTGGTCAATTTTGAATCTCTTGACCTTCTCGATGAGTAATCGAACCTGATGGACATGACGGAGCTTAGAATGAAGCGATACTGGAAGACCTCAATTACTGTCGTCCTTGCCGGATTGTTGACCCTCGGGATGGGGTGTGGTGATGACGAGCCGGCGGATGACAATAATCAGGCAGCCAATGCCAATAACCAGGATCCCAATAACCAGGTGCCTGATGAAGTCCCCAGTCGCTGCGACGATGACTACGATGCCGGGGAGCTCCCGGAGCTGGAAGAGGGTTCAGATGAGTTGGAGCTGGGCCAAGAGTACGATATGCGGATCACTGAATTCGCCTTTGATAGCGGATCTCCAGGCAATCCCCTCAATGGTACGATCGGGCGCTTCCTGGACCAGGACGAGGACTATCCAATCATTGTGCTTCTGGAGCTCCGAGAGATCGATTCCGAGGAAGGTACCTTGATGATCCGAGGAGGTGCGGGGCTGCATGCCGATGAGCCGGGCGCCGAGGAATATGTCTGGGACGACGAGCTCGAAGAGCCCGAATTCGTGGAAGGCGAGGTCGATGGTGAGGGTAATTTTCAGGCCACGCTTCCGCTGTTGAATTTTGTGGCGACGGTGGATGCGGAAGGAGAGTTGCTCAAGACGGTGATTCCAATTCGCGATCTGGCCTTGGATGCGCAATTGGAATTGGATGATGACGCGCCGGTGATCACCGAGGCCTCGCTGACCGGTTTGGTCCGCGAAGAAGAGGCTCAGGACGTCAGAATCGCGTTGAACCCCGGTTCCGAGGGGATCGCACTGCCCCAAATCCTGGGCGAGGGCGATTTGAATTTCGATTATGAGTGCGATGGAACGGCCAACGCCTGGGAGATGTCGGCGGGGTTTAGCGCCCAGCAAACGACGATCCTGGACTGATTGACCCGCGTTGGTAGTAGGGTAGCGGTCGCGGGGGCGATTCGGTGCCCGGGCTGTAGAAGGGAGTAGCGCAATTTTGGAGCGTTTGGACCAACAATTTGGCGATTATCGCCTGGTGGCCAAGATCGCCAAGGGGGGGCAGTCGGAGGTGTTTCTGGGGGCCCGAAGTGGGCCCCACGGTTTTTTTCGCCCGGTGGTGATCAAGGCGATGCCCGACCGCCTCAAAGGGAAGCGACGCATGGAGGCTCTGTTTTATCAGGAGGCCACGCTATCGTCGCGTTTTTCCCACCCCAATGTGGTCACCGTTCACGATGCCAAGCGGCTCGACGACGACCACTTTATGGTCATGGACTTTGTGGCCGGTCAGACGGTCGACGAGATTGCTACGCGAGTCTTTGGGGCCGGTGATGAGCTTAGCTGGCAAGAGGTGCTGGTCATCGTCCTCGATGCCTGCCGAGGCCTGGAACACGTCCATCAATTTAGCGATGTCGATGGGCGAAAGTTCCAGATCGTGCACTGCGATATCAGTCCTCAAAACCTGATCGTCACCTACGAGGGGACGACGCGGGTCTTCGACTTCGGGATCTCTCAAGTTGTCGGCGAATCGGGGGCACCGAAATTGGATCTGGTCGGGGGTAAGTTTGCCTATATGAGCCCGGAGCAGTGCCGAGAGGAGGCCCTGGATCAGCGCTCGGATATCTTTAGTCTGGGGATCATTCTCTATGAGTTGTTGACCCGCCAGCGCCTGTTTCGCCGAGACTCTCATGAAGAGGTCGTGCAGGCGATCACCGACGAGCCGATCGCCGAGCCCCACGCCGTGCGATCGTCGATCGGAGCGCGACTGTCGGGAATGATCATGAAGGCGTTGGCCCGAGAGCCCGACAATCGCTGGGATGATGCGTCGGCACTGGCGGTGGCTCTGGAGGACTACCTGGAGGATAAGGGCGTCGATGGCGACGAGGTGCGCCGTGAACTCGGAGCAAAGGTCGCTGATCATTTTGAAGAGGAGCGAGATAAGGTCTCAGAGGTGCTTCGACGGGCGCGGCGAGAATTGTCGGAACAGGTCTTTGCGCGCCAACGCAAAAGCAGCAACGAGGCGTCCAAGGAAGAAGAGGAAGAGGGTGGCGAGGCATCGCCACCGCTGGAAAAGGAGTTGGAAGTCGCCGAAAAAAAGGTGGCTTCACTGAGGAAGAGCGCCACCCGCGCCAGTGAGGTGGCAGAGTCATTGACCGACGAGGTAAAGCGGCTCCAAAAGCGTCAGAGTTGGTTTATCGCCGGACTGTTGATCCTATCCCTGATCTCGTTGGGAATCGCCTCCATGTCCTTTCTCGGCGGCGAGGGGTCAACCCCCACGGCGGCAGAAGGGGTGGACGCGGAGGGGGGAGCCCCC
>CAYQBU010000315.1:0-2672 GCA_964415785.1 uncultured Bradymonadales bacterium
CGCGGGGTTTTTGAATCCCGGAAGAGTCCACGAAATGGAGGTGGAGGACGTGGACCGCCACTTCGATATCAACGCCAAGGGCGTGGTTCTGGGAACCCGCGCGGCGGCCCAGGTGATGGTGGAGCAGGGCGAGGGACATATCGTCAACATGGGTTCTCTGGCGTCGATCAGCCCGGTGCCGGGGTTGAGCGTCTATGCGGCCTCCAAATTTGCGGTGAGGGGCTTTTCACTGTCGGCGGCTGAGGAGCTGCGCGAGCACGGGGTGGCGGTGACCGTGATGTGCCTGGACGCGGTGGCCACGCCGATGCTCGACCTTCAGGCCACACGCGAGGAGGCGGCGCTGACCTTTTCGGGTCCTGGCCCCTTGAGCTTGGATGATGTGGAGCAGGCGTTTTTTAAGAGGGTGTGGAGCAAGCGGCCGCTGGAAATGTCACTACCCCGCCATCGAGGTGTCCTTGCGCGAATGGCGGGGACCCTTCCCGTGGTCAATGGCTGGCTGGGGCCAATGCTTCGAAAGCTCGGCCAGAACGGCCAGGCGCGCTACCGCGGAGACGAAGAGGATTAGAGCTTAAGCTCCGCCAGATCCATGGAGGGCGACCAGTTGTCGATCAAGATGAGTTCCGGGCGGTCGCCGAGCACATTGCAGTAGCCGGCAAAGAGCTCTCCGGCCAAATATTGGGTGTAGGGGGGATCGTCGTCGTCGGGGGCGCGCAGTTGGCTATTGATCTGGTCGCGGGCCTCGGAATCGGCGTTGGCCGGGTCGTTGAGGTTCATCACAAAGGTGCTTACTTCATCGCCGTCGAAGGCCAGGAACTCGACGCTACCATCGCCGAGGTGACGGCTGACCATGCCCGCCAGGGTATACCAATCGTTGTTTCGACGGTCTTCATTGCGGTCATAGGTATTGTGGAAGAAGACCAGGTCTCCAATATCGGGTTGGCCGGAGTGAAAGACCTCGCCGGAGGAGCGGCATTGGCGATAGAGCGACGGCACCTCGTCGCCGGCCTCTCGATCAAGGTGGATCTCATTGATCTTGAGGGTGGCGTAGACAAAGGCCGCCGACTCCTGGGAGGTGGCCTCTGGGATGTCGGCGCCATGATCGGCGTCGATGGAGCCCTGCACCTCGACGTTGCGGCTTTGCCCGGAGGAGGGCTGTGCATCGGAGGCGAAGTCCTGAGGGGTGTAGGAGGCCAGTACCGGCTGATCCGGTGGGGTGACCCGGTCGAAGACAGGACCCGAAGGATCCGATGGGGCCGGGGCCGCTGGCGGGCGCTGATCGGTGCCCGTGGTTCGCTGAAACTGACGGTAAACGAAGAGTTGACGCGCTTCGACGCCCGGGGACTCGGCCGAATTATCGGCGCGGGCCTGGGTCGGCGTCGGCATCTCCGATTCCACCAGAGGTGAGTTGTAGATATGAAAGGGGGCCGACGAGGATTGTGTGCTGCATCCCGTCAGTCCAGCCCCTATGAGGGCAAGTGCCAATAAGCTCAACCAGCGGTGGTGTCGCCGTTCCATAAGCTCTCCTGATATTGATTCCATCCTTGGAATCCGAAGTTCAACGCCTCCCAGTCTAGCAGGCCCATAGAAAAGGCAAATTTTTTTTGGGTTTCAGAAGGACTCAGGGGTTTGAGTCCGCGCTCCGGGCCAGTACACTCGCTGTCGACGCTGGTCCAGGACTTGCGAATTGAGGATGCGATGGAGAATGGCACAGAAACAGATACGCCGGGCAAGATCGGTCAGTATACGCTGATCCGTCAGCTCGCCGAGGGAGGAATGGCCGAAATCTGGCTCGCCGAGCAGCGGGGACCCGGTGGGTTTAACAAGGAAGTGGTAATCAAAAAGATCTTGCCCCATCTGGCGGGGGAAGGCCAGATGACCCAGATGTTCGTCGACGAAGCCAGGACGGTGGCCCGCCTCAACCACCCCAACGTCGGCCAGGTCTATGAATTGGGAGAGGACGAGGGCGACTACTATATCGCCATGGAGTTTATCGATGGCATCGACCTCAGCGATCTGATGGTACGCCTTCAACAACGGGAACAGCGCCTGCCCATACCCTTTGCTGCCCGGATGACGGCCGACATTCTCAAAGCGCTGGATTACGCCCATGAGTTCAGGGATCGCGATGGCCACCACGTGGGGTTGATCCACCGTGATATCTCTCCACATAACGTGCTGATCTCCAACGAGGGTATCGTCAAACTGGTGGACTTCGGTATCGCCAAGGCGTCGACAAATGAGCACAAGACCCAGACGGGGGCGGTGAAGGGAAAATTTGCCTATATGGCGCCCGAACAGATCGAAAGTCGTAACTTAGACCACCGCGTGGACATCTTTGCGGTGGGCGTGGTGCTCTATGAATTGATCACCGGGGACAAGCCATTTGGCGACGAATTGACGGCGGTCTCCCAAATTCTTGGTGGTGAGTACGAGGACCCCCGCGAGCATCGAGCCGATATCCCTCGTCAGATCAGGGCGATCGTGGATCGGGCCCTGTCGGTGGATCCCGATGACCGATTTCCGACTGCAGCGGCCATGGAAGAAGCCCTGGAGACCTATTTGATAGAGTGCGGCGCTCGGGTAGGAGCCCGCGAAATGTCGACAATGGTCCATCAGGTACGAGGCCTGGAGAGTCGCCAACCCACGGAGCAGCTCTTCGGTTTTGAGGTGCA
>CAYQBU010000316.1:0-2641 GCA_964415785.1 uncultured Bradymonadales bacterium
TGGCTCCAGCGCTCATCGTCGCTTCCCCAGACCTCCACCGTCGGGCCCCAGACATCGTCGCCCACCCCTTCGATGCCCAGCATCACTTCATCGAAATCGTCGCCGATGTCAGCGCGGATCCAATTTTGCTGACTCAACCGCAGATCGCCCTCCAGGCGATCCTCGAAGATCTCCCATTCGTAGGCATCGGGCGCATCGACCACCTCCACCGTCCCCACATAAGCCCAGTTGGGATGCCCGCTGGTCGCCGTCTCAGAGGTCCCAATGGTCAACTCAAAACTTGCGCTCTCGGGCATCAGCACCGTCCGCGTGGGCTGGCTGCTCATCCCCGCAAGGGCCTGACGCGACCACTGCCCGCCGTCGTTGAGGTCAAAGCCCGGCGACGGAAGTCCTCGCGACATCACCGTGACCTCCAACCACTGGCCGGCCTCGGCCTCGACCTGAAAGGACGCGCTCACGTCGTCTTCCAGAACGCCCGAAAAGATCACCGCGTCGTCGCCATCGGCCACAATCGGCGTCCCATCGCCCTGCTCCACGTCGGCGTCTGCCGCCAGATCATCGGCCACCGACCCCATGGGCATGCATTGATTATTGACCTCCACCGTCTCGTCGCCGCACTCCACGATCCCATCATCGACGCACTCCCCAGTTCCCACGTCCAGTTGAGAGCGCCCATCACAGGCCTCGTCGGGATCGATATCGCAATAGGGCGCGTCGAATTGAGCGCTTGGCCCGCAGGCCTCCTCGCTCACCACGCAAGTCCCCTCCATCAATACCGTTCCCGCTCCGCACATCAGGGGATCTTCGAGCACACACCGATCGCCGTCGGCCACCGTCCCCTCGCCGCACTCCACATCGGAGCTCGATACGCATTCTCCACTTCCAGCGTCGACCTCCGTGCCCTCGCCGCAGAACACGTCCACCGGCTGACACTGGCCCAGGGGCGTCACGATCTCATCGTCATCGCAGTCATGGGTCCGTGCTACGCACAGCAAGATGCCATCTTCTTGCTCTCTGACTTCCACCAGATCGCCACTGCACTCCAGGGTGACGTCGTCGCCATCATCGCCACATCCCATCTGGATAAGTGCCAGGCCGATCACCACGGTTAAAAGGTTCTTCCCCGTTATTCTTGTCATAGCTCTCTCATTCATCTTCAGAATTGGCAGCGATTCCCCATCGCCCTTCACAGCACGGTCCATATAGTGGGGAACGATCAGACTACACGTTCAGCCATCCATAATTCAATCCCCGACGCCGTCATCGGACCAGCATCGGCCAAACAATAACGCCGATTACCCCCTCCACATGAAAAACGCCACCTCTCTCGAAGTGGCGTTCTTATAACACCTTGAGTCATGCCCGATGGCTCAACCCTCACAGGTCAAGTTCAGCGTCCAGCTCTCCAGCGATCCCGTATTGGAACCGAAGGACCAGGTATCATTGATGTAAATTTCCCACTCCCCAGTACCGTTGGTGTCTAGCCAGTCCAGGAGGTCTTCAGCATCGCTGAGATCACTGTTATTCGGGAAGGGATAAGTGGCTTGAATATCATCCGTGGCGCCACCCGTTCCATCGTGAATGCGCACCGTATCGCCCGACGGATGGGTGATGTCGATCTCCAGGTCTCCGATCCAGTTGAAGATAATGTCCACCGTGATCTCGATCTCCGTGATATTGGGGCAGTTATCGACCGTCAGCGTATCGGTCACATCCCCGGCTCCTGGAATCGTAACCCCCGGTGCGCTGGTCACCTCCACCTCAAAGATCTCGGACTCCTCGAGGTTAAGTGTGAAGTTGCTCATGTCGTCGATCGCCTTAACCGACAGGACATAGGTGCCGCTCTCTACTTCCGCGACGATACCATTGGTGCCCTGGCTCACTTCACTTCCCGAGTCGTCGTAGAGGGTCAATCGCCCATCGCCGATGGTATTACTGATATTGATCCCCAGCAGATCGTCGAATTCGACGTTCAACTCGTAATAGTGGCGCGTGCCCGCCGACAGCGTGCCCTCGTAATCCACGCTCATCTCACTTCCGTCAATCCCGTCGACCGAAGCCGCCGTACCCTCGAGCACCTGGTAGGTCAGATATTCAATATCCTCACCGCTGGTGTTGCGAAGCCTCAGCTCCACGTCCTGGTCCTCATAGGCGTACCAGTAGACGCTTCGCGGCGGCTCATCACTGGTCGACACGCCTACCGTCTCCTCTACCAGCACCGTCCCGCCGCTATCGCGAATGCTCGCCGACAGATCAAGCTCGTCGAGGTTGAACTGATTGATGCCCACGTAGTCGCCGGCTTCCAACTCGTAATCGATGCTCAGGGTGTCGCCGTTATCCAGCATCTCGCCGGCCTCACTGGTCACGTCGTACTCAAAAGCCGTGCCCTGGGCCCGTCGATAATCATAGAGCAAGTAGAACTCATCGGCCGGGGGCTCAATGGGCTCGACGCCTCCATCCTCGATATCGATCTCCGTCTCCAGGGTCTCCTCATCGCTCCAGATCTGGAGTCGACCCTCGCTATCGGGGGCGTGCTGGTTGAAAAAGAGGGCCACGGCGTTGATGTCGTCGGCGCCGGTCGCCAAAAAGAGGTTATCCCGTAGATGCCGAATATCTCCGCTCATCTCGCCGTCGGCGAGAT
>CAYQBU010000317.1:0-2620 GCA_964415785.1 uncultured Bradymonadales bacterium
CCCTCTTCCAACTTCGCCAACTCGATGACTCGACCATCGAGTTGCCTCTTTTTGACCTCTGCCGAACCGGAGGCCAGAAAGTACAGATTTGCCTCTGCCTCTCCAGGTGCCACAATCCGCTGGCCTGCCCCGTAGCGCTCCTCTTCAAACTCTCCATACACCGCCTCTACCACGGCTTCATCGAGCCCCGAAAAAAAGGTGCTCTCCCATAGCTGGGCACCGTCAATCCCCTTTGAATTATCGGTTTTCGCCGCCTCCATCCGAAGTGATATCGACTCCTCCGAGCGCTGCACCTGAGTGACCTCACCACGCGCCTCGGGAACTGGGAAATACTCCACCTCCTCGGCCCCACGCTCTTCGAGAGGACGTGCAATGCGCGACGCTTCGTCGGTCGCTGAAGGCACGCGGGCATAGAGCCGTGCCATCAATAATTGCGTCTCCTGGTGGGTGGGATCGAGGCCCAACACGGCTTTACAAGCCGCAATCGCCTCCATCGCCAACCCCTGCTCCATCAATTGGTGGGCCGCACGCTCATAAGCCCGAACCGCATCCGCTCGCCGGCCCATCTCGCAGAACAGCGCCGCCAATCGCAGCCGAGCCTCCACATTATCGGGCTCCTCGTCGAGCGTCTGGCGATAAAACGCCAGATATTTTCGCAGCCGATCGGTGGCCATAGCAATGGTTCCCAAACCCCATCCAGGGGCCTACGGGTCAACGTCAATATGTCGAACAGTCCCCGAGGCTAAAGCCAGCCCAGGCTCCAGTCAATCCCAATCCCCCATCCGCGAGAGCCCCCCGTCCTAACACGCAGAAAGGCGTCCACCCCCGGGTCGACGCCTCTCGGCACTCCATCTCGAAGCGACTCAGGGCTAGCGCAGCCCGTCGAGGATCAACGAGGTCTGCTGCTGGCCTGGGGAGCGTCCCTTGTGCACCTCTGTGATCTCTCCCTGCTCATCGACAAGAATCACGCCCGGCATCACATGGTCTCGACCCGGAGCCGTCATCCCCACCTTTTTGAGGAGATCGTGATTGCGATCCGAGAGCACAGGAAATCCAAGCTCCAGCCGATGCATCACCGATCGGTTGGCGCAATCGGGAGCGTCGCTAAGGCCCACCACCACGCCTCCGCGTCTCTGCACTTCATCGATGCGCTCTGAGACCTCGCGAAGCTGTCGCTGGCAGACCGGACACCGCACATCCTTCATCACCACCACCGCCACCTTTCTGCCTGGCGCGATCTCGTCGAGCGCCACGGCCTCTCCAAAGGGCAAACTCAGCATCGGCGACGTACTTTCCTCACTCGTCTCTACGTCCTCCACCGTTTCAACGACTGCGCCCTCCCAGGCGGTGTCCGTGGCCGACAGATAATGCCCTGCCGCCCAACCCACCATTGCCCCCATCAGGGGACCCACCACAAATAGAACCGCGATCATCAACCACCGATCTCGACGAATAATCATAGCTTTTGCTCCTTCGACCCTGTCCAATCCGTTAATCGCTCCACTTCCACTTACTTTTTGGCCCCCGAGCCCTCTTGTCCACCAACGTTTAAACGGCGTGACCGACCAGCCTTATTCCCACAAAAAACCCGCGGAGTTGCCTCCGCGGGAATCTTGACCCTAACCGTCATCGAACCTCATCGATCATCAAAACCCATAACCGACATTCAGGCTCGCCGTATGCGAAAAGAGCTGATAATCGCCGTCGACCGTATCGTTATCGATGGTGCGCGTGGGCAAGGCGATCATCTGATAAGCGGCGTCGGCCCGAAACCCCCCGGTCTCATAACCCAGACCCACCGACGCGATATAGCGATCGTTGTCCGGCAGCGATGGCCCCACCGTCTCATCGGGCACCGGCGTCATATCCAGTCCCACACCCAGTCGGCCCTTGATCTGGTCCGTGATCTGGTACTGTCCACCCAACCGAAAGGCCACTGCGTCCTCCCAGTCCGCGCGGACCACCGTCGGCGGATCTGTACTTCCCGGGGCGCCCTCCGGACTCTGCTCCGCGTACTCGATCACCAACTCGTCGTAGGTCCGCCAGCTCATATAGTTGACATCAAAGCCCAGCCACAATTCCTCCAGCAGCTGATAACCCACACCGGCGTTGACCACATGGGGCACCGTGATCTGGGTGGTGATATCCTGGTCTACAAAACGCTGCTGAAAGGGGGTCCCTTCGGCACCGTCGCTAAAGTGGGCGCGCCCTTCATAGTCGATGGTCGCCGCGCTTCGATAACTCAGCCCCAGCGTGACATCGTCGGTGGCCCGATACATCGCCCCCGCCGACAGCCCAATTCCGGTGCCCGTTCCACCCAACTGGACATCTACCTCATTGCCATCGGGAAGTACCGCCAGGCGGCGCTGCTCCACCGCCGAGCGCAACACCTGCACACCCGCCGACACGCCCAGATCGATGCCCGGTACATCGTAGGCCACATTTGCCATCAGGTTCGCCGTCTCCAGCGACTGGCTTCGAAACTCCTCGGCACCCACCCAGTCGTCGGGCCATTCAATGCCCAATCCCCAGGGAAAGGTCGCCCCCAGGCCCACCGAAATGTCCTCGGTCACGGGCACTGCCACACTGATATTGGGCGGCAAAAAGATCTGGCTCTGCG
>CAYQBU010000318.1:0-2616 GCA_964415785.1 uncultured Bradymonadales bacterium
CGTCGTTGACCGGGTTGAGGCGAAGCTCGGTGTGGGCGAGCTTGCTGTTGAGGCAGTAGGACAGGCGGCCGTCGGGGTTGTGATAGCCCAGACAGACCATCTCGTCGGGGTCGGCCTCCATGGCCAGGGCGGCCTCGCCGTCGGGGCCGCGCAGGCGCAACTCCCAGCGGTAGTTCTGAAGGTCGATCTGCGGGTCCTGGCGCCAGAGATCCACGAGGCGATCGAAGCGGTATTCCCGATCGCCGCGGCGGACGACCAGGTTGGAGATGATGGGCGTGGGCCGTTTGGCGATGCGGGCGGAAGCGCTAAAGCCCTCCATGAGGGCTACGGGCTCGCCCTGATCGTCGAAGAAGGGGCAGTGGCCCCAGGCGTAGGACCAGGCGTGTTCGTTGCCCCAGTTATGGCCCTGCATGCCGTGCCAGCCGTCGATGTCGATGGTCTCGTCGAAGACCTGGAAGGTGCCGCTGAGGTCCAGGAGCGGGAAAGGGGTCAGAGGGGTGTTTTTGGGGATCGGGGCATCCACCAATTTTTCGGAGGGAAAGAGGCGCAGGCGCTCGCCCAGGGGCCCGTCGACGGGAGACCACTGGACGTCCCATTTGGCGGGGCTGCCCTGGCCGTGGAGCGACCCGCGAGCGCCACCTTCTGCGCTGAGATCGAAGGTGGCATCGGCCAGGGCGATCTGCATGGGGTTTCCCGTGAAGCTGGCGAGCTCAAAGGGCACAGTTTGCTTTTCGGAGAAGTAGCGCTTTTCTTCGGCGTCGAAGAAGATGCACCACAATTCGGCGACGGCGCTGTCCGGACGCGGGGCGAATACGGTGGCCTTGAGCCAGAAGGCCTGGCGGCGGTCCGGGGAATTGCCGCGCATAAAGTAGCTCTCGACGTGGCCGTCGTCACCGGGGCTATAGCGAAGGGCGTTATCGGCAGGGCGGGTCATAATATCTCTATTTTAGCGGAGCATTTTTGCCAGCAAGAGCAGGCACTAATGAAAGTAGACGGTTCTGGTGTTGACGAAGGCGCGGATCCCCTGGCGGGCGAGCTCGCGGCCCACGCCACTATCCTTGATGCCTCCGAAGGGGAGGCGGGGATCGCTCTTGACCATGTCGTTGACAAAGACGGCGCCGGCTTCAATGCGGTCGACGAGCTGTTTGGCGCGCTCCGTGGTGGTCCAGAGGCTGGCGCCGAGCCCGAAGTCGGGGTGGTTGGCGAGGTCGATGGCATGGTCGGCGTCGCGGGCTCGAATGAGGGCGGCAGCGGGGCCGAAGGTCTCCTCGTCGAAGGCGGGCATGCCGGGGGTGACGTCGGCCAAAAGGGTGGGCTCGTAGAAGAAGCCGTCGCCGTCGATGGGTTGGCCGCCGCGGACGCAGCGGGCGCCCTGATCGATGGACTGGCGCACCTGTTGGTGGAGATCGTCGCGCAGGTCGGCGCGGGCCATGGGGCCGATGTCGGTCTCCGCCTGGAGGGGATCGCCGATGGTGAACCCATCGATGGCGGCGGCGAGGCCGTCGACGAAGTCGTCGTAGAGCCCATCGGTGACGATAAAGCGCTTGGCGGCGATGCAGGATTGGCCGTTATTCATAAAGCGGGCAAAGGCGCCGACTTCCAAAGCGCGATTGAGGTCGGCGTCGTCGAGGACGATAAAGGGATCGGAGCCGCCGAGCTCCAGGACCTGGGGCTTGAGATTCTGGCCGAGGACGGCGCCGACGGCGCGGCCGGCGCGCACCGAACCCGTGAGCGTGGCCCCTCGGACTCGCTCATCGGCCAGGAGTTTTTCCGTGCCCTCGTTGCTCAGATTCAGGTGTTGAAAGAGGCCCCCCGGCAGCCCCGAATCGTCCATGATGGACTGGATGTCGGCGGCGCAGCCAAAGACGTTGGAGGCGTGCTTGAGGATCACGGCGTTGCCGGCCATCAGGGTGGGGGCGGCGAAGCGAAAGACCTGCCAGAAGGGGAAATTCCAGGGCATGATGCCCACGATGGTCCCCAGGGGCTGGAAGTCGACGCGGGAGATGGTGGCGTCCGTGGCGATGGCCTCGGGGGCCAGAAAATGGGCGGCCTGGTCGGCGAAGTAGTCGCAGACCCAGGCGCATTTTTCGGCCTCGCTCTTGGCCTGGCCAATCGGTTTTCCCATCTCAGTGGTCATGCGGTGGGCGAAGCGGTCGGCCTCGTCGCGGAGTTGGTCGGCCATGCGGCGAAGGCAGGTCGCCCGCTCCTCAAAGGGGAGGTGACGCCAGTCCTCGAAGGCCGACTGGGCGCCCTCCAGGGCGCTATCGACGTCGCCTTCGCTGTGGAGCGGGAAGGTCTCGATGGTGGCTTCCGTCGCGGGGTTGGTGGAGTTGCTCGGGCTCATGGCGTCTCCAGTCTTTTAAGAGGGTTTGAAGTCGCTCGTCTCGTTGCTCGTTTCGTCGCTCTCGCAGGGGGCGGTCAGGGGGCAGCGCAGATCCTTGTCGTCCAGTTCCTGGAGGAGCTCCCGGGGCGTGATGCGTCGTCCATCGTCCACCCAGCCGAGGGTGGCGGCGAGGTGGCCGATGACCCGCGGGGCATCCCAGCCCTTGTCGTCGCGCAAGACCCGAAGTGACTCCGAGCCGTCGCGCTTGGAGAGGCGCTCGCCGGTGGCGTCGA
>CAYQBU010000319.1:0-2591 GCA_964415785.1 uncultured Bradymonadales bacterium
TCAGATCATTGTCGTCGGAGTGCCAGCCCAACAGCTCAATGTCTTCGTCCAGGGCGATACGGGGGATGCGCTGATAGCAGTCCGAGGGGGCGTCGGTAGACAATGTGAGGCCCTCGTCGGTGAAGCTGACATCGCGGATATCATCGAATTCGATCAGCGATGCGGCGAGCTTTCGAGGGGTGTCGCAGGCGATATGAATGCGGTGGGGATGCTCGTCGATGAGCTCTCGGATGCGATGGCGATTGCCGTCGGCCAGGACCTGTCCGCGGTTGATGAGGATGATATTGGAGGTCATGGACTCCACTTCGTGGAGCACATGGCTGGAGACGAGAAGGGTGCGGCCTTCGTCGCCCAGGCCAGTGATGAGGTCGATGATGCGGCGCCGACCCAGGGGGTCGGTGCCCGCCAAAGGCTCATCGAGGATCAGCACCGAGGGTTGATGGGCCAGGGCTTGAGCGATCTTGACGCGTTGGCGCATGCCCTTGGAGTAGCCCTTGATGGGCCGGTGGGCTTCGTCGCTCAGTGAGACGGTGCGCAGGGCCTGGTCGGCCAGATCGGCGGCGTCGGACTTGGAGAAGCCATGGAGTCGGGTCAACGCAGTGACGAATTGGTGGCCGCTCATCTCCTCGTAGAAGGCGTCTTGCTCCGGGACGACGCCCACTTCGGAGAGCACCGAGGGATGGGAGCGAACCGGTTTGCCCTGCAGGGTGACGAGGCCCGTGTCCGGTTGAAGCTGGCCACAGAGACATTTGAGAAGCGTCGATTTACCGGCGCCGTTGGGGCCGAGGAGGCCAATGACGCCGCTGCCGAGGTCCAGAGAAATATCGTTGATGCCGATGACATCGCCGTACCAAAAGGACAGGGCACGGGTGGAGAGGACGACCTTGCCGTCTCCGATGCGGGTGACCTCGGGGGTCTTCGATGTCCGGGACGCATCCGACATAGAGGGATCCAGGGATTGGGGATTAACTGAGGTGGCGGAGTTGAAGGAGGCGGCGATGGAAGAGAGTGAGGGCCACAAAAGCGGTGGCGACAAGGGCGATGAGGCCAGAAAAACGCGGAAGGCTCGAGTGAGCACTGTCGGGCATGGGGTAGATCGCCTCGACGGAGTTCAAGATCAAGCCCTGAAGGCTGGCCAAATTCGTCCATTCTGCGCCGCCGGTGGCGTAGTTGAGAATGACCTGCACGATCATGGGTATCAGCAAGATGGTCAACCAGATCAACACGGCCAGCCCACTTCGCCGGGTCATGCTCGAAATGAGGAGGACGAGGGAAGCGGCGACAACACAGATTAAGGCCAGGATGGCAAAGGCGCCGAGTTGGGGCATTAAGACGGTGCTAAGCCCCCCGGCGTGGATATAGACGGCGCTGCGAAGTATAAGGAGGAGGGCCGAGGGAACGAGGATGGCCATGGCAGCCATCAATAGGAGCGCACAGAGCTTCCCCAGGCCATAGTCGGTCACCGTGAGGGGCCGAGAAAAAATCAGCGACAGGGTCTGATAGCGTTGGTCATCGCTGATCAGGTGGCACCCCCGGGCCATATAGAGCAGCGCCAGGGCCCCAAATTGAAGTTGGAGAAAGGCAATCAACGCCGTGGCGTGAGTAGAGTCGGGCAGCGTCGAGGGGTCGCCGTTGAGCACCGCCGCCTCGGCGATGATCAGAAGGCCAAAGAGTAGGGGCATCAGCCAGATCAGGACGAGGGTGAGCTTGGTGCGCTTGAATCGAAGCATGGTGCGAAAATCATGCCAGCCGATGGTCCACCACTGGCGGGAAATGTCAGCGGCCCCGTCGTAGCGTTGGTAACTCTGGTCGCGAATGCCCATAGGGTTAAGATTCCTCGCCAATAGAAGACGGCCGGGGGGCCTCGATGAGGTCGACGAAGGCGCTCTCTAGCGTCAGCCGCTGAGGCATAAAGTGGCGGATTTCGATGCCAGCATCGACGGCCAGCGAGAGGAGGTCGCGGGCGGTAGCCTCGTCGTCCAGGGTCACCAGTAGTTTCGTGCCCTGTCGTTGGACGGCGTAATCTGCATCGTGAACAAGAGCCATGAGCTGATCGGGATCGCCGTGGGTCTGTATCTCGATGATCTCTTCGTCGTCGTGTTGGAGGGCGTCGATGGGACCGACGTGGACCAGTCGACCTTGATTGAGCAGGATGACCTGGCGGCAGATCCGCTCCACATCGGGAAGAAGATGGGTGGAGAGGACGATGTGTACGCCGCGGCTACGCACGTCCTCGATGAGGGAGAGCATCTCCTGGCGACCCTCGGGGTCGAGGCCGTTGGTGGGCTCGTCGAGAAAGAGAAGTCGCGGGCCGTGAACGATGGCCTGGGCGAGCTTTGCGCGCTGCTTCATGCCCGTGGAGAAGCTCCCCAATTCGCGGTAGCGCGCCTCGTCGAGGCCCACAAAGAAGAGCACTTCATGAGCTCTTCGAAAGGCCTCGTCGCGGGGAAGACCCGAGAGTTGGCCCTGGAAGCTGACGTAATTGACGGCGTTGACATAGGGGCGGTAGCAGTCGTCTTCCGGCATATAGCCCACGGCGCGACGGATCTGAGTGGCCTCGGTGCGGACGGAGTGGCCGAGCACCGAGGCCC
>CAYQBU010000320.1:0-2566 GCA_964415785.1 uncultured Bradymonadales bacterium
GCAGGCGACGGAGAGGGGCACACCGCAAACCTCGATGACCATCGAGGCCACCCCAATCAAAAAACCCACCACCTGCCGTCGAGAGCAAATGATGGGTCTGCACCTTCGTATTTCCACGAAAATACCCCCGCCGGGACTCGAACCCGGACTGGACAGATTTTAAGTCCGCTGCCTCTACCAATTGGGCTACGGGGGCGTCGATGATGGGTCTCTATTAACCCGGCATCTCGACGCTTTCAAGCCCGTCCGGGCCCATCAGGCCTCCTGGGCGTCGACCCCCACCTTATTCAGTGCTTCGATCAGCCCCTCCATCGCCGGTTTCTCGCCGTGGACGAGATAGACCTTGTCGGCCCCCGTCTGCTGTACCCAGCGCACCAATTGGGTCTGTCCGGCGTGGGCCGAAAACCCGCCAATCGTATGGATCTGAGCCTGTGGTCGGAGGCTGATCCCGTGGATGCGCACCGGTGATTCGCCGTTGATGAGTTGGCGGCCTGTGGTCCCCTGGGCCTGATAGCCCACAAAGACCACGCTGGACTCCTCACGCTCCAGATGATCCAGGAGGTGGTCCTTGATGCGGCCTCCCGTGACCATTCCGCTCCCCGCCAGGATCACGGCTCCCGAACGCACGGATCGGATTCCCGCCGAGGCGTCGGCGCTGCGCGTATAATTGAGCGCTTCGAAGGAAAAGGGGTCTTCTTTGCCTCCGAAGGCCTTCTGAACCTTGTCGCTGAGCAGCGCCTTGTGGCGTCGATAGATCCCCGTGGCGCTGGTGGCCATGGGGCTGTCCAGATAGATCTTGGTCCACTCCGGGATGCGCCCCTCTTTCCAGGAGCGATAGAGCAACCAGAGAAGCTCCTGGGCGCGCTGCAGGGCGAAGGTGGGGACCAACACATTTCCTCCCCGCTTAAAGGTATCGCGAATCACGCCCTCCAGCTCCTCGACGCTCTCGGCATGGCTTCGGTGGTCGCGCTGACCATAGGTGGACTCCACGACCGCCAGATCCGCGTCGGGACCGGGCTCCGGATCGCGCGCCAGCGGCCGACCGGGATCACCCATATCGCCAGACACGGCGATTCGCTTTCGCTCCTCACCGTCCTTACAGTCCAGGAGCAACTGCGCCGATCCCAGAATATGGCCGGCGTCATAAGGCCAAAGCTCGACCTCCGGCAAGATCTGAATCGACTTGCCGTAGCTCAATTGCCCATCCCACAACTCCAGGGTCTTGGCTACATCTTCCATCCCAAAGAGGGGCTCGCGCTCCTTTCCCTTGGACCGCTTTTGCTCCTGGCGCATCACGGACACCGAATCCTGGAGGCTGAGCTTCGCCAACTCATAGGTCGCCCGCGTGGAGTAGATTTTTCCCTGGAAGCCCCGTTTGACCAGTTGCGGCAACCGCCCGATATGGTCCAGATGCCCGTGGGTGACCACCACCACATCGATCTCCTGGGGCTCAAACCCAAACGCCTCACGGTTTCGACCACTGCCTCCGGGGCCCTGAAAAATCCCGCAATCGATGAGCACGTTTCTCTCGCCCACCGTCACCATATGACAGGACCCGGACACCTCTTTTGAAGCCCCAAAACTCTTCCACTCGATCGCCATCCCATACCCTCGCTCATTGATCCATCGATTTCTATTCGCGTTCACCAACGCCATCATAGTCGCCCCCGGAGGCCATGGCGAGTGGACTCGACGATTGACCCGAGGGCGCTCGTACTCAATTTTGATGCGCCTTCACCGATCGCCCAAGTCCATGGCCTCAGGTCCCCATGTCTCGCTCGCTGATCATCGCCCTTATTATCGTCATCCTCGCCGGGCTCACAGCCATCTACTTTTGGCTCAGCCCGACGACGGTCGACACCGTCGAGCTTCGCCAATCGGAGCTGATCTCCACCCTGGTGGCCACGGGCTTTGTGGAGCCGCGCCAGACGGCTCACCTCAAGGCAGCGACAAACGAGACCATTCGCCACGTAGGCGTTGAGGACGGTGATCCCGTGGAGGCCGACCAGGCCCTGGCGACCCTCGACGAGCGCGACGCCCGCCTGGCCCTGGAGCAAGCGGCGGCCAGCCTCGAGGAGAGCCGCGCCCGCCTCCGGGGGCTCTCGGACCGCCAGGCCCCGGGGGCCATCGAAGACCTGGAACAAGCCCAGATCGCCGTGGAGGAAGCCCGCGACGAGGCCAATCGCGCCGACGCCCTCTTTGACGATGGCCTCCTCAGCGAGGCCGATCGCGACCGAGCCCACCGCCAATACCGACGCGCCCAATCCGATCTGGAGCGCGCCGAAACCACCCTTCGCGACACCACTGACGGCGGAAGCCTCCAACAAGAGCTGCTCGCCGGACTCCAGCGGGCCCTCAAGGAGCGCCAGCGCGCCCAATTGCTCCTCGACCGCCACACCCTTCGCGCCCCCTTCGATGGCACGATCCTCAAGCGCCACGTCGACCCCGGCGACAGAGCCTCGCCCAACGAGCCCCTCTTGACCCTCATTTCCGACCAGGCCCACCTCATTCGCATCACCCCCGACGAGCGCGAATTGGCCCATCTGGAGGTCGGCCAATCGGCCCT
>CAYQBU010000321.1:0-2551 GCA_964415785.1 uncultured Bradymonadales bacterium
GCAACAAAGAGATGGACTTTCGCGTCAGCGTCATGCCCACCCTCTTTGGCGAAAAAACCGTGCTCCGGCTCCTCGACAAGTCCAACCTGGAACTGGACATGACCAAGCTCGGCTTTGACCCCGAGCCCCTCAAGGCGTTCAAGGACGCCATCCACCGCCCCTACGGCATGTGCCTGGTCACCGGACCCACCGGTTCCGGTAAAACGACGACCCTGTACTCCGCGCTCAGCGAGCTCAATCAGGTCTCCGAAAATATATCCACTGCCGAAGACCCCGTGGAATTCAACCTCGCCGGCATCAATCAGTGCCAGATGCAGGAGTCCATCGGGCTCAACTTCGCCGCCGCCCTGCGAACCTTCCTTCGCCAGGATCCGGACATCGTCATGGTCGGCGAGATCCGAGACTTCGAAACGGCGGAGATCTCGATCAAAGCCGCGCTGACGGGACATATGGTGCTCAGCACCCTGCACACCAACGACGCCCCCAGCACCATCAACCGCCTCCTCAACATGGGCATCGAGCCCTTCCTGGTCACCTCCTCGCTCAACGTCATCGTCGCCCAGCGTCTGGGACGAAGAATTTGCTCCGACTGCAAAGAGGTATACGATGTACCTCGCGAGACCCTGGTGGATATGGAAGTTCCCGAGGAGTGGCTTGACAAAACGGTCTACCACGGCGCCGGATGCAATACCTGTGGCGACTCCGGCTACAAGGGCCGCGTCGCTCTCTTCGAGGTCCTGGAGGTCAACGACGAGATCAAGGAGTATATCCTCCAGGGCTATTCCACCGCCGAGCTAAAGCAGGAAGCAATTCGCCTGGGCATGGACACCCTGCGGCGAGCGGGCATCAAGAAGATGTTTGAAGGCGTCACGACCCCCGAAGAAGTGGTCCGAAATACGGCTCCCGACCAGCGGTAATCCCTCACCCTCATTCTCCAGCGAGCGAGTGTTTGCGCATGGCCAATCTCCACCAGCTGCTCAAAATCATGGTCGATAAGGAGGCCAGCGACCTCCACATCACCGTCGGAGCTGCCCCACAGCTGCGCATCGATGGAGCGCTGGTCCCGCTCAAGACCTCCAAAATGTCTCCCACGGAGACCCGCAAGCTCTGCTACAGCATCCTCACGGACCGCCAAAAGCAGACCTTCGAAACCCATAACGAACTCGACCTCTCCTTTGGCGTCAAAGGACTGAGCCGTTTTCGGGGCAATATCTTCATGCAGCGCGGCGCCGTCGCCGGCGTCTTTCGAAAAATCCCCTTCGAGATCTTGAGCTTTGAGGAGTTGGGCCTTCCCCCGGTGATCAAGAGCTTCGCCGACAAACCCCGGGGCCTGGTGCTCATGACCGGCCCCACGGGCTCCGGTAAATCGACCTCTCTGGCGGCGCTCATCGACCGCATCAACCGCGAAAAACGCCTCCATATCCTGACCATCGAAGACCCCATCGAGTACCTCCACCAGCATAAAAACTCGTTGGTCAACCAACGGGAGGTCGGCGCCGACACGGAGGGCTTCAACACCGCCCTTCGCTACGTGCTTCGTCAGGACCCGGACGTCGTCCTCATCGGTGAGCTTCGCGATCTGGAGACCATCGAGGCCGCGCTCACCATCAGCGAAACCGGCCACCTCGCCCTGGCCACCCTTCACACCAATGGTTGCGTCCAGACCATCAACCGCATCATCGACGTCTTTCCATCGCACCAGCAGGCTCAGGTCCGCGCCCAGCTCTCCTTTGTGCTCGAGGGGATCATCAGCCAACAGCTCATCCCCCACGCCTCGGGCTCGGGCCGCGTCCTCGCCACGGAGGTGCTGGTGCCCACCCCGGCGATCCGCAACCTCGTGCGGGAAGACAAGGTCCACCAGATTTACAGCTCCATGCAGGTCGGCCAGTCCAAAAGCTTTATGCAGACCATGAATCAATCGCTCCACGATCTGGTCAAAAACCGACAGATCACCGAGGATGATGCTCTGGCCCGCAGTACCGACAGCGACGAATTGCGTGGAATGTTTGAAAAGAGCGGCATCAAGTCCAAGAAAAAGGGCCGCTCCCGTAACTCCAAGATTCGCTACACGTGAACGACCGGGTCTCTTAAGCACCCACCGATTTGAGGTAATCTATGCCTGTCTTTACTTGGGAAGGAACCAACAGCTCCGGCGACACCCGTAAGGGCAAGATGAAGGCCAGCGACGCCGGCGAGGTCCAAAGCCGTCTGCGCGAAAAGGGCATCGACGCCTCGAGAGTTAAAAAGCAAAAGGGCGAGGGCTTTAGCCTCGGACTCAACCTCGGCGGCCGGGTTCCCCAGGATCGCCTGGTGGTATTCACTCGCCAGTTCGCCACCATGATCGACGCCGGTCTGCCCCTGGTCAAATGCCTTGAGCTTCTTGGCGACAACGAGGAACACAAGACCTTTCGACGCATCATCAACGAGGTGCGAGGCGACATCGAGCAGGGAACGACCCTCTCCGATGCCATGCGCAAGCACCCCGGCGCCTTCGACAGCCTCTACGTCAACCTCATCGCCGCCGGTGAGGTCGCCGGTATCCTCGACACCG
>CAYQBU010000322.1:0-2525 GCA_964415785.1 uncultured Bradymonadales bacterium
GGCAGTGACATCGCATTGCCATCGCTATCGATCACCTCGATATCGTGATCGACGCCATCGGGCAGCCCCAGGACTTCCACGTCCAGCACGCCCGTATCCACCAGATATTGAATCTCGGCCAAAGCGATCTGACCGCTGACCACGTCGACGTCAATGGCCGACGCCTCATAGATGGCCTCATCGCCTTCATAGGCGGAGGGAATGACCTCATAGGTCCCCGGCTCCAGGTCCTCTAACACATCGCCATCGACCACCGACTGGCTCTCACCGTCGAGGTCGATCACTTCAATCATGGGCTCCGCATCGTCGGGCAACCCACTGACCTGGATCTCCAGTCCACCCAGGACCAACTCGTAATCAAAGGAGACCGTGCTCTCCTGGCCGGCCTCCACCTCCACCAACGCGTCCTCGGGCTCCGGGCTATAGACTTGCTCCTCACCGACGTCGAAGGCATAGATTCGATACTCGCCGGGCACCAGGTCTTCCAGCTCCTGCGTCGCCTCGACCTCCGCCTCAAACCCCTGAGGGCCAACCACGTCGATGCGGGCGTCCATCTCATCGGGCAACCCACTGACCTCTACATTCAGGCTCCCTGGCTCCAGGGCCTCGCAATTGAGTGTCGCGTCGACGGAAAACCCAAAATCGCCGGCCTCCAGCACAACCGTCCCCTCCAACTCCGACGGCTCATCGGGGCAGGTCACCCCCACCTCCACGCTATCCGTCGCTCCCGCCTCCACGGTACGCGCCGCGCTATCGACGTCCAACCAGCCCGGCGTCTCCAACACCGCGTATTCGACGTCGTCTTCTCCCTCGTTCATCACATCGAAGGAGGCATCCGTGCTCTCACCGGCGATGCCCTCAAAGCTCAACGGATCATCGAGCACCAACATCGGCGACTCCACAAACTCCGTCGTATCATCGCCACAGGCCGCCAGCATCGTCGCTGCCACCGCGGCCAATGCCATCGCCTTTGCCACCCGACCGATCCCACCACTTTGAATACCCGTCTTCATCCTAAAACTCCTTCAAACTCGATGCTGCCCACTGCAGCGTCGCCGATGCCGTTCCACTTTTGCTTACCTATTGGTGTACCAAAATTCCCCTTCGATTCAACGATCACCGAGGCGCTTGGCCAGCGCCTCGATCTCGGCTTCGCTAAACACTTCCACTCCCTTTGCCCGCAGCAGTGCCGCGGTTACGCCCTGCCCCGAGCGAAGCACACCGCCGAAACTGCCGTCGTAGATCTTTGACGAGCCACACGATGGGCTTTTCGCCTTGAGAAGTGCCCACCGAATGCCCTTGCGTTCCACGACCTCCAGGGCCCGCCTGGCGCCCGCCACAAAAGCCTCAGTGACGTCTTCGCCGCTCTCAGTGACCAGCCTCGCCTTTCCCTCCAGCACGTCCCGGCCCGTTCCCCCGCGGATCTCCGCCGGCGCCCGGGGCACCGCCAATCCTCCGGCGACCTCCGGGCATATCGTCACCACCCTGCCCTCCTCGGTCCACCGCTTCAACCACTGGCTCGCCACCCCCTTGGAGGCCCCATCGTAGCGCACGGCCTGACCCATCAGGCAGCCGCTGACCAAAATCTTGTCCTTGTCCATGGGAATCCCTCGTTGCTCTTTGGCGTTATGTTGTTCCCGCTTCCCGGCTGCGCTACTGTCACGCATCGATTTGCCACTTGAGAGCTCGTCGCACTCCTATTATCTAAGCTTGGCCTACCCATGCCGTCTAGCGAACCTTCCCATACCAGTGATCTCGCCATGCTCGAGCCCGACCAAATCTTGAGCACCCTTCCGGACCTGATTTTTGAGGTCGACGACCAGCACCGCCTCGTCGCTCTCCACGGAAGCTCCTCGGTCCCCACCCACTTGCCACCCGAGGAGTTCCTCGGCGAGGACTATCGCGACGTCCTGCCCGAGTCCGTCGCCGAGGCCATGAACCAGGCGTTTGCCAGGCTCAAAGAGACCGGCGAGATGGTCACCACCAGCTATCGCCTCCCCATCAATGGCGAGATGCGCTCTTGGCAAGCCCGAATTCTCCCGGGCCCAAAAGCGGGCTGGATGATCGTCGTCGTGCGCGACATGACCGACGAGTGGCTATCCAAGAGCGCCGTCGCCCAGAGTGAGGACCGCTACCGCACCCTGGTCAATAATATCCCCGGCGTCGTCTACCGATGCCATATCGACGACGTGTGGAGCGCCATCTTCGTCTCCCCCGGCATCGAAGACCTCCTGGGCTATTCGGTCGACGACTTCATCTCTGGTGGCGAAACTCTGGGCTCCTTCATCCATCCTGAGGACCGAAGCCACGTCCAGGAACTGGTCATGGACGCTGTCGACAACGACCGCCCCTTTCACGTCTCCTACCGGGCCATCGACGCCGAGGGCCAAATCCGCCACATCACCGAGCGAGGACAGGCCATCTACGACGACCACGACCAACGCCGATACCTGGACGGCGCCTTTTTCGACGTCACCGACATGCACCACATGCGCCAAGAGGTGCTGGTCAACAGCAAAATGGCC
>CAYQBU010000323.1:0-2504 GCA_964415785.1 uncultured Bradymonadales bacterium
GGAAGGCGTCGCTTCCCCCCTTGAGAAGGACGCCATTGCCGCTCTTGAGGCAGAGGGCGGCGGCGTCACTGGTGACGTTGGGACGGGATTCGTAGATCATGCCCACCGTGCCCAGGGGGATGCGCCGACGGGCGACCTGAAGGCCATTGGGGCGCGTCCAGACCTCGTCGCTTCCTCCAATGGGATCGGGGAGGCCGGCGATCTCGTCGATGGCCGATGCCATGGCGCCGATGCGTTGCTCATCGAGGCGCAAGCGGTCGATGAAGGCGGCGTCCAGGTCGTTGGCCTGAGCGGCGTCCAGATCCAGGGCGTTGGCTTCGACAATGGAGCTTTGGTGATCGCGCAGCGCCTGGGCCATGGCCTTGAGAGCGGCGTTGCGCTGGCGCGTGGTGGTGCGCGAGAGCGCGCGGGCTCCGCTTCGCACGCCCGTGGCCGAGGCGATGAGGTCTTGGGGGCGATAGTCACTGCTCATGGAGACTCCAGGAGATCGGGCAAAGACCCAGGTCAATAGATGGTCGGTCAGGGGCCGAATCTTAGGGCAGGGGGGGCGATCGTCAAGGTTCGAAAAAGGAGAGGACAAAAAAAATGTGGGCAATGCCTTGACCTTGGGTCTGCGGTGTTAAGTTCCGGGACGTCGCAACAGAAAGTGCAAGTGCCAGGCGGGAAGAAGTAGAGTGGAGAGCCGCTCTGTAGGCAGTGCTAGATCGCACTCGATACCGCTAAAAATGGGCATCATCGATTGTTTTGCGGGATTGCCCGTCAGGGGACTTGACAGAATCCGCACAGTGAATAATGTAGCCGGCGCTAGCACTCGTTGGAATGGAGTGCTAATTCGGAACCAACCCTAAAAGCACACGAGGTGATGACCATGAATATTCAACCGCTATATGACCGCGTGCTGATCCAGCGCGTCGAGAGCGATGAGAAAACCCAATCGGGCATCATCATTCCCGACTCCGCCAAGGAAAAGCCCCTGGAAGGAATCGTCCGCGCTGCCGGCAAAGGTAAAGTGGCCGACAATGGCGATACGATCGCACTCCAGGTCAGCGAGGGCGACAAAGTCCTCTTCGGCAAGTACTCGGGCACGGAAGTGACCATCGGTGGAGAAGAGCACCTGATTTTGCGGGAGGACGAACTCCTGGCAATTATCAACGACTGACCGACCGGTTTCATGAACGACAGCAACCTCATTTGATCCAATTTATGGAGTGATAGGTTATGGCGAAAGAAATTATTTTCGATACGAAAGCTCGTCAATGCATCCTGGACGGCGTCCAAACGCTGGCCGACGCGGTGCGCGTGACACTGGGTCCGAAGGGACGCAACGTGGTGCTGGACAAGAGCTTTGGCTCGCCTCTGATCACCAAAGACGGTGTGACGGTGGCCAAAGAGATCGAGTTGGAAGAACGATTTGAGAACATGGGCGCCCAGATGGTCAAAGAGGTCGCTCAAAAGACCTCGGACACCGCCGGTGACGGAACGACGACGGCCACCGTTTTGGCGCAGGCGATTCTGCGTGAGGGCACCAAGCTGGTGACCGCGGGCCACAACCCGATGGAGATCAAGCGTGGCATCGACAAAGCAGTGGCCACGGTGGTGGAAACGCTTCGCGACATGTCCATCCCCACTCAGGAGCGCGACCAGATTGCGCAGGTGGGAACGATCTCGGCCAATAACGACGAAGAAATTGGCGAGCTGATCGCGGAAGCGATGGAAAAGGTCGGCAAAGAAGGCGTCATCACTGTGGAAGAGGCCAAAGGCCTGAGTGATGAGCTCGAATTTGTGGAAGGTATGCAGTTCGACCGAGGCTACCTGTCGCCCTACTTCGTGACCGATAGCGAGCGAATGGAGACGGTATTTGAAGATCCCTTCATCCTGCTCTTCGACGAGAAGATCAGCAATATGAAGGACCTGCTGCCGTTGTTGGAGCAGGTGCACAATCAGGGCAACCGACCGTTGCTGCTGATCGCCGAAGATATTGAGGGCGAAGCGCTGGCGACCCTGGTGGTCAACAAATTGCGCGGCGTGCTCAACGTGGCGGCCGTCAAAGCTCCGGGCTTCGGCGACCGACGCAAGCAGATGCTGGAAGACATCGCCACCCTCACCGGCGGCAATGTGATCAGTGAAGAGCGAGGCATGCAGCTCGACGCGGCCTCCCTCGACGATCTGGGAAGCGCCGACACGGTAACGATTACCAAAGACGACACCACAGTGGTCGGCGGGAAAGGCACCAAGGACTCGATCACGGCGCGGGTCAATCAGATCAAGGCCCAGATCAAGTCCACGACCAGCGACTACGATCGCGAGAAGCTCCAAGAGCGACTGGCGAAGCTCGTCGGTGGTGTGGCGGTGATCAAAGTCGGTGCCACCACCGAAGTGGAGATGAAAGAAAAGAAAGCTCGAGTTGAGGATGCCCTCAACGCAACGCGAGCGGCTGTGGAAGTAGGTATCGTCGCCGGTGGTGGCGTGGCCATTCTTCGAGCGGTGCAAGGTCTGGAGAATAT
>CAYQBU010000324.1:0-2500 GCA_964415785.1 uncultured Bradymonadales bacterium
TTGGGAGAATTTTTCGCGGAGGCGGTAGCTTCGCTCCAGGCGGTCGGCGACGCTGCTGGAGTCGTTGTCGCGAGGTTCCTTCTTGGAAGAGGAGCGGGACCAGAGTTTGGACCAGACGGCGTCCTTTTCATCGTCGACGATCGGGGCGTCCGGGGTACCGAGGGTGGCCTCGGCGACGAGGGCGGCCATGGAGACGACATCGTGGCGATTGTGTTCCAGGACCCCGCGCATCAATTCGCTATTTTTGTTCTTTTTGAATCGCCACCAGCGCTTCGGGATTTGAGCGCCGGGGACATCGTCGATGCGGACAAATTCCAGGACATGTTCCTCGAGGGTGGCCAATTTGTAGCGCGGCAATCCGGCGAAAGTGTCGCGACAAAAGGGAAGGAGATCGAGGTGGGGGCGTTTGCCGAAGGGGTCGTCGAGGTCGTGGTGTTTGTAGCGGCGTTGAAGGAGGGGGATATCAAAGCGGGAGCCATTATAGGTGATGACCACGGGTCGCTCGTCGTAACGGCTGGCGAGCATCTTGAGCAGGGCGGGCTCGTGATCGGGGTCGTCGATGAGGAGGTGCTCGACCTGGAGGAGGTCGCCATCCCAGAACGCGACGCCGATCATGAAGGCGAAGGCGCCCTCGCCGAGGCCGGTGGTCTCGATGTCCAGGTAGAGGAGTTCGCGGGCTCGGGGCCGGCGATCGAAACCGTCGATATACTCCACGATCGCGCTGTGGTCAGCGCGCCGGCAGCCGCGGATGCTCCAGTGGCCGTGGGTCTGGTCCTCACCGCAGCACTCGCTGGCGATCCAGACGGGGACGCCGAAGCTGTTGTCGCGGGTGGCGCCGAGGCCGGCCCAGCCGCTGGTGGCGGTGGCCACGGGGGGTGGGGGGCTATCTTCGGTCGCCGGCTCCTGGTCGACCGTATCACTGGCATCGTAGACGCCCTCGGGGGTGCCATCACCGCTTTTACCGCGTCGGTGGGCGTCGTGGAGTCGCTTGAGTCGGTCGCGAAAGGTCATGGTGTTCCGGGGGTATGAGAAGTCGATCCGCCACGGGGATTGGGTAAACTACGAAGAAATAACCAAAAATCAAATTCAGCGAAGACGACAGAGGTGCAGAACAGACAGAAAGACGAGATGCCCTAGAGGACTCAGTCGATGTCGTCGGGGAGGCCCTCGTCGATGGGGACGCCAAAGTGGCGGGCGTAGGATTCGAGGGCGTCCGTGGGGGCGCGGAAGGTGGCGTCCTGGCCGATATCGAAGAGGACGCCCTCGATGTGGTCGCCAATCTTGAGGATATGCTCCATGGCCTCCAGGGGGGTGAGGCTGAGGATGGGAGCGGAACCGTCGTCGTTGAGGCGATCTTTGGCGCGGGCGAAGTCCTTGAGAGGGCGGGGACTGGTAAAGGCGAGCAGCCAGTGGGCGCCGTCGATGGGAGCGACCGTGGGGGAGGCCGGTCCCGAGGCCTGGGAGGGGATAAAATGCCAGGCATTGCGCAAAAAGACGGCGCGCCACAGCGCCTCGATATGCTCGGTGGAGGGGTCGCGGCGGGCCTGTTCGACGTATTCGGCGATGCTCAGGGGGCTCATGGAATGGCCTTTTCGTTGACTTAGAGGGTGGAAGTGGAGAAGCTATTCATCCGCTTGGAATGATATGGATAGATGATGAAATTCCCCAGGCCATGAGATATCGATGACAGCAACGTCGGTCAATTATCGAACCTTCGTGATCGCCAATCCCACGGCTGCCGCCGGGAAGGTCCAGGAGGAGTGGCAGCTCATCGAGAGACTGCTGCGGGCGAATTTGCCGGAGCTGGACTACGCCTTTACGGAAGGGTCGGGCCACGCCACGATTTTGGCGCGGGAAGCGATTCGCGCCGGCTGGGAGATGGTGGTCTGCGTCGGCGGCGATGGCACCCTCAATGAGGTGGTCAACGGGTTTTATGAAAATAAGCCCCCGGAAGAGACGTTTGGCCTCGATGACGAGGGATTTATCGAGGTCATCGGAGACAAGCCCAGCCCGGTCAGCGAGGATGCGGTGCTGGGGGTGTTGCCGATGGGGACGGGCGGCGACTTTCGCCGAAGCCTGGGGCTGATGGGAGGGCTGGCGGAGACGGTGGAGCATATGCGTGGCCGCCATACGCGGCGCGTCGATGTGGGACATATGGGCTTTTTGGATCACGACGATAAGATCGGGAGCCGGCATTTTATCAATATCGCCTGTGCCGGGATGGGTGGGCTGGTGGATTACTACGTCAATCGAGGCTGGAAAGGGTTGGGAGGGACGGCCAGTTTTGTGCTGGGGACGGTGCGCGCCTTTTTAAAATACCGCAATACGCAGATGGTGGTCCGACTCGATGATACCCAGGAGGTCCGGGATTTCTTCACGAATGTGGTGTGTGCCAATGGGCGCTATTTTGGTGGGGGAATGTGGGTGGCGCCGGGGGCGGAGCTAGACGATGGGAGTTTTCAGGTGGTGCTGCTGGGCAATTTGAGCAAGCGAGAAATGC
>CAYQBU010000325.1:0-2496 GCA_964415785.1 uncultured Bradymonadales bacterium
CGACTCCACCGGTGCGAGAAACGCCGCGTCTTGCCACCAGGTCATCCCCATCTCCTGCGCGCGTTCCACGGAACAAATCACGAGCCGTATCTGAATGGTCAATAGCTCGATATCCGCCAGTTGGACGCGAATATCCCCGGCGATGACGATGCCTGTATCCAGCACTCGCTCCAGAATATCGGCCAGCGAATCGCCCCGGGTCATCATGCCCTGGGGTCGGCGATCGTTGAGAGTAGCCATGGTTGTCCTTGCTTGCTTGAGGGGTCAGTTCGTCGGCGATGTGTTCACCAGATCCGTGAGGTCGAGCAGCAGATCCAGGTCCTCGTTGGTGAGGCCGAACTCCTGTCGAAGCCCTTCGATGGCCTCCGCCTGACGCATCAGGGTTCGTCCCAATCGTTCCACCTCATCGTTGGATAGTCGCCCCGCATCCATGCGGCGTATGGCCTGCTTCTCCATTAATTCGTGCAGCAACTTCACCAGCGATAGCACCAGCTGAGCTAGCCCCTGCTCCGGACTCTCCTCATCGATCTCCAACAGCCCCGGCAGTGCTTGATCCACGCGCTCTTCACTCATCGTCACGGTCCTCCATCCTTGTCGCTGGTGACCCTCGATAGCGGCGCCGCCGACAGGGCACCGGCGTCCATGGCCCGATCCACGGAACTCAGAAAGAGGCGCAGATCGAGGTACAACAGATCGATTTCGGCTACGCTGATCATGATCTCGCCTTGGAGCACCACGCCCCGATGGAGCATGCGATCGAGAGCATCCGCCAGATTCGTCGGTTCCTCCTCGATGTCCAGCAATATCTCATCGCTCACGAAGACCTCTCTACTCGCCCCGGACAATGAGGCTGCCGTGGGCTCGACGCGGCGACCACCGCCGTGGGCGATCCCAGGATGATCGCCGGCCCCCAATCGCGTTGCTCGACGTGCTGTTTGAGCTTCTTGGCCTGCCTCCGCGACTCTGCGCTCGCTCCTTCAAGGATCCAAACGCCGCCTCGGTGAGGATCGCGGAGTGCCTGCTTCATTTGCCGCAGGGCCCGCCGCCAACGCAAGAATTCGCGAGTCACCCGGGGCAAGGTGATCAGTTGGCGATGATCGTTGAGCAGCGCTAGCATCGCTCCCAGCCATTCTTCGCCGGCGTCCAGGGCCTCCAAGAACGCCAGGGCGTGACCTGTGGACGGCCCATCGAGCACCACCACCGCCTCCTCGTTGGCCCGGAGGCCATCGGCGACCTCAAACGCCGCACCCAATAGCTCGAGGCCTGGCGGCGTGACCGACGAGAGCAGGCTCAGGGCCCGCTGGTCAAAGGGAAACTCTGCCCCGGCCTCCATCTTCAGGGCCCGCTCCCACTCGTGGTCGATCCGCTCCTGAAAGCGCGTCATCACCTGCTCGGGATCGACGTCTCTATACTCGACCATGTCCCCGGGCTGTATCAGCGCATCTTCTGGTCCTTCGGCGCCCACCCAAACGCAGGGCCGCTCCGGATGGGCCGTCGCCTGGCGCTCCACAAATGCCAGCGACGCCCTGGTCTTTCCCACGCCTCCCTTGCCGCTAAAAAGGTAGAGGCCCGGCGCCTGATCTCGCTGCCAGGCGGCGTTGTCGCTCCTTAACGTCACCGGCGGTGTCTCCGGCTCCTCAAAGGGCTGCAAGTCGAGCTCCTCCCAGCGATAACAACGCACTTGCTCCAACTCCGCGAAGGCCCTCGTCGACGCTCGCCACGGATGCTTATTTTGCGCTGATGCCTGCCCGTCGGCGATATAGACCATCTCCATGGTTTGCACCGCCGTCTTTCCTCCATCGATCATCGCTTTGATCGCCTGGGCCTCCTCCCAACTCCCGGGGTCATCGGTGATCACCACCGACACCACCGTCTGTGTGGCATAGATCTGCCTCATCGCCTCCAGGGTTTGTCCTGCTGCCGCGACAAAGGACTCCAGGCCATCCTCTCCCACCGACCGACCCCCGAAGCGTTCCGTCAGATAGCGCCGTCTCTCAAGAAACGATTCCAGCAGCGCCCACCACTGCCCCATCTGTTGTGGAGCGCTCAATACCTGTCTGCCCTGAATGCCCGGGGCCAGGTCCACCAGCACCTGCGAGACCTCGGCATCCGTCACCGCCTCCACCACAGCCCGTGCCCCAAACCAGGCATCCAGGCCCGGCCAGCGCGCCGACCACAACCGCCGCAGTGGCGGCGCTTCAAAATAGGTCCCCTCGGCAACCAACTCCGCCAATATATCTCCATGGCGACCCAGCCATCGCCGGGCCTCGCCTTCGGCGTCCATCAGGTGGACCTCCAGAGGGGCCTCCCCGGCCCTCAGAAAATAGCGAGCCAACCCGTGCGAGGGATCCAGCGAATAGCATCGCACTCGCTCTCCCCTCGCCGCCATTCGACGCCCCAGATGGGCCGTCAATCCGGACTTGCCAACCCCTCCTTTGCCCAGCACCAGCCGAAGCGTCTTGTCACCCCCTCGATTCACGCCCGGTCCTCCAGTTC
>CAYQBU010000326.1:0-2483 GCA_964415785.1 uncultured Bradymonadales bacterium
TTCGCGGTCCGCGTTCACTCCTTCCCACGCTGAAACCGATCTCCGCACACCACCTTCGTCCCCACACAACTACCCCCTAATCGTCTTTTTTTTACCTCATATAACGCCTTGAGCCGAAGTTGATGGTGCTCAAGGCGTAGTAACCCCACGCCATCGCCGTCCCCGAAACCCCACCACCATAGCGAGCGCCAGAAGCAACATCGCCGGCGTGCCTCCACCACCGGTGGTGGAGCAACCAGAGATCGTGGAACCGTCCCCATCATCGACGATATTGAGCGGATCTGAACTCTCCCCGGTGCGTCCATAGCAGTCGATCCAGGTGGCCGTCACCGTCAGATCGATGGCCTCATCGCGGGTGTCCATATCATCCCAGTGAAGGTGGATGCGATCGTGGGGATCCAGCAGAACCACCGGATCCTCTGGAAACGCCAGCTTCTCCGGCGCCTGTCCCTCCACATCGATGCGAAGTCCATAGGTCGCGTTCTCAACCCCTTCGTGGTCGTGAGAATCGGCGCCGTCGACCAGCTCCCCATCAAAGCCATCGACGAGGACGCTCAAAAAACCAACCCCCGCCTTGCTGGTGTTATCATCCACACCGCGACTGAGGTTGTGGAGTTCCAACACCACGGGATCCGGAAAAGAGGCTTCCTCCTCGGGCTCTCCCTCGCAGGTGGGCAACGGGGCGTGCGGCGGCGGAGCCAGGCCCGCCCACGCTGTAGTAGATAGGCTACAAATGGATACGATGGCCGCCAGAACAATAGTGGCATGTAGCTTCGTCTTCATCACTGCTCTCCAGTGGTTCGCGCAGAGTTATTTTTCACTTCTACCAACAGCAAAGCAAACCCCATGCCAGGGCCAACAAACCGCTATTCAGGCCATTTTCGAGACGATCCACCCCACCTCGGATTATTTATACCCCATCGCCCGGGATCACCTACCCCACCAGACATCGCCACCGACCATAGGTCACTTCCCTCTCCTCAATAACCAAAAATTTTAGATCGTTTTCATCCATTCTTCGTTGATCTAAAACAGCCCACCCTCGAAGGTGGATCGACTGTTTACGCCATCACTCAAATGGATTGCACATATGCCCACCACCACCCCCCCCAAACGCACATTCTGGCTCACCGGCGCCGCCATCATCTTCGCCGCCCTCTCCTTTGTCACCGTCGCCCACGCCTCCAGCAATCACTGCCAGAGCCCCGACGATGACGTGGCCTCCGAAGCCATCGCCTCAGAGTCGACGGCCGACGAACCACCCACCTCCGAGCAATGCGCCGCTGGCGTCAACGCCATGGCCTTCGAGCTGTGGGGCGCCATCGACCACTCCGACAACGCCACCATCTCCCCGGCCAGCATCTCACTGGCCATGAGCATGATCCTCGCCGGCGCACGCGGCGAGACGGCCGACGAGCTCGCCGAGGCCCTGCACCTGTCGACAGGCGACGACGCCAACCGTTGCTGGGCCGCCCTCCTGAAGCACTGGGACGAGCTCGACGCCCCGGATGGCCTGGACTTCGACGTCGCCAACCGCCTCTTTGTCGAACGTAGCATCGACATCGATCAGGACTACCTGGACCTCACCGATCGCTTCTTCAACTCCGGCCTGGACTCCATGGACTTTCGAGGCGACGCCGACGCTTCTCGCCAGCAGATCAACCGCTGGGTCGAGGATGCCACCCAAGACCGCATCCAGGACCTCCTATCCCCGGGCGCCGTCACCGACGAGACCGACCTCGTCGCCGTCAACGCCATCTACCTCCTGGGCACATGGGCCGACGAATTCGATCCTGAGCGCACCTCCGACGAACCCTTCCACCGCACCGATGGCACCGACGACGAAGTGGCGATGATGAACCAGACCAACCACTTCCGCTACGCCGACACCGACGCCGCCCAGATCGTCGAATTGCCCTACGATGGCGACGAACTCTCCATGGTCATCCTCTTGCCCCATGAGCGCGACGGCCTCCCAGACCTCGAGGAGAACCTCGACGCCGACACCCTCGATCGCCTACTCGACGAGCTCTCCCGCACCCGAGTTGACCTCTCCCTCCCCCGCTTTCAGCTCGACGGCGACCCCATCGACCTCATCGACGCCTTCCGATCACTCGGCGTCCAGCAACTCTTCCACGACGCCGACCTCAGCGGCATCCTCGACCGGCGCCTCTTCGTCAACAGCATCTACCACCAGGCCTTCATCGACGTCGACGAAAAGGGCACCGAGGCCGCAGCCGCCACCGCCGTCGGTGGCATCGGCGGCGTCTCCAGCCCCACCACCTTTCGCGCTGACCACCCCTTCCTCTTTATGATCCGCGACGCCTCCACGGGAGCACTTGTCTTCATGGGCCGGGTCGGCAATCCCTGATAGCCCAGGCCCATCACCGACCATCGAGGCGGGTTCATCCCACCGGTGAATCAGCCTTGTCAGCTAGAACGCACGGATCACACTCCGCCCCCCGGCGGACTTGTTCCGCCGG
>CAYQBU010000327.1:0-2462 GCA_964415785.1 uncultured Bradymonadales bacterium
AGTGATACAATGCGACTGGAAAAATTTACCATCAAGTCCAGAGAAGCCCTGTCCGAGGCACAAGATCGAGCCGTGGAGGGCACCCATCCGGAAGTGCGACCGATTCACTTGCTGTCGGCCCTCATGGAGCAAGATGAAGGGATCGTGGTTCCGATCATCAATAAATTGGGAGTGGGCACGGAGCGCCTGCAGTCGTCGGTGGCAGAGGCCTTGGAGCGCCAGCCGCGCGTGGAGGGCGTAGAGGCGTCGGTGTCCAATGATTTTGCGACGGTGTTGAGATCGGCGCAAAAAGAAGCGACGGACTATAAAGATGAGTACGTGTCGACGGAACATCTCTTATTGGCCCTGGTGGCCGACAAGGGAGAGGCAGGCGAGATCTTGCGCCGTCATGGAGTGGATCGAAAAGGGGTGGAAGAAGCGATGAAGGATGTGCGTGGAGGACAGAAGGTGACGGACGTAAATCCAGAGGAAAAGTATCAGGCCCTGGAAAAGTATACCCAAGATCTGACGGAGATGGCCCATCAGGGCAAATTGGATCCGGTGATTGGGCGCGATGAAGAGATCCGTCGGGCCCTGCAGGTGTTGAGCCGGCGCACCAAGAATAACCCCGTGCTCATCGGTGAACCGGGGGTGGGGAAGACGGCGATCGTGGAGGGCATTGCCCAGCGCATCGCCGACAACGATGTGCCAGAGAGCCTGATGGAAAAGCGCGTGGCGGCCCTGGACCTGGGGTCGATGATCGCGGGGTCGAAATTTCGAGGAGAATTCGAAGATCGGCTCAAGGCGGTGCTCAAGGAGATTCGAGAGGCCGGTGGAGAGATCATTTTGTTCATCGACGAGATGCATACCATCGTGGGAGCGGGGGCGTCGGAAGGAGCAATGGACGCCTCCAATATGCTCAAGCCGGCGCTGGCTCGCGGCGAGCTGCGGTGCATCGGGGCGACGACCCTGGCGGAGTATCGAAAGCACGTGGAAAAGGATCGGGCCCTGGAGCGTCGCTTCCAGCCCATCAAGGTCGAAGAGCCGAGCGTCGACGATACGGTGACGATCCTTCGGGGACTCAAGGAGCGCTACGAAGTGCACCATGGCATCCGGATTGCCGATGGGGCGCTGGTGTCGGCGGCCAAGTTGAGCCACCGCTACGTGGCGGATCGCTTTTTGCCCGACAAGGCGATCGACTTGATCGACGAGGCGGCAGCGGGGGTCAAGATGGAGCTGGAGAGTCTGCCTCAGGAGATCGACAAGCTGGAGCGCAAATTGACGTCGCTTGAGATCGAGAAGCAGGCCCTCAAGAAGGAGGAAGACGAGCTAAGTCAGGAGCGCCTGGAGGATGTGGAAGCCGAAATTGCCGAGCTGCGCGAGCAGGCCAGTGGCATGAAGGCGACCTGGCGCGGTGAAAAAGACGCCATCCAGAATCAGCGCGAGCTCAAGCAGCGGATCGAGGATTTGCGAATTGAGTTTGAGAAGGCGGAGCGACAAGGCAATCTGGACCGAGCGGCGGAGATCCGCTTTGGGATTTTGCCGGAGGCCGAAAAGGAGCTGGAAGAAGTTCAGGGGGATCTGGAAGACGTCCAGAAGCAGGGAAGCTTTCTGCGCGAAGAGGTCACCGACGAGGATGTGGCCAATATCGTGTCGCGGTGGACGGGGATCCCGGTGCACAAGATGTTGGAGAGCGAGCAGAAAAAATTGCTCAAGATGGAGGATCGGCTCCACGAGCGCGTGGTGGGCCAAGATGAAGCGGTGGTGGCGGTCAGCGACGCCGTTCGCCGGGCCCGAAGTGGCCTCCAGGATCCGAATCGACCGATCGGGTCGTTTATCTTCCTGGGGCCCACGGGGGTGGGTAAGACGCAGCTGGCGCGGTCGCTGGCGGCGTTCCTCTTCGACGATGAGCAAAATATGGTGCGCCTGGACATGTCGGAATTCATGGAGCGCCACGCCGTGGCGCGCCTGATCGGAGCGCCTCCCGGCTACGTCGGTTATGACGAAGGGGGCTATTTGACGGAGCATGTGCGCCGTCAACCCTATACGGTGGTGCTCTTCGATGAGATCGAAAAGGCTCACGCCGATGTGTTCAATATCCTGCTCCAGATTCTGGATGAGGGGCGATTGACCGACGGCAAGGGAAGGACCGTGGATTTCACCAATACGGTGATCATCATGACCTCCAATGTAGGCAGTGAGTATATCCAGGAGCACGGCCAATCGGATCCGATGAAGGCCGAAGAGATGGTCACGGAGTCATTGAGGTCGACGTTTAAGCCGGAGTTCCTCAACCGGATCGATGATACGATCATGTTCCAGTCGTTGACGCGAGAGGACATGGACTCCATCGTCGAGATTCAGCTCAAGGGATTGCGGGAGTTGCTAGCCGAGAGGGGCTTCGATATTGAGTTGAGCGAGGATGCCAAGAGCTTTTTGGCGGACCGAGGGTTCGACCCCATGTATGGCGCGCGTCCGCTTCA
>CAYQBU010000328.1:0-2446 GCA_964415785.1 uncultured Bradymonadales bacterium
GCTCGGAACGTCCGGGTTGGTGACTTTTATTGGTCGTGGAAAAAGCAAGGATTCGAAAATGGTTGAACGGTTTTGTTGGACAGGCGTCGGTTCGGCGTGTCTCTTTTTGGTCTTCTCCGCTCTGCTGGCTGGATGCGCACCGATGCTCTCGTCGGTGGGCGGATCACCGGGGCCAGAAATTAGAGATAGTGGTGGCATTTACGGTGCTGTGGAACGCCCGCCCTCGGATCCTGAGGATGTGGAGGTCTATTACGTGGAGGAGGGAGGAGAGTTGGAGGTCCCTGAGGGAGTGGCCTTTCAAGACGATGGGAATTTCACCCATATGTTCAAGTTGGAGGACAATTTTCCGACGGCCGATGATCCCCACGCCTGGGTCGGTCAATATACGATGAGTCGCAGCGATGAATTCGAAGTAGAAGAGGTCAAAGACGCGCTGAGAAAACGGGCTGCCGAGGATGGGGCGACGGCCGTCTTTATCCGTTCCTATGGAAATAACGCTCGCGCTCGAGGGGCCTATATCTCCGATGCCGAGCCTCCGGCGGTGGCGACTCGGCCGGCCAGTGAGATGATCGATGAGGTGTCCCAGAAGATCATCGAAGAACAGGGCTATGAAGAGGTGCTGCTCACCGAGGAGCGTGAGCTCTCAGAGGTAGAGCCGCTGGTCTTCGACGTGGAGCGCGGTGATTGCTTGTGGGTTGTGTTTGCTCTGGAAGAAGATGCGTCCTTTAGCGCTGCCGCGCGCCAGGGTTTTCAGATGAATCGGAGTACGCCCAATTCTACCGAGCCCAGGAGCCTCACACCTAATATCGAACCTCGGGACGATAGCCGAAATCTGACCCGCGAGGCGCGGGCCGGACGCACCCACCTGAGTTGCTCGTCTTCCGACACGGAATATAGTGTCCGCTTTCTCCGCGGAGCCATGGACAATCGCTCCTATGATATGGGTGAGGGCACGATGGTGCTGAAGGTGTTCAGAAAACAGCTCAGCGAGGAGGAGGTGGTGGAGCGACAAGAGCGGCGCGAAGAACGGGCGCAAGAGGCCCGCGAAGAGGGCGAGGAGCGAAACCGAGAGATCTGCCGAGAGTGCCACGACGAACTCTATAACTGCCCTGCCGATACGCGTGGCGATTGCCAGCCCTATCGGCAATGCATTCAGCGCAACTACGGTGACGTCGACCTCTGTGTTGAGGGTGGGCGTTGATCCCCATTAGATCGATTTCGTCTGGCCGACGTTAAAACCAGCTAGTGCTGCCCACTTACTTCCGGCGGGCAGCACTAGGTTGGGAGTTTCCATTAACCCGGATTTGCAATCAGGTTGGATCATGTCGATTAAAATAAAATATTTCCGAGTCCTGATCATGGCCCTGGTGGCCAGTCTGAGCGCCTTCGGCGTGACCTTGATGGTCATGCCGGAGGCGCAGGCCTGCCGCATGAACCATGTTGATATATTCAGCCAGGTCGATCAGGCCCGGACCATCGCCGTGGGGACGGTGGACAGAGAGGAAAAGATCCGCGTCGAGGAGAGGATTCGGGGCCAAGGGGGCGATGTTCTCTCCGTCGCCGACTGGGCACAAGATGACTCGCCGCGAACGTCCTGTGTGCCCCAGATCGCCGAGGGACGTCGCATTCTGGTCTTTCTCGACGGTAGTCAAAGCTTTGTCGCCCACTACCAGAGCGCGCTCAGTCTTGGCAGCCGCGCCGACGAGGGACAGGCCAAAGTGGAGGGGGTGAAGCGCTACGCCGGGGCAAGCGATGATGCGGAGCGGCTCGATATTTTAATGGAGCTGGCCTCCGGCTCGGACGTCAAGTTGGCTCGCGAGGCAGCTCGCCACCTCATTGACCGCGTCGAGTGGTTTGAACAGATCAGCGAGGATCAGCGAGAAGCGCTACGCACGGGGTTTGCAGGCCACGATGAGCCGATTTTCGAGATCGGCTGGCTTCTGGCGCGACTCGGCGACGAGCAGGCACGTGGCGCGATGGAGGGGTTTTTGGGCAGGACTCCCCGTGCGAGCAGGGATCGGGTGGGACTGGAACTCCTCGAGCATCGCCACGACGACGAGATCGAGGGCCGCGAGGAGTTGGCGGCGATCATCGAAGATGACGAGTCGGAACCCATGGAGCGCGTCGCTGCGCTGGAGCGCTGCGAGCGGGAGCTCGGAAAATCACTCTTTTCTTTCGAGCGATATCAGCGGGGAATCGAGCATCGAGGGTCGCGGCTCGCCGAGTCCTGTCGATCTGGTGAGCCCCAGCGGTATTGAGCTTGGATGGGGTTTCCGCCGATCTCGATGGTGCGCTCCACCTACCCGCAAATCGTATTTGAGACCCCTGAATAGGCGGTGGTTCTGCAACCCCATGCCGTCGATAGCCTGCGGTTGCGTGACCTCGGTGGTCGGTGAAACGAAGTCTTCGATGATTGAGGGGACCCCACCGATGCCTATGAGGGAAA
>CAYQBU010000329.1:0-2442 GCA_964415785.1 uncultured Bradymonadales bacterium
GGGTTATCAAAAAGATGATGAGGGGTTCTATCCCGGATTATTTACGACACGCCTACTGCGGCTCATCAGAGCCCAGATACCAGCATCTCACCTCAGGGGCATTCACGCTCCACGACGATGCTCTGCATCCCAAGAGTATTTGGTCGCTTCGCTCCCAGCACATCGCCTGTGGGGCTCGAGTTTGGCCTCTGAAGTACGGTAGGATTCCTATGTTCTTCGGACGGCTCATTATGACGAGTGCCTGCTTGCGATTCTCAGACTCAGTGCGGTAACTGAAGGCGTAGTGAGCTAAACGACGGTAGAATAGTAGTCTTAGGAGAGAGATGAGCACGAAGGTTAGGACAAGGGCCAAAAATCAGGCACGTAGCAGTGGGTCTAAAGTGCGGGTAACCCGCTTGTTACCAGTGCTAGATTTCGGTGGCGTCGAAACGCGGGCCGTTAACCAATGCCGTCAAATGGATTTTGAGGGTATCGATTTCCGTATTTGTACCTTTTGGAAGAAGGGAGATGCGGCAAAGAAGATCGAAGCAACTGGGATCCCCATCGACGTGCTGGACGTAGCTCCTGCAATAAGGAATCCGAGAGCGACGTTGGAGCTAATGCGTTACCTGAGGGAGCAGCCAACGGATATTCTCCACTGCGCGATTAATGAAGCCAATTTTCATGGATCGATTGCTGGAAGGCTATCAGGCGTGGCATGTACGGTGGTGGAGGAGGTGGGAGATCCCCTTGTGCGCTCGACGAGGGGTCACGCAGTGATCGGCTTGACTATGCACCTTGCAAACCACTGTGTAGGGGTATCGAAACCGGTGGCGAATTACCTATCGGAGGACTTATACGTTCCTCGTAGCAAGGTGACGCATATTGACAATGGTGTGCCAGCCGTTGAGCCACCGATGGCTGAGGAACGGGCGGAGGCTCGACGAGAGTTCGGGATACCGCTGGACGCCATGGTGGTCGGTTCGGTCGGTCGCCTAGATGATAAGCACAAGCGGTTTAGCCATTTGATCGAGGCGGTCTCGCTGATTTCGTCACCAGAGGATAACGTCTATGTGATGATCGTTGGTGAGGGAAGAGACAAGGAAGCCATTCGCAATGCGGCCGATGAATTGGGGATTGGGGATCGAGTCATTCTCACGGGATATCAGTCGGATACGCGGAAGATGTATGGGATGATGGACGTATTTGGCCTTTTGTCGGAGCAAGAAGCTTTCGGGCTGGTAGTGGCGGAGGCGATGTTCTGTGAGCTCCCGGTGGTAGTCAGTGACGTCGGGGGCATGAGTGAAATCGTCGTGGAGGGTGAAACCGGGTTCAAGGTGCCGCGGCTACAACCGGATCGAGCTGCGGAACGCTTAGCAAGCTTGCTGGACTCAGAGGAAATGAGAGTTCGGATGGGGGCGGCCGGAAGGCAGAGGGCACTCAAGAAATATAGTACGGAGCGCTATACGGCGGATGTGAGAGAGCTTTATTTGAAACTCAGGGATCAGTTTGTCGAATAGTCAATGGTCGGGGGGAGTGTGGGGTGATCTATTGAGCGGAAGCCTTGGCCGATTCCGAGCTGGACTCATGGCCGGCTTCGGCAGCGGACGTGGCGCTTAGCTCCATGGCCTGTCGGTACTTAGAAGCCACCTGTTGGAGGCCAAAGAACTCCAGGCCGCGGTCTCGGCAGCGCGTGCGATAGTTATCGCGGTCTTCCAGGATGCGGTCGAAGAATTGGTCTGCGGCGTGGTCCAGGGCACGGGCGTCGGTCGCGTGGGCGATGATGCCGACGGCGTCGTCTATCTGGGTGGCCACATCGCCGACGGAGGGCGTAGCGAGGACGGGCAGGCCGCAGAGGAGGTATTCGGCGATCTTGATGGGGGAGACGCCGCGCTGCGAAAAGGAGGGTTGGCGAAATGATATGCCGAGGTCGGCGGCGGCGAGGTATTGTGGGACCTGGGATGGAGGGACGCGATCGAGGGTGACAGCGGTCTCTGGAGCATTGCTTTGGGCGAGGTATTCGCGGGCGAGAGATCGGTGGCCCGTCAGGATGAGTAATTGACTGCTAGGCTCCCGTTGATGAACACGGGCGAAGAAGTCGAAAAGGGCGTCCGGTAAGTAGCGCGGGCCTAGGGATCCGGCGTAGACGATGAATGGGGTTTCTTGTGAAAGTTCAAGTTGGTGCCGCGTGGTCTGGCGTGTGTCTGGGTTGCCGGGGTTGAAGAGCTGGGGGTCCTTTCCGTTGGGAGCGATCATGATCTTGTTTGGTCGATCCAGGGGGCCGATGCGGTCGCGCAGGATCTGGGAGCCTTCATGGCTTCGGGTTAGTACGCGGTCAGCAACGCGGCAAACCTGGGCCTCCACTTCGCGAAATAGCCGGTAGGTGAGGCCCTGGTTGCTCCATCCCTCGAATTCGACGCGTTCGTCGGCCATAAAGCCGTCGCTATCGTAAACGATGTCAAT
>CAYQBU010000330.1:0-2419 GCA_964415785.1 uncultured Bradymonadales bacterium
GAGCACTCCCGCCCCCCGGCGGCTTCACGCCGCCGGAGGCTGAGCCTTGTCAGCGGCCCTCAACATTGCGCTCCACACCTCCCGGGGATTATACCTTCCTCCCCTCAGCTTCCCCTCATAGTGAGCGCACCACGATGGCTCGTCTTCCCGCCCTTATTCTTCTGTCGCTGGCCTCCCTTCTCTTCCCCCTCGCCTCCACGGCCCAGGCCTACGAGTATATCGAACACGCCTACTTCGCCGACCAGGCCTGCTGGCACGCCAAACATCAACTGGCCCCCTTGCTCGACGAACGACCCGACGACTTCGACCTCCGGGCGCGCTACCTGGCCCTCGCCCTGACCTGCCCCGACCAACGCCCCACCCACTACTGCATCGACGGCGAAAAGGCCGTCTCTTCCCATATCAACCGCGTCGGCGACGACCCCTGGGACAACTCCGACCACTCCATCACCCTCGGCGACTACTCTGCGCTCGTCGATCATGTCTCCCGTCTGGGACCGGTCACCGGCCTCTCCGGCGCCGAAAAACCGGGCTTTCTCCAGGATATCTTGCACTGGTTCGCCGTCGGCGACGAGGGCATCGACGGCGTCTTGAGCCGCGTCACCAGCAAGACCTGTATCGACGCCGACGACGTCCCCTGGGCCCAGGTCGGCGCCGACGTCGACGACATGACTCACCACTTCTTTGACCAGCAAAACCCCCACTCTATCCCCCCGGCCTTTCTCTCCTCCCTGGCCCGCACCCCGCCCCCTCAGGGCCCCACCGATCCCGTCGTCCGCTACACCATCAGCAATCCTCACTACCTGGACCTCGTCCTCAGAAACCACAACCACTTCGGCACTCAGGCCTTTGACTCCTGGGTCGGCCATCACAGCACGTCGCTGTCCATTGCCTCACAACGCTGCGAGGACCTCTTCTCCCTCAGCTACCGCGACGCCCGCAAAATGGCCCGCCCTCTCGACGACTTCCAGGACATCCAGTGGCGAGATCTCGCCGGGCCCGAACTCGCCGAACGCGGTTGCGCCATGCTCGCCGAACACACACGTCTGCGCCTCCTGGCCTGGGCCGATCGCGCCCACCCCGACCTCGTCGCCCCCCTGAGATCCTTCATCGACGATCTCGCCCGCCTTCCCGACGCCGATGAGCCCCATCGCCGGGCCAGCCTCCAGGCCGAACTCCTGCGCACCGTCTCCGCCCTCAAGGCCCTCGTCTTCGAGGGCACAGGCCTTCACTTCTTACAGGACGGGCTCGCCGGCGGTCATATCCGCACCATCCGCGACCACGGCGGACTCGGCGAGGCCCGCTACAACCACAACTACGACAACGCCCAGGGCGTCAGCGCCGTCCTCCGCACCCGCTCCGGCGACTTTCCCTTCGTCGCCTTTGGAGACGCCTATATGATGGGCCACCACCGAGAACTCCCGCCCCACTGCCAGTGGGAGCACCTCCACCCGGCCTCCCTCTCCAAATCCCAGGTCACGGCCTGCCTCCTGCGCCACCAGCGCGGCCTCCTCACCGCCACCGCCTCCGCCAGCCTTCTGGACTGGGCCTTCGGCGGCCTGATCTACGAACCCGTCGATCCCGAGGCTTGCCAGAGCGGCCCCGTCGAACAGGCCACCTGCAATCTCCTGCCCCTGACCCCCGTGGCCACCACCGGTTCCATCCCTCCCCACGACCCCTCCCCGCATCGCGGCCTCCATCACGGCGATCTCCCCGTTCCTCCCCCCAATTTTGATTTCGAATCCCTGGTCACCACCGTCGCCTTCGACGTCGCCGGCTCCAAGGCCCAATACGGCCTCCAACTCACCCTCCACTCCCAGCTCGATCGCTACGCCCACTGGCTGACCAGCTATCGCGCCGCCCTCCTCGGAAGCTATGGCCTCGACGATCAAACCGAGGTCCTCGGCGAATTCTCCTACAACTTCCACTTTCGCCTCTCCGCCCGCTTGATGCTCGAGGCCGGCGCCGGCACCTTCGTCGGCTTCGATGGCATCGGCGACAGCCTCACCTTTAAGGGGGGCCTCTTCCCCTCTACGGGCCTCGTCATCTTGCCCGAGGGTTGGCTCAAAGCCCCCCTCGACCTCTCGGTCTCCTTTCGCCTCCCCATGACCTTCTTCACCTCCCAGCACGGCTTCTTTCGCGACAGCTTCGACATCGAGGCCTTCTGGCTCCAGATCGGCCTCGGACTCGCCTTCATGTAGGACCGCCCCAACTCCCCGCGACGATCTGCCACCTCGACCGCATCGCCCCCCACCCTACTGTTGGCCTGAGTCGACGTTGAACTTCCCTCGAGTACTCGGGTTCCCTATGTCGCGCCTGCCATTAGCACTCCCTATACTCATCGCCCTCATCTTCATCTGTCCCCCGGCCCTCGCCGAGGTCGAAAAAGGCGATCGCCCGGACTTCGAGCTCCAGGATC
>CAYQBU010000331.1:0-2395 GCA_964415785.1 uncultured Bradymonadales bacterium
CCTCCAACGTCATCAGCGCCCTCTTTCGCTCCTTCTCCGCTCATCGCCACCTCTCCTGGCGCGCCTTCATGGGCCAAAGCGGCGCCCGCATCTGCCTGGAATACGCCCTCGCCCACCTGGAAGGCGCCCTCGCTCCCCCTACTCCGCAACCCCCTTCAACGCTCTTGAGCTCCCTCCACCGCGCCTTCCTGACCCTCGAGGAGGCCCTCCTTCATCGCCCCGCCTCTCCGCTCCACCCCATCGCTCTGCCCGATTCCTCCATCGCCTGGATCGATGGACACCCCGACTGGCCCAGCCTGTGGTGCTTTCCCGACCTCGCTTCCTGGCGTGCCTTTCAAGACCAGCCCACCGGCCCATGGTGCCGGGTACACCGTCTCCTTCCCCACGAATTGACCACCCTTGAGTACGACACCGCTCTCGAAGCCGGCCTCTCTCCCCACGACGACGGCTGGATCCGAGTCGATCACCGCGATTCCCGAGGCCACCTCCAAGACCCCCGTCCTCGGCATCTCAACGCTCTTCTCAAGGCCTGCCACATCTACGCCGATCGCCCTCATCGCCGCGCGGCCTGACCTGGCGTTCCTCAGTGCATCCCATCGTCCCATTCGGGGGTCGCGAAATTCACATCCTCCAACATCCCGAAGATCTCTGTGGTGCACTTGAGGCCGTTATCGGGAAAGCCGATCCCATTTTCATCAAAATCGGCCAAAAATAAGATCGGATCCGCATTTCGAGTATATCCCAACTGAACCAACGTGCGCTCCGGGATAAACTCGTCACGCGACAAATAGATCGGGTCGCGAAGCACGTAGAGCCCTTCGCCTTTCAGGGGCGTGAGGCTGGATACAAACGCCGGATCCCGAATCAAATAGCCCTTTTCATGGAAGCTCCACCGGTTGTTATTATTGGAGGCTGGCAGCAATAGCAGGGGCGGCCCCTGCTGCGAATGGTTGTGAAAATAGACCAGTAAATTGGCCCTCACCCATTGCTCCTTTCCGGGAAGTGCTTGCGTCGTCTTATACAGTCCACAGGGAGGTAAACTCGAAGGCATGAGTCCTACTCGGCAATAATATCAATGGCATGGGCTCGTCCTGCGCGCGTTCGATGAAGCACTCTGGACCGTCGATTATTTCACCGGCCCCGTCGCTTCATCATCCGCTTGGCCATTCGCGACACCTGATGGCTCACATTTCGGTTGCGGCTGAGCTGGCGAAGATCGTTGACCCGAAGGTGCTTCAAAAACCCCGTCACCTCACTGAGCGGCGTCTTGGGATTCATGGACAGATTGACCAACACCTCGTAATCGCTGGTCCACTCCCGATTCTTGGCCATATAGTTGATCACCCCATCGGGCAGCGACTTATTCGACGACAGGCGCTTGATATCTCCCAACTTGAGCCGCGGCGATTGGATCGCCGCCATATGGATCAGCTTATTGGGGTCGCGGATCAATATCTTGATCGCCTCCCGACTCCCCACCGTCGCCAGACGGATCTTCTGGGCGATATTCATCGCCATGATCTTCTGGCGAACATTGCCACCGCGACTCGCCCCCTCGCCCTCTTCTTCTTCGTCCTCCTCGACTAGCTCCTTTTCCAGCCGCTCCCGCTCCGAGCGCGTCAGGCCATCGTCCTCCAACTTGTCGAGCTTCTTTTTCTCCGTTCCTGCCTTCTGCGACTCCTGCTCCAGCATCGCCTCAAACGACGCCTCGTCCATCCCCTCTTCATCGTCGGCCTGCGCCCCTCGCGCCGCGTTGCGCAGCTCCGGAAAGGGCGACAGGTCGATCTCATTTCGGATCGCCAGCTCCAGGGCCCGGTCCAACGTCGCCATCTTCGCGTTGCTATTGGTATAGAGCGCGTGAAGGATCGCCGGCGACCGCAAGATCCGCACCTGGTTATTGCCGATAATATCGCACAGCTCGGCATCGGCCTGCCCCGCCAGGCGATACACCGTCGCATCGTCGGTCTCCTGGTTGAGCACCAACTTCTGCAACAGCTCTCGCTCCTCGATGACGTCGGCCATCCAATCCAACACCGCCGCCGGCTGCTTCCCGGCCACAATGGGCTCCAGCAAGTTGCCCGGCATCCCCTTGAGCGAATCCGCCGCCGCCTGACCCACGGCCTCATCAAAATGGAGCTGATACAATACCTGCACCTGCTGTTCCGGTGGCGCCGGTACCATCCCCTGAGCCGCCATCATCTTCATCTTCGGCGGCGCACCATCCTTGATATGGTTTTGCAAATTCGGCGCAAAAGCATCGATCGCAAGCGGTTCACGCTCAAACTCCATACTCATAACCCTTCACCCTGTGTCCGTATCTATTCAGTCCATTCGCCCGTGGTTAAAGAGCTTATGACGCCTCCCCTGATTTGACAATCTCAACTTGCCCACCTCC
>CAYQBU010000332.1:0-2378 GCA_964415785.1 uncultured Bradymonadales bacterium
CACCTCCCCCTTTTCTATCCGACGCACCTGCCTCGTTGAAATGCCCTCGAGATCCCTTTGACGGAGTTCGTTCTGCACTCGCAGATTTTTGATGGCCCTACCCATCCGTTGCTCATCGTCGAGCCGTCTCTTCTCGAACTCCTCGCGACGCCCTGGGTCTCGGGCCACCCGTATGGTCTCCAGATCGAGGTCCACGTCGAGAGCCGGCCACCGGACATAAGCCCCGTCCTCGCTCACTTCCAGATCGATGAGCGGGTCCGAACTCGCCTTCCAAAGTGGCTTCAACGCATCAATCTCAACCTCAACGGTGTCCAGCGCACAGGTTTTCACGAATAAGAGGTCCCCTTGAACGGTGGCATCGGCGATCAAGACGTCCTGCGCCCCAAGGCGCCAGGCATTCAATATACGCTCAAAAACACGCGGGTCCCCGTGGACCACCGTATGTCGCAAAGTGCGAAGATCGGCGCGATCCAACATCGCCGGCACCCAATTCGGGTCGTGGGGCTGCTCCACCAATAGGCCTCGCAGATGCTTCTTGCGATTGGCAGCCTTCACCACCGTCGCCACCTCCGGCAATTGGGCGCCTGACACCAACACGAATAGGTTGTTGATCTCCTCTGCGGCCCTCTCCGTTAACTCCCTAACCACCTGGACTCCCGTGCGCTCAAACCGCTTTCCCTGGTCGCCCGGTGCCAGCAAATGGATGTCCGTTGCATCGTTCATGATATTGCCTCAGTAATCGACCTTCGCCTCCCACTCCTCGAGCAGGTCGGCCTGATTAGCGAGTACCTTCTTATCGGACTCCCTCGAACCCGATTGAGCCCCAGCCAGACATTTCCAAATCATAACCGAACAAAAAATGTCTGGCGAGCCTCGTTATTTCCTCACCCCAGCAAATCCTGAATACCCACGAACTGGCTCCAACGCTCTCCGCTTTTGAGCCTGATCACCACCCACCGCCTCAAAACCCTCACCATCAAATTTATATGTGTGCGTGCTACGGCTCAGCTCCGACTGCTGAAACCTGGAGTCGCACGAGCCATCATCGGTCTTACTCGCCACGTCTTACCCCGTGGAGTTGCCCGACGAACTCCCAGAGTCCGCCAACGACGAGTACTCCAACGACGATTCCAGCGCCTCGTTGCGCTCCGGCCCCGACGCTTTAAGGCTAAACACGGCAACGCTCGTCTCATGACGCACCTCGTAGGCCTCCTCGTCGCATCGGTCCTCCACCTCTCCAGAGCACGCGGCCTCCATCAGCCCCATCGCCTGATCGTCATCCTGCGCCAGTTCCACAAAGTCCACATCCCCGGACGCCTCATCCGTTGATTCGGAGGCCCCGGCAACGGCCGGCAACCCCACGGCGAGGCTCATGGCGAGAAAGGTCAATATTCCCTGAAAAGAGTAAGTACGACGCATATCGGACTCCCTGCTTAGTAGGTCAGTGACTAGATCAATGGAGGCCTCCAACAACTCTGTATCGCCATGCTGGCGACGTGCTATCGGAAGCAATCCCTCCGTGGGGCACATGTGACAGACCTCCCCCCATGGTTCCAGCCCCATCACACGCCTCTATCCCCGATTTTTGGGGGATGTCTCCACCACACGTGACGCCCCTGAGTCATTCATCGCCTGGGAAGGCTTTCTTCGCCAAGCGCATTGCGCCATATCCACCCAAAACAGTACCTGCGATTGGTGCTACAACAACCAACGTCGGCGGCGACGCGACCCCCAGCGCCACACCAGCTTTCAGTAGTGTTCCACCCAGGCCAGCATATGCGATGCTCGAAGCCGCTGCCCCTGCGGCCGCACCGGCCGCACTACCCACCACTTTACAAGTCGTGCATGCAACCAGATTTGACGCCCCCTTTTTATAATTCCCCTTCGCAGCTTCCTTTACTCCAGAAGCTAGCGCCATCACCGGCACATAAGACGTTGCGACATCGAAGGCATCCGTCAGACCATCATTTTCGATCGAATGAACTACCTTTTCCGCGACTTCAGATCCCAGTTTTCCCCCAAACTGGAATTTAATGAACTTCACGGCCTCCTTTCCCCCATGTTCAGCGGCCACAGCCGCGGCGTAATGCAGGGTCGATGTCACGGCCTCCTCATCCGATACTTCGTCTATGGACTTCATCGTGTCAGGACCGCCGAGGAAGAGGAACAGCTCCTCCACCTCAAAATCGGGATTGGCGCGAATCGAGCCAGCCAGTTCTTTCGCAGAGCTCAGAAACCTATCCACCATCTCCCCTGGAATATTTATCTCATGACCTTTGCATCGTATCCAATGCGCCTGGCGTGACGTCAGGTGACCATTACTAGCTGCAAAGAGCGCCATTTCCCACAGGAACGACCTCCTTTCTTCCGGTCGAGCA
>CAYQBU010000333.1:0-2361 GCA_964415785.1 uncultured Bradymonadales bacterium
GATTGCGCATATGGGCCGCCACCCGATCCAGGGCCTGGTCCAAAAAGCGGCGAAGTTCTTCATCCTCCACTTCATCCTCCAGGGCCTGGCGCATGCACAGCATCCACTGCTGGCGCTCATCCTCGCCAATATCGAAGGGCATATGCCGCGCCCGCAGCCTGGGGTGTCCGTATTTCTCGACGTAGAGTTGGGGTCCCCCGAGCCATCCCGTCAAAAACAAGATCAACTTCTCGCGCGAACTTTTTAGGCTTTTCGCGTGCATCTCCCGAATCTCTTGCGCCTCCGGTAGCTCGTCCATCAGGTCATAAAATCGATGGACCAATCGCTCCACGCCCTCCGCCTCACCGATCACCTCGTAGGGGGTCTTTTCGTCTTCCAAAACCTATCTCTCCTAAGTCCGGATCAACCCAGATCAATGCTCACTCGCCGTCGTCGCTCGCCAGAAGTCCCGTCACCATAAAGACCAACCCTACCAACCCTGGAATCAGCGCCATCGCTGCCCCGGCCTGCAGGGGATACATCGCAATTTGCTCCCCACGAGCCAGCATTCTCTGTCGCGACTCCGGACTCGCCATCTCCATCGCCGAGTGCGCTTCCGCCAGGCCCAATTGCCAACCGACCACGCCCACGGCGACCAGCGCCACAGCTCCCAATAGAGGGATCGCCCCGGCAATGAGACGCCGCTTTCGCCGCGGTGCCCCCTCCCGAAAGCTACTTCCAAAAAGCACGCCCGACACCAACAGTCCCGGATAGACCAACAGGCTCAACGCCAATACCAGGTACATCCAGATCCCACCGCTCCGAAACATCTCAGCGACTACTTCCATTTAATTCCTCCCTCATCGACGCCTTTTCCGTCCCCCGACACTCCTATGAGATAATCCGGGATAACCCACTCGCATTTGGATTTATTTTCCTGGTTCAAGTGTTAAGCAGATCAACCGAGCGACCTCTAGCTCCTTTTTCTACATTAACGAGATATATGACAAGCCTCACCGATACACCCCTCTCCATACTCGACCTCTCCACCATCGGCAGCGGCCAAACCGCCTCCAGCGCGCTTCGACAAAGCGTGGAGCTCGCCAAAAAAGGCGAATCCCTGGGCTACAAGCGCCACTGGCTCGCCGAACACCACGGCATGCCCAGCGTCGCCACCTCCACCCCCGAGATCATGATCGCCCACGTCGCCCAGGCCACCGATCACATCCGCGTCGGCTCCGGGGGCATCATGCTCCCCAACCACGCGCCTCTCAAGGTGGCCGAGTCCTTCCACACCCTGGAGGCCCTCTTTCCCGGCCGCATCGACCTCGGCATTGGCCGCGCCCCCGGCACGGACCAGACCACCCAGAAGGCCCTTCGCTCCTTTGACGCCAATCAATTCCCCGCCCAACTCGACGAGCTTCAACGCCTCTCCAGCGGCGACTTTCCCGCCGACCACCCCTTTGCCTCGGTCACCGTCATGCCCAACGATGTGGAGCTTCCCCCCATCTGGCTACTGGGCTCCAGCGGCGCCAGCGCCAAATTCGCCGGCCAATTGGGGCTGGGTTATAGCTTTGCCAGTCACTTCAGCCAGACCGATCCCCGCCCCGCCCTCGACGCTTACCGAAACAACTTCCAGCCCTCAGCTCGTTTCGAAGAACCTCACATCATCATGGCCACCGCCGTCATCTGTGCCGAAACCGACGAACAGGCCAACCACCTCGCCGCCTCCTGGGACCTGGCCACCGTCCGCCTTCGGCGCGGTGAATACTCCCCATTCCCCACCCCCGAAGAGGCCAAAAACTACCCCTATACCGCCATGGACCGCGCGATCATCGACAAGCACCGCAAGCTCCAATTCGTCGGCAGCCAGGACACCGTTCGAACCGAACTCGAGGACTTTACCGGCGACACCGGAGCCGACGAGCTCATGATCGCCACCTTCGTCCACTCCCACGAAGACCGCATCAAATCCATCGAACTCCTCGCCGACGCCTTTGATCTCGACAGCAATTAGTCTCGCTTAGAAACCTCCCGGGATGGAGTGCAGTTCCTGGTCCTGCTCGTCGTCGATCGCCAGTGTCGTATCGCTCTCAAAGTCGATCTCCTCCCAACCGCAGACCCGAGCCCGCCTCAGGGCCTCCACCAGGTAGGCCGTGGACTTATTGACCAGGATGGTGTCCAGGTTCGGAAGCTGCTCCTCCGGCACCTCCACGCCTTCGCGCGTTGCCATTTCACTGATCAGTTTCCACCGCAGCTCTCGCCCCGGCGTCTCCACCTCGATGATCTGGTCGATGCGCCCCGGCCGCCGCATGGGCCGCGGAAGTTTGGTGTGATCGTTGGAGGTAAAGAGCACAAAGGGGATGTCGCAATAGCCCTCCT
>CAYQBU010000334.1:0-2347 GCA_964415785.1 uncultured Bradymonadales bacterium
GAACCGACGCCTGTCCAACAAAACCGTTCAACCATTTTTGAATCCTTGCTTTTTCCACGACCAATAAAAGTCACCAACCCGGACGTTCCGAGCGATCGACCATCGCCGAGTTTTCTAGGATAGCCGTGAAGCGATGGCTACCCCACTTGACGATATTTTAGGTCATTTCAGATTCAGAATATGACCGGTGCCGGTCTCCAAACACTGCCATCAATCGATGGCCATGATCGCTGCCCCCTAAACCCACAGCGCTCCCACCACCCGCAATCCATTGGCCTCCTTGTGTCGCGGCGCCCCGCTCAATCCCTCTCCAAAACTGACCAATTCCTCAACCTCTTCGCTGGCTTTCAACACCTCCTCCAGGGCTCGCTCCAACGCCGGGGGGTGAACCCGCACCAGCCGGCGGCGAAGCGCCTCCCACCGCGATGGTTCTAACGTCAGCCGACCTTCCTCGTTGGCCTGCTCCAGTCTTCGCCAGGCCCGAAGTCCGGCCGAGCCCTTGCCGACCAGGGTCGGCGCCAGATGGATCGCCCGGTATTGCTGCTCGCGCCGCTCCATCCACCGCTTCACCAACGCCCACATGGGCTCTCCGCAGGGGATGTGGTCTACCTTTTCGATCTCGTCGTCCAACTCGCTGAGTTGGACCAATTTCCTGAGCAGTCTGGATCGACGCCACTGCACCTCCAGACTCGGCTTACAACAACAAAGCCACAGGTAGCGCGAGCCCAACCCCTCGACGGCCACCCTCACCCACAGCGCTTGGGCTTGTTGGAAGTCCAGGCCGCGCCGCCGCATCAGCCCCACCACATCGTCGCTCAAGTCGCCTGAGACCAGCGCCCACAGCCGCTCCTCGCGGGTGATCGCCGCCAGCGCTCCGTCGCCATCGCCGGCATCCGATTCGCCGCTCTCGCTCATCGCTCCTCTGGCCAGCGGTTGCCCCAGAGCTACACGCTGCGCAGCGGCGACCCGTTCCCGCAGTCTCCGCCTCAGCCCCAGGCTCTCCGACCATTGCCGCGGCCTCGGCAAATAGAGGGTCACCGACTCCACATCCTCTCCGGGACGCACGACCCGTCCAATGCGTTGCTCCAATACCACCGGCGAATAGGGGAGGTCCGCCATCACCACCCCCTGACACCCCTGTAGATTTACCCCCTCGGCCAGACAATCCGTGGCCACCAGCGCTCGAACCACCTCCTGGCTTCGCCCGCCGCGCCAACTGGCCCGAAAGCGCTCCAGTAGCCACTGCTCATCGCACCGACCATAGCCTGTGGCCCATGCTCCATCGCCGCTGATCAGGCCCAGGGAACACTGCCCTCCGCCGCGCTTTTTGATGGCCTCAAATATCGCCTCTGCACTGGCTCGATAGCTCACGAAAACCAGCATCGTCCCCTGGCTCTCCACCACCTTTGCAGCGATGGCCTCCACCATCGAGGCTCGTCCGCCGCATAGAACTTCGACCCGCTCCATCAGCGCCCGGATCCGCTGACCATCGCTTCGCCCACCCCGGCAGTCATGGTCCTTTACGTCGTCTTCCCCCTCGTAGACAAAACCAAATACCTCCTGCTCCGCCCGCACCCCGGAGAAGAGCTCCTTAAAGGCCTCTCTCTCCAGGCGCTTGCCCCGCGACAGGGCCTGGCGCCAGCGCTGATGAAAGTGATCGAGCTCACTCAAACTCTCCCGCAAGGCCTCCGGCGAGCTCTCCCACCGCCGCATCAGGTGATGGCGCAGCAACCCCTCGGGCCAGCTATCCTCCAGAGCTCCCATCGACCACTGACGTACCTCCTCCTCCAGATGACGCCACACCCAAAGCTCCTCCTCCGATGGCTGATATCCGATCGTCTCCACCACCATCTTCGGCCGCCCCTGCGGCCCGAAGTCGGGCTCGCGGCGGCGGATCACCACCTCTTCCAATAGCTCCACCAGGTCAAACTCCCCCGCCGCATGGGCCTCGAACGCCGCCGACAGGCCCAATCCCACCAGGCTCTTCGCCATCTCATCGCTCAGAAAGTAGCCCAGTAGACAGCGCAAGTCCTCAAGCTCTGTGCATACCGGCGTCGCCGTCACCAACATCGGCGGTGCCCGCTGACATAAGAGCGCCAGGTGCTGACTCCGAACAGCCTGGGGGTTGCGGAAGCGATGCGCCTCATCGACCACACAGACCGACAGGGCCCCTTCCCAGGGCTGGCGACTCATTTGATAGTGAGAGGTGATCGCCACATCTCGCCCCACCGCCAGGCCCCGCTTTTCCGACGCCCTCTTCCAGGCCCCTCGAAGCCTGGCCGGCACCACCAACAAAATCGGCTGGGCGGCCTCCCCGCGGCGGCGCCGTCGACGCTCCAGCTCCCGC
>CAYQBU010000335.1:0-2336 GCA_964415785.1 uncultured Bradymonadales bacterium
GGATTCCGCTCCTGATCGCCGTGACCGGGATCACCGCCGCCGGCGTGGGGATGCAGTTGGAGGCCTATAGCGGGTATTTCTATGGGCTGACGGCCATTTTATTGGCCTATAGCTTTTGGGAGGGCTTTATTCGCCATCGCGGCAAGGAGTGCGAGCCCTGTACTGCGGAGGCCAGCGAAGGAAAGGCCAAGGGGCCGACGCGGGCCGGCCAGGCGCGCCTCTTCTTTGGGGTCCACCTGGCGCTGGTGGTGGTGTTGTTGTCGCTCCCAACGTTGATGACCCAGGGGCCGACGGCTCTGGCGTCGCCCCAGGATATTCTGGAGGAGGGCCAGGAGGACTCGTCTCAAGAGGCGACCATCTCGGTCGAGGGGATGACCTGTGGAGGGTGCGTGGCCACCGTGGAGGCGGCGCTCGCTGATGTTGATGGGGTGCGTTCCGGGGATGTGTCGCTGGAGAAAGAAGAGGCGGTGGTCCAATTCGACGGCGCGGTGGTGAGCGCCGGCGACATCGCTGCGCGTATCGCTGCCGATGGCTATGAGGTGGATGTGCTCGCTGAGGGGGAGCGATAGCCTGGATGATTCACGACTCATCCACTGCGGCTCATCAGAGCTCAGATGCCTGTATCTCACCCCTGGGGTACTCGGTCGCGATGCTCCCAGCACGTTCTCGACGCGTCAGACGCACCGTCAACGAGTGCTCAAGGCGCAGTCATGGCGGTGTAGAGGTTTAGCATGGGCGGGGCTAATGGGAGTTGGGGTCAGGTGTACACTGGAGCATGGTGGGGCCACGAATTGACAAAGGAGGTTGCCAGTGATGCCCTGTGTCTATGTTCCAACAACGCGTGTCTGATTTGGTGGTGACTGATCACTGCAGGAGAGAGCCGATGACCGATGATCCCCACGGACCACTTCGCGACGATGTTCATCTGCTGGGTAAATTATTGGGAGAGACCCTGGCGGAGCAGGAAGGCCAGGCGTTTTTCGAGCGGGTAGAGAAGGTTCGTCGACTCTCGAAGCGCTCCCATCGGGGTGACGACGGTGAGTTTGAGCAGCTTCGAGAGCTACTGGAAGAGCGAGACGTCGAGGAGTCGCGGGGCCTGGCGCGGGCGTTTTCTCAATTTCTGGCGCTGGCCAATATGGCGGAGCAGCACCACCGGGTGCGCCGGCGTCGCCAGTATAAGCGAGACCCCGACAGCTCGCCGCAGCGCGGCTCATTTGAGGCGTCGTTTCAAGAGCTGATCGACGAGGGCATTGAGGGCGATGAGCTCCATAAGGCGCTCTGCGAGCAGCAGGTGGAATTGGTATTTACGGCTCATCCCACAGAGGTGATGCGGCGCACGCTGCAACAGAAATTCAACCGTATTGCCGCCTTACTCGGCGAGCGCGACCGACCGGATCTGACGCCGCGAGAGCGCGATGAGGCGGTGGAGTCGCTGCGTCGAGAGATCACGTCGATCTGGCAGACCGAGGAGCTTCGAAGGAAGCGGCCGACGCCGGAGGACGAGGCCCGAGGGGGGCTGGTGACCTTTGAGAATGTGCTGTGGGACGTGGTTCCGAAGTTGCTTCGGGAGATGAGCGAGGCCCTGGAAGAGCATACGGGGCGCGCTCTGCCGATGGATGCCACGCCGATCTGCTTTGGCTCCTGGATGGGCGGCGATCGCGATGGCAATCCCAATGTGACCCCGGAGGTGACCTGGCGGGTCAGTCTCTTGTCGCGCTGGCTGGCCGCCGATCTCTACTATCGCGAGGTGGACGCCCTGCGCGCCGATCTGTCAGAGAGGGTGTGCAGCGACGAGCTTCGCGAGGTGGTGGGCGAGGCGCCGGAGCCCTATCGGGAGTTGTTGCGCGAGGTGCGCCAGCGCCTGGAGGCCACGCGCCGCCATATCGAGGCATTGCTGGCCGACGAGACGCCGAGAGGTGATGCGATTTACACGGATGTGGAGGAGTTGCGTAAGCCCCTGGAGCTGTGCGACCGGTCGCTTCGCGACAGTGGGTTGGAGCGCATCGCCGATGGACACCTCCAGGATATTCGCCGGCGTCTTGCCACCTTTGGGCTCACCCTGAGCAAGCTCGATCTTCGCCAGGAGAGCACGCGCCATACGGAGGCCATGGACGCTGTCTTAGACTACCTGGAGATGGGCAGCTATGCGGAGTGGAGCGAGGAGGAGCGGGTGGCCTTTTTGGTCGAAGAACTCCAGAATCCACGGGCGCTGATCCCCTGGGATGCAGAGTTTGAAGAGCCGGTCCAAAATGTGCTCGACACCTTCCAGATGGCGGCCCGCATCGGCGAGGATTCCCTGGGGGCCTATGTGATCTCCATGGCGGAGACGGTCTCCG
>CAYQBU010000336.1:0-2320 GCA_964415785.1 uncultured Bradymonadales bacterium
GATCTCGACGTCGAAGGAGAAGGCCTCCCACAACAGGGGCTCGCTGTCGGGATCGGCGGGCGTGGTCTCCAGAGTCTGTGGATTGATATCCACCGCATGGAGGGGCACATCGGTGAGATGAGCGGTGAAACGTCCACCCTCACCATGGCCGATTTCCTCGATCTCCAGCTCTCCACCGCCGGAGGGCATCAACGTGGTTGTACAACCTCCCGCCCCATCCTGCGAGGAGTCGCAATCGGTGAGTACTCTCAGACAAATTCCGCAGGTAGATGCACTACTCTCCTCGTCGCCAAAGGGATACGTGCCCGGCTCTGTGGGACCACCTTGAGCCTCGTGGATCAACAATAGAATCTGTCCGTTGTCTCCCAGGCTTTCAATCAACCACTGGCGATGTCCGTCGGATCCCTCCTGGGTTAGGGCTTCGGAACTATTTTCGGTGTACTCCAATATAGAGGAGGACCGTTCGGTGGTCTCTGCCTCCTCGTCGGTATCATCGCCATCGCAGCCCACCATCCAGAGGGCACCGATCAGAAGTCCGGCGAGCAATATCAAGGAACGACGATAATGCGGAGAAAATGGCATGTCCTGGAACATGAGCGCCCTTTGCAGTCATGATGGAGTGCACTCGCGCGCAGCATCGATGGGAATGATGTGGGCCGATGCGTCTGTTGGGCCCTTGCGTTAGCAGCGACTATCGATGGTACCACAGTGGCCGCCGATTGATCATGAACGAATCACGAAGAGCGTCCATGAAGCGCAGACACTTTCTCCAAATGATGATGGCCGGAGCGGCCGTGGCCGCAACCCCCCTTCCGCTCTGGGCCTTCGACCGCCAACATCGCATTACGATAGGGCAATTCCACCCCCATGGTGAGGGGTCCCAGCCCCGACCGAGTGCGCTTCGACGTCTGCTTCAGGAAGTCGACCGGCGCACCAGCATCGAGGTGGACACCGACATCCAGAGCGTGGGCCCCAACCGCGACGAGCTCTTCGAATTTCCCATGATCGCATGGAGCGGTGAACGGGCCTTCGAGCCGATGGACGATGAGGCCCTCTCCGTGCTTCGCACCTACCTGCTTGCAGGAGGGTTCCTCTTCGTCGACTCCGCAGAGGGGCTGGAGGAAGGCCCCTTTATGGAGTCGGTCCAGCGCGATTTAAATCGCGCCTTCCCGGATAGAGGGATCCAGCAACTGCCCCAGGATCACACCTTGCACCAGTCGTTTTACCTCATCGATCAACCGGTGGGACGCGTCGATCGGGCAAACCACCTCCGCGGCATCGCCGACTCCGATCGCATCGCCGTGGTCCTGAGCGCCAATGATCTGCTGGGGGCGATGGCCCGCGACACCTTTGGAAATTGGGAATACGACGTGCGCCCCAACGGCGATCGCCAGCGCGAAATGGCCTTTCGCCTGGGGATCAACCTCGTGATGTATGCTCTGACGGTCAATTATAAGGCCGATCAGGTCCATATTCCCTTCATTCTCGAGCGCCGACAGTGGCAGGTCGACGACTGATTTAGCCCGGAGCCTCTATGTTCGCATTCGGCGATTACAATACAACGGACCTGCTCTGGATGGGCGATTGGAGCGCGTTCTGGATAGGTCTCATCGCTTTGCTGGCCATCGGTGCCCTCCTTTTTAGCTTCTACGACCTGAGCAACCTCAAGCCCCGACGACGTGCGGTGCTGATGGTCCTTCGCGCCGCCGTCATCGCCCTGGCCCTGGGCCTCCTGCTGGAGCCGGCCATTGATCTTCGTCAGTCCTCGCCAGTGGGTCTGAGCGTGGAGGGCGAAAAGCGGCGCTACGACCGAGCCCTGGAGGCCATCGAGGAATTGCGCCATCTGGAGGAGCGCTTCCAGGAGGAGCACCAATTCGACTACTTTCTCTATGGCGATGAATTCCGCTCGGTGAGCGCCTCCGCCTTTGCCGGCCTGGAGCCCGAAGCCACGGACGCCAACCTCTCCGATGCCCTCCGCCACGTCGAAGAGCACTACCGCGGAGAAGATCTGGCCGGTGTGGTCCTGATCAGCGACGGCATCGACACCGGTGAACTGGGACGACGCTACGATGGCCATGAAGACTCCACAGAGCTGGAGGAACTCGACGAGGCATCGCGGGAGTCGATCAGAAGCCTGCAAGTCCCCATTCATACCCTGGCCACCGCTGGCGATACCGGGTTGAGAGATCTCGCCATCCGGGACGTGGGACACGACGATTTCGCATTTGTCCACAATCGAGTCAGCGTCGACATCCATCTCGAGGCCCATGGCATGGAGCCCAAGCGCGTGCCCGTCGAACTGCGCCGCGATGGTGAGACG
>CAYQBU010000337.1:0-2315 GCA_964415785.1 uncultured Bradymonadales bacterium
CTCGGACTGCTATCAGCGCATCCCCCGTATCGCCCTGGACGAAGACATTGAGCTTTTGGGCTGGCACTCCGACGACAATGATCTGAGCACCCTATTTCGCTACCTGGTTTCCTGATCCCCTTTTGGCCCCTGGTCCATCATGGATGACGCCTCGACACCACAGATTGACCGCCCGCCCAGAAGCCTGGCCGCCCCCTCGCTGGCCTTGCAGTGCTATTTGCTCGACCTCCGTCGCCGGGCCCCGGCCAAGGGCTTCCTTCTCCTCTTTGGCGCCCTCTGCCTTCCCGTGATCGTCGCCGCCGTTCAGGGATTGATGGGTGACCTCGCTCCCGATTACTTCACCTCCCTCTTTCACTCCGCCTACCTTCCCTTCCTGATTCCCCTGGCGACCCTCTTTTTGGGCGGTCCCACGATCATCGACGAGGTGGAAGGCCAGACCTTGACCTACCTGACCCTCCGACCCATTCCACGAGGCCTTCTCTACATCGCCAAACTCGCCTCCTCGCTGACCCTGGCGCTGATTGTGGTCCTCGTTCCGGTGGGACTGCTCTCCCTCGTGGGCCTGATCAGCGGGGTGCCCGTCGACGCCTCCACGCTGATGCAGGCCATGGCCTCCTCCGCCCTCGGGGCTCTGACCTACACCGCCCTCTTCGCCTGCCTGGGCGTGCTCTTTTCGGCCACCTTGCTTCCAGGCATCGTCTACTTCGTGGTCTTTGAGATCATCCTCTTTACCATTCCCCTCGTGGAGCTTTTGAGCGTCAAATTTCACCTCTACACCGTCGCCGGGCTCGATCCCACCGGTAGTGCCGACGAAGATTCCACGGGGCTACGCCAGCTCATGGAACAACTCATTTTGGACGCTCCCCTATCCATCGCCCCCTGGCAGAGCGCCGTAGCTCTTCTCGTGGTCGTTCCGGCCGCCATCCTCGCCGGCGCCCTTCTCTTCGACAGCCGCCAATTCCATCATTGACCGCTGGTCAGGGTCGCCCGAATTTCTGGGTGAAATAGATCCGCCCTTCATAGGACACCACTCCCACCGCCGTCTCCTGGTAGTCCTCGTGCATCAGGTTGCGGCAATGGCCCTCTGACTCCACCCATTGCTCCACCACCACGGGTGGAGTCTGTCCCCCTGAGGCCAGATTCTCCCCCACGTATTCACTTCCATAGCCGGCGTCCACGGCCCGTTGCTCCGCTTCTCGTCCATCCGTTCCCTCATGGGCAAGCTCGCCCTCCAGGGCCATATCGACGCTATGGCAACGCGACGCCTCTCTCAACACCGGGTCGACCTCCAATGGATCCACGGGCTCATGCCACTCGTCGCCGCACTCCTCGCCATTGAGCCGCCGCTCGTTGATCGCCTCCACCACCGCCGCTTCCGAAGCCCGATAGACCTCCGGCCACTGCCCTTGTTCGCAATCCAGGGTGCAATCATTTGCCTGGAGGTGATCCCAGGGGCAATCGTCGTCGGACTCCGAACCGGCGTTGACCTCATCGGGCCCCACCGACTCCTCGATCTCATCTCCCACGCAACCCACGCTCAAGAGCACCACCAGCCAGGTCAACACGGCACCGTATCGCCACATCGAATCACCCTCCATGCTTCAACCGACGAGCCATCAACACCACCGGGTGATGGGCGTCGCGCGCCACCCCGGCGTCGATCTGCTCTCTGCAAGAGGTCCCTGGCGCCGCCACCAGTTTGTCGCCACGCTCTCGCAACGCTGGAAACAACACCAGCTCCCCTATCTCCATCGATAGCTCGTAATTGGCCTTCTGATATCCGAAGGAACCGGCCATCCCGCAGCAACCCGTATCCAGTAGTTCCACCTGGTAGCCCACGCTCTCCAACATGGAGACCGTTTCCCTGGTCCCCACCAATGCCTTTTGATGGCAGTGGCCATGCAGCACAACCTCGGAGCCCTGGTCTCCTTCGAACGCGTCGTCCAATCCCACCTTGGTTTGCAGCGCGTTGCAGAAGAACTCCTCGAAGAGCTTTGCGTCGTCGGCGATGCCCCGGGCCAACTCCAAATGCTCGCCCTCCAGCAAATCCAACCACTCATCGCGAAACGAGAGCAGCGCGCTGGGCTCCAGACCGACAATGGGACGGCCCCGATGCGCCTCCAAGATCTCCCGATGCTTCTCCAGTGAGCTTTCCATACGTTCGCGTGCTTCGGCCACCAGCCCCTTTGACAAGTAGGTCCTCAAATCGTCGTCAATCGGGAAACGCTCCACGCCGAATCCACATCGCTCCAAGACATCGACCGCCGCCATGGCCACCTCGGGCTCCGTTAAATCCGTGATTGGATCCACGTATA
>CAYQBU010000338.1:0-2307 GCA_964415785.1 uncultured Bradymonadales bacterium
CGTACCCGAGTGACGGCACCGATGAGGTTGGTCCGTGGCCTCAGATGAGCGTGATTTCGAAGGTGAACCATCGAGTGCTCTTTGGGCGCCATGGGATAGGTGTCCGGGTCTTCAACCCATCCCACCACCTCTACCGCTTTGGCCTGCACCTCCACGGACTGGCCTGCACCGCGTGATTCCACCAATTCGCCACTGATCCGCACGGCACAACCGGCCGTCAGATTGAGGACATCGGACTCGTAATTGTCGAGATCTCCTCCGATCACGAATTGCAGCGTATCGAAGCAGGACCCATCGTGGACCTCCAAAAAGCTAAATCCGCCTTTGGAGTCCCGTCGGGTTCTGACCCATCCTTCGACGGTCACGGTCTCACCAGGATCGACCTGGCCACTCAAAAGATCACTAATCATCGGCGTGTCTTTCACGGTTCGTTCCTCACTCAAATTGGTAGTTCCCACGCTTGTCGGCACTCTGCGCAGGGACTTCTAACACCGCATTGGCAATGGCGACAAGCCTTGCATGAATGCTTTCTTTTCTCTATCGCTCATACGCGCAATATCGGTGGTTCTTCCACCGCCCCCTCACAGCTTTGAACCTCGGGTCACACCATGTCCGACCGATCCACCCACTCCACCCTATCCAAATCCTTTACGACCTACGCCTGGATTTTTCTATTTTATATGCTCCTGGTCATCCTCTTTGGTGCCTGGGTGCGCATCACCGGATCCGGTGCCGGATGTGGCGCCAACTGGCCGGACTGCCATGGCGAAATGATCCCCGCTGATCTGCTCCAGGAATACGAGACCCTCATCGAGTATACCCACCGGGTCACCGCTGGCATACTGGGCCCCATGGTCATCGCCCTTCTGGTGTGGGCCTGGAAACGCTTTGGAAACCACCGCGTCTTCTGGGCCACCGTGGTCACCGCCGTATTTATCGTGATCGAGTCCCTCATCGGCGCCGGCCTCGTCCTCGCCGAATTGGTCGCCGACGACGACTCCGCCTCTCGGGCGATTGTGATCTCGATCCACCTCGTCAATACCCTGGCGCTCACCGGCTCCGCAGCCCTTATCGCCTGGTGGTCTACGGGCAAAGCGGCGCCCTCCTGGACGCGGGCCTCCACCTGGACCTGGCTGCTGATCGCCGGGCTCCTGGGGCTGATCCTGACGAGCATGTCCGGAGCGGTCACCGCCCTCGGCGATACCCTCTTTCCCACAGACCCCACGATTGGCGAGGGCCTCTTCGCCAGCGTTCGCGACGACCTTTCGGCAACCAACCATTTCCTGGTCCGCCTTCGAATCTTTCACCCCATCATCGCCATCGGCGTCGCCGCCTACTTGATGGCCCTGACCTGGGTGCTGCGCTTGAAGACCGACGCCTCGCCACTGGTGGAGCGATGGGCCAACTTAACGCTCTGGTTTGTCCTCGCCCAGACGATCATCGGCGTCGTCAACGTCGTCCTCGCCGCCCCGGGATGGATTCAACTGCTCCACCTCTTCGCCGCTCAACTGGTCTGGATCGCCGCCCTCTTCTGGACGCTATCGACCCTTATGCCCGCTGACTCTCCGCGGGGACTCTTTCCTTATGCCTCGACTTCCCGCCATGACCACTGATCCCTTTGCATACCCCGTAAGCATCGCGCCCATGATGCAGCGCACGGATCGCCACTTTCGCTATTTCATGCGCAAGATCACCCCGTCGACGCTGTTATATACCGAGATGCTCACCACCGGGGCCATCATCCACGGCGACCGCCAGCGCCTCCTGGGCTTCGACGCCAGCGAACACCCCATCGCCCTCCAGATCGGAGGCTCCGACCCCGACGAATTGGCCGAGGCCGCCCGTATCGGCCAGGCCATGGGCTATGATGAAATCAACCTCAATGTGGGATGTCCCTCCAGCCGCGTCCAAAATGCCCGCATCGGAGCCTGTCTGATGGGCACCCCGGCGACCGTCGCCCGCGCCGTGGAGGCCATGGCCCAGGCCGTCGATATCGAGGTCACCGTCAAGCACCGCATCGGCATCGACGACCTCGACGGCTACGACGATATGCTTCGCTTTGTGGACTCCGTCGCCGATGCCGGCTGCCGCCGATTTACGGTCCACGCCCGCAAGGCCTGGCTCGATGGTCTAAGCCCCACCGAAAACCGAAATATCCCCCCTCTTCGCCACCCCGAGGTCCACCGCCTCAAGGCGCAGCGTCCCCACCTGTTCATCGAGACCAACGGCGGCATCGACGACGCCGACACCGTGGCCCACCACCTGGAGCACGTCGACGCCGTCATGATCGGCCGCGCTGCCTACGAG
>CAYQBU010000339.1:0-2291 GCA_964415785.1 uncultured Bradymonadales bacterium
CCCCTGAGTGCTTCTCGACACGAAGTTCAAAAATGGCAACATATAAGCCATTTCCGGCATAAAGAGAGGCCCGAACTCTTCGACTTCCCGATGCAGTCCGGGCTCCTCCCAGCGACCATGGCGACCTATGTCGAAGGTATTCAGTCCAATCCCCAGAGCATCGCAATTGGCCCTGATCTGTTCTTCCTCGTGAAAATCGGGGCTACTTGGATCAACCATGGCAAATGCCTCGATATCGTAGCCCTCATCCACGAAGAGGCTCGCCAATAGCGTGGAATCCACCCCACCGCTGAGACTCAGGGCCCGAGCGCCGCTATCGCCGATATGCCGAACGGCCCCTCGAAGGGCGTCTTCCAGGCGCTGCTCCACCTCCATGCCCTCGTCCATCACCTCGATGGCCGGTGGCCAATAGTCTCGAAACCTCGGTCGCTTCGCACTCTCCGAAGCTCTCCAACGCATCACCTCCCCGGCTCTCAGCCGATAGATGCCCTGATAGAAATCCTCTCGCTCCTCGCCTTCGTCGCGATAGACGTAGCGACGCAATTGGGATCGCCTCGGTTCTCCATCGAAGCCCTGGAGCATCCCCGGCATTGTGCCCCACTCCACCTCGCCAGACTGTCGACTCCAGAATAGGGGCAATCGGCCGATGGGGTCGCGGTAGAGCGCCACCTGTTTTTCTACCCCATCACCCTCATTCCACACACAGAATCCAAATCCCACTGCCTCGTCGGCGAGATCTGCGATCTGGCGATCCATCCCGCCGAGTTGGGCTTCATGCAGATCCACCCCCAGGGCCAACTCCATAACAGCGTCCACCGAGACACCTGGATGAGCGGGGAAAACCAGCGCTGCCTGAAGTCCATTGCCACTCCTCCACTGCGCGATCGCGAAGAGTTCTCCCGGCGCGCACTCCCAATGCGCCGAACCAGCGAAAAGGCGAAAGCTCAGGTCCCCCACCCATTCAACACGGGCCCTAACCCCTCTCTTTTCGACCATTTCGACCATTTCGACCATTTTCGCCCGTTCCAGGAGCGGAGTAAAATTTGGACTGACACGGCACCTGTGCTATTACATAATGTATCCTCGGACCGCCAGGCCTGAACTTGACCTCGGCATTTCAAGGTGTACCACTTATGGCGACATTGATCTTCCTGCGCCTATTCCAAAGGGATTGAAGCCCGATCAACCGGGGTCTTCACCGCCAATCTAAAGAGAATATGATGTATCCCATCCAATATATCAGACCATTCGCTACGCTCGGCCTCGCCGTCGCACTAATCTCACTAGGCCTCGTCGGTTGCAGCGATAGCGACGACGGCGTCGGTGCCTCTGCAGAGATGGAGCAAAGCAGCGCTGACCTGGAGGTCAACCACGATTTCGAGGCCTCGGGCTCACGTGACGACTTCGCCAACGCCTGGCCCTACGGCTTCGACGCCGTCGAGGGCGGCCTCCAGACTACGATCATGGCACTGGGCGACGTCTCCCTCGGCACTTCTGGTGAGGTTCATATCGAACCGACCCCTTATGAGACGGTCTCCGGTGAGACCTTCAGCGATATGTGGAGTTACCGCCTCCGTGCGGACTTCCTCCAGCGAGGCGATGAACTCCGAGAACTGGGCGCCCCTCAGGGAGCGACCCACGAGCCCTCGGCGGCCACCTACCACTTCGGCGATATGGACGTGCGCTTTGAGCACCACCACGAGGGATTGAAGACCTTCGTCGACATCGATGAGCGCCTCTCCGGCGATGGTATCCTCGAATTTGGATTCGAGCACCACCTCGACGGCTTCGATTTCCGAGGCGAAGGCGACGAATTAGTGGCCATCGACGACGAGGGAGACGAGGTCTTTCGCTGGATGGGTCTCATCGCCTTCGACGCCGACGGTACAGACCTACCCGTGGAGATGAGCGCCGATAGCGAAGGCTTTTATTTCGCCGTCGACGATAGCGACGCCGCCTATCCCATCACCATCGATCCCCTGGCCACCACCCCCTCCTGGACCGCCGAGGGCTCCCAAGGAGGCTCCCGTTTCGGCAATCGCATCGCCGTGGGCGACGCCAATGGCGATGGCTATACCGATGCCCTGGTGTCAGAAACGTTTTATTCAGGCAATGAAAACAACCAGGGGCGCGTCCTCTTCTTCGAGGGTGTTGAGGACGGGTTTTCCAACTCCTCCCTCTTCACTATCGCTGGTGATACGGCGGGTGAACAATTCGGTGGACTCATCGATATGGGCACCGACTTTACGAGCGACGGATGCAATAACGCTATGATCAGCGGACCCATATTT
>CAYQBU010000340.1:0-2256 GCA_964415785.1 uncultured Bradymonadales bacterium
CGCAGCTCAGCATCCAGGTCAGCTCCGTGACCTCCGGAATATCGGACTGGCGAAAAAAGGCCGCCTTGTCCGGGTCCAGCCCGAAGGCCAGGAAATACGCCGTGATCTGATGGACCTTTTCGCGCATCAGCGCCGGATCTTGCACCGTGGTCAAGGCGTGGTAGTCGGCCACGAAATAGAAGGCCTCAAAATCGTCTTGCAGCTCAATGGCCGGCTGGATCATCCCCAGATAATTGCCCAGGTGGGGCGTCCCCGTGGGCTTGATCCCCGACAGGCTTCGTTTTTTCTTCGACATCACTTTCTCCAGCGCTTAGGACTTCATTGGCGGCGCGACGCATTGATCCGGAGGATTATCATAAGCTCCATGACTCGTCATCACTCTTGCATCCTTGCCTCTGCCGTCGAACGGGTTAGTACTTTGACTGATCCGCTCCTGCTTTCTCAGCACCCTGGACACGATCATGACTCGACGCATCTACGCCCTTATTCTCATCGTCACCTTCGCTCTTGGAACCCTGGCCTGCGACGGCAATGGCGACGACGAAGAGCTGGAGCCCGTCGGCAATTACGAGGCCGTCCCCGGACTCGATGACAGCGCTGAAGATGAGGGGGACGAACAAGACGACGATGCGCAACAAGAGGCCGTCGACGCCGTCCTCGACGATTGAATCTCCCATACCACCGAGTCCTTTATGCTGGAGATCGCCATTATCGCCGGTATCGCCATCCTGGCGATCGCCGCCCTATCCCAGATGCAGCAGATGTGGGCCGGGGCCCGCTTTGGCCTCGAGGAAAACCCCCGAAGCCCCGATTTTCATGACCAGCAGAGTTTCTTCCACGCCTGGTCCAAAGCCTGCCGCCGCCTGGGCTTTGAACTTCCAGACGAGCACACCTCGCCCTCCGACCACCGCGCACCATCGGCCACGGGCACTCGCCGCGGCCTAAAAACTCACCTGTCGATGCGCCTGGAGTCCACCTCCGGCCCCATCGATCCCGACCATATCAACCCCGCCTCCACGCACTGTCCGATCACCGCCCGCATCGACCTGCCCTTTCCCTGGCACGCCGTCAGCGTCCATCGCTTTGCCCATAGCCGAGGATTCGATCCCGGCGACCCCGACGACCTGAGCCTTCACCTGGAGCTTTCTCACCTCGACCACATCGACGGCCTTCGCCTCGACGACCGCGCTCGCCAGGCCCTCTCCGACGCCGTCGACGATCTCGACGCCCTTCGCATCAAACAGGGCGTCGCCCAGATTCGCCAGGTCGCCGACCCCGAGCGAAACGTCGGCCAATGGCCCCAGATCTTTGAGGACGCCATCTCCCCCATTTTTGCCCACCTCAGTCAATTTTGCGCCGGGGGCCTCCACATCCAGGCTCGCTGCCAGGGTCTACCGGCGCCGCTGACCATCGCGTTGCAACCGGGCAATCACCCTCAGCGCCCCTGCCAGGCTCTCTTCTCCATGACTGGCGAGGCCGCGGCTGACCTACACGCCAAGCTCCAGCGCCATCCCCCGGATCACCTGGACGGCCTCCACCTCGAAGGCGACACCCTTCAGTGGCGCTTCGCCCTTCCCTGCAACGCCTCTCCTCAGCGCACGGCCGACGCCCTGGACCGGACCCTCGGCGAACTTCTGAGCCGCCTTTAACTCCCGGCTCGACTTGCACCGTTTACAACGCCGCCCCAACAGTCCAGAATGCGCCGGAAAATTGGCAAATCACTCCTCTCTTCTGCATCAGGTCAACCGATGGGTTCGAAGGACGACAAAAAAGACACCGAAAAGAGCAGACCAGGCGTGCTCAAGCGCCCCAAGGATGCCCCTCAACGAAAAGACAAGGACGATGACAAGGGCGTCGTCCGCGCCCCCGAGGCCCCCAAGACCGCTCCCACCACACCCACGGGCGGGACGCAATCCGGTGGCCGACGCGTCGTCGACCCCAAAAAAGAGGAGGCCAAAGCCAAGGCCAAAGCGGCGGCGGAGAGGAAAAAGAAGCAAGAAGCCAAAAAGAAGGCCGACAAGGCCCGGCGCGAGCGCGATGGCGGCAGCCAACGCCCGGGCGTCCAGATTGGCGATGGCGACGCCACCATGGACGACTTCGCCGCCATGCTCGACGGCCAGGGCGGCGACATGCCCCAACACCGCCGCTTCGACGTCGGCGACACCGTCACCGGCGAGGTCGTCAGTATCGGCCACCGCTACATCTTCGTCGACATCGGCACCCCCGACGAGGCCATGGCCGTGCGCGCTCAATTCG
>CAYQBU010000341.1:0-2226 GCA_964415785.1 uncultured Bradymonadales bacterium
GTTTGATGCCCAGGTAGGTCGTCTCGATGTGATCGGCGAGCCGGTCGAGCTGATCACGACAGTCGCCTTGCCACGTCCACGAGTTCATCCACCGACAGTCCTTCGATACGCCAGCCCGCGGGGGAGACCAGCACGGGCTCCGAGCCCGATGGCTCGTCAATGACGTTTACCGGTCGAAATCCCCCTGGCTTCTTTGAGGTGCCGACGTCTTGCTCCGCATCCTTCCATCGCGCCAGCGTCACCCAGGGGATGTCCAACCATTCGCTGATTTTGCTCTTCGTCAACCCATCTTTTCGTAGCCGACGAACCACGGCCGTGGCGTCGGCCTTGAAGGCCTCGGAGTAGCGCATCTTATCCCTGGCCGCCTTGCGCTGCTTGAGATCCTCGATTCTCGCTTCCATCTGTTCCATGACAACTCCTCGTGTCCGTGTCTCGAGTGGAGTCGTCACGTTATCAGCGTCCGAGGGGCTGTGTCCGTGGGTTCTGGCGAGCACTTACGTTTTAGGTCTCATCAGCTCTTGCTCCGGAGGGACATCAACTCCCGCCAGACTAAAGGCAGGGCTGCAGCGAGGTACACGAGTCCTCCGAGGATGAGAAAGAAGAGAAGCTGCCAGAGCGACTCGATGGGCCACTGCCATTGCAGGATATAGAGGACGATTGTCATGGAGGATCCCGCGATGACGCTGGGAATGAGTGCCTTTAAAATATCCCACTCTCTTGTGCCGATCACCCTTCGCAACGCGACGTGGAATGCGATGCGCTCGAGGGTCTTCGCACCGATGACGGCCCAGGCTGCACCGATGAGCCCGTAGAAGTAGGTTGCAATAATCAAGGTGGGAAGAAAGAAGCCCACACTGACCACGCCCTTGATTTTGAAGCCGATATCGGGTCGGTTCACGGCCTTGAGGGCCTGGGAGTTGGTGCCAGCGATGGTGTGAATCAATGCGGCCAAGGCGAGGAGCCGCAAGGGGGCGACGGCTTCCAACCACTCCTCACCGAAACCATAGAGGATGATCTGTTCGGGATAGACCATGGACGCGCAAATCACAGGGATCACAACGAGCGTATTGAACCGCACGGAGGCGATATAATACTCGTTGAGTTTTACGAGGTCGTTTTGGAGCTTCGAATAGGCGGGAAATAAGACAGTTCCCATCACGGACATCAACTTTCCGCGAATGCTATCTGTGATGAGGAAAGCGAGGGAATAAGCGCCGAGAGCACTGGCACCCAACATTTTACCGAGGATGAGATAGTCGCCCTGGTTACTGATCATGGTGAATGCGCGCTGGCCTGTGACAGATAGTCCATAGGAGAGGATTCTCTTGAGAGAATCCCAGCAGAATTCGGCCTTCGGCGGGCCATCATAGAGGGCGACTAGAAGTCCCACCTTGATCGCGGAACTGGCGATCCATTGAGCGACAATGGCCCAAACGCCGGCGCCTGCGAAGGCCAGCCCAACCGCGAGGATGGCGGCGATAAATGTAGCGACCATCTGAATACGCGCTAATTCTTTGAATTTTAATGCGCGATTGAGTGTGACCGCCTGGTTAAGACAAAATGGTTTGAATAGTATCGGAATACCCAGGGCTAGGATGATGGGTATCAGTTGGGGCTCACCGTAGAACCAGGAGACGAGGGGAGCACCGGGGAGAATGATCAAGAAGTACGACGCGATACCGACGATCAGGTAGGCGCGTGCCCCGGTATAGAGGTCGGTGTCGGTGAGGTCACTTTCTTCGCGCTGAACCAGGGCCGAGCCGATTCCTAGATCTTCTAAGGTCTGAATAAGCCCCGTGAAAACGACGGCCATGGCGACGAGACCGAAGTGCTCCGGTACGAGGAGTCTCGCCAGGATCAATTTTGCCAGGAAGCTACTGGCGTTCGCGAAAAGTAGAGCTCCCCCTTGCCAGAGCGTTCCGTTCAGAACACGTGCAACCAGTGGAGATTTGGGTGTCTTAGACTCAGAAGAGGACATTGGGGTAGGTTCAGGATGGTGTGTGGATGCGCGAAGTGATTGGATGATCTGATCCAGATGATTGGTCTGTACCGTGTTCTTGCTACTACAAGCAAGGTGTGCTTGCCAAAGCCTGTACACTATGAATTACTAGGGTTTCTATAGGCTGTTCGAAACGAACGAAGATTTAGAGTAGGGTCTTTCGATGATTGAGGAATGGTTGCCAAAAGTATCATTTCTGTGGCCGGAGGAAAAACTCCCTAAGCTCC
>CAYQBU010000342.1:0-2220 GCA_964415785.1 uncultured Bradymonadales bacterium
GAGAATGCCCCCGGCATCACCGCTATATCCCTCACCCCCATCGTCGTCGATGCCTGGTCAATCCATATCCAATCACCATCCACTTCATCGTAGATCTCGATCTGATCCTCATAGGCCACATAGAGCAGTCCCGCGGGATCAATGGCCAGGTGCTTGACCTCCTGGTCGCTATCCAGGTCGATCGTAAACTTCAGCGCCGGGTCCGCACTCCCTCCGGGTATCGCCGTCTTGACCTTCAACTCTCCGTCATCGACCGTTCCATAAAACACTTCCTGGTTATCCACTAATACCGCATCAACCAGCTCATAATCCCCAACCGTGAATAGGACGATATCGGTTACGATGACATCACCCACATCGGTCAGACCATCTTCAAGCGTCCATGAAAACAAGCGCACCCCCTGCCCCTGTCGACCGACCACATCCACCCTCGTTCCAGCAACCCAGGCCTCGTGGAGCTCTTCAAATGGCGCCTCTCCAGCCATGGCTGCACCACTATCCATATCCACATTGGCAACGAAGTACCCCTCATCACTCCGTGAAGATTCACAAAAGTAGAGAACTTGTGTGGCACTCACCGTCACCAGTTCCCGTGGCAAGCACTGGGCCCCAATTCCCACCAGACCGGTATGAGGCACTTCAACTTCCTCCGTATTCCCATTTTCATATAACGTAATAATCGCATTATTCGACGTAGACCCCTCCTCCCGCGACAGCGTCACCACCTCACCGCCGGGCATAAGAGCCATATCGAAAACCTCCCCATCCGGCTCCAACGTATCGTCCAATCCACCCGCGTCATCGACCACATAGATCTTCGCGTCTGTACGCCAATAACTATACCCATCGGGATCCGTCTGCACCGCCTCCACTTCGTCGGCCGACCACGTCCAATCGCCATCGACCTCCAGATTGGGCATCCGCTTCTCCGGCCCATCATCTTCGCTCACCACAAACATCGCCGGCCACTGGCGCCGGGCCTCCACAACCTCCGTCTCGCCAAGCTCGATGGGCGCTATCAACCCCATGTCAAATTCCAGCTCCAGCGAAAACCGTGCGAAGATCGGATCGCGCATATCCTCCAGTTCCACCTCACTCGTCCAACTGGTGATCTCACCCGAATCCTGCAGATCGGGAAACGCCGCTATCGGTGGTCCCTCTTGCTCAAACTCTTCAAAATCACTGCTCTCACTCCACTCCAGATAGGCGCTGACCGTCGCACTGGTGGGCCACCTCAACTCCTTCGTCTGCCCCGCCCCGCGCCGCCCCGAGGGGCTTACCGACCGGACCTTCAACTCAAACGTCGGGTTCAGGACGGTATCCCCCATCTCAAACATCAACCTCCACCCATCGTCCGCCACCATGATTTCCCCCATCTCTTCAACCCCCACCCTGGGGGCCAGATCGTCATCATCGCCATCACCGATGGCCACTTTTAGCTCCTCCTCCAACACATCCCACACCACTGCTTCCTCATCTGGCGCACCGGGGTACCTCACCTCGATATAATTTACCTCGTCGACCGTCGCCGCCGTTTGACTTTCCCAACTCCCCGGGACGTCCTCGTCGCCAAACAGCGCCGCCACCCCTACCTCGAACTCCTCTCCCGCCACCTCTGGTCCCGACTCCCACTCCAGTTGCAAGACCACCTCAAAGCCTTCGTCCCCGGTCGCCCCCCATGATGCCTCTTTCAACTCAAATACATCCAACGATGGCGCCTCCAGACCCTCCACCATCACGCTCGTCGTCTCCGCACTCACCTGGGCATACTCTTCCCCATCGACCTCGACCACGTAGCCCTTCGCCCCCTCCAGTGCGTCCCACTGCACCTCCACACTCTCTACCCCTTCCACCACGTCCAGCCCCTGCGGCGCCGGACACTCATTATCTTCGCAATACTCCCCGCCTGGCTCCTGATTATTCTCCTCCTCTTCTTCTACCCCGGGTGGGTCCTCCAGCGAATTGAGCAGCCCGCACCCACTGAGCGAGATCGAGGCCGCCAAAAGAACCACCCACCATCCTCGAATATCTGTGTACTGCTCGGACATCACTACCTCTTTGACTGCACCGGCTCGTCATTGACTTTCATCTCTCGGGACCATCTTGATACTTACCAATTTCGCCATCGCTTGGCCAGATTTCTCCCGTCACCGTAGACATCGCAGCTCAAACCCTTCATAGTGCTCGACCGCAGTCCCGCTACTGCTCAGACGACGCACA
>CAYQBU010000343.1:0-2212 GCA_964415785.1 uncultured Bradymonadales bacterium
GTTTACCCCTTGTTTCCATCGCGTGCAAACCCACCCACCGCCGGCGCCCACTCCCCCTTGCCAGGGCCTGTGGGAATCCCCATCCTCTATTTTGTGTTTATTTTCCTACTGAGTGTTGCTTTCGCGTCATACCGGCCCCACTTCGAGGCCATGACGCCGACCCAATCCCTTGAGGACTTTTTATGCGACGTACCGAATTGACCAAACAGAGTGCCAAGAAGAAGGGTTATGCCGCCGCCGGCTCGGCGGCCACCACGGCCCTGCTCTGCCTGATCATGAGCCCCTATATTCTTATGGCCGGCGGTCCCCTGACCCTGCTACTGACCTATCGCTGGCTGCGATACCGCGCCGAGTGGGGCCTTCGCTTCTAGTCTCGACCGCGGTTACACCCCGTAACCCGCGACGGCCGAATCGCCCATGGGGGCAATTCGGCCGTCGCGATGCATCGCGGGTTCTATCGTCGCTGATTCAGCCCTTGGCCTTGATGGCAGAGCGAATCTCGAGGATTCCCGTCTTCGGGCCCGGCACGCCGCCCTTGAGCAGCAGGGCATTTTCGTCGTCCAGCATGCCCACAACCTCGATATTCTGGATCGTCGTCGTCGCATTGCCGTATTGACCGGGCATCTTCATGCCGGGCAACACTCGCGCCGGATCGGCGGACATGCCGATCGAGCCACCGTGGCGATAGTAGTTATGGGTACCGTGAGTGGCGTGGAAGCCGGCGAAATTGTGCCGCTTCATAACGCCCGTAAAGCCACGGCCCTTCGACGTGCCCGTCACATCCACCAAATCGCCCAGCTCAAAGAGATCGACGCCCAATTCCTGGCCCACCTCGTAGTCGTCGAGAATGCCTTCATCGACGCGGAACTCGCGCACATGGCGTCGCGGCTCTTCGATGCCCGCCGCTTGAAAGACGCCCACTCGGGGCTTGGACAATCGCCACTTGGGCTCCGTGCCCTCTTTGACCAACTTCTTGACCTTGCCAAAGCCCAGCTTGAGCGCCGAGTAGCCGTCTTTTCCGTGGGCGCTCTTCTTTTGCACCACCACATTTCCGTCGACCTTGATGACCGTGACGGGAATTCGATTTCCATCCTCGTCAAAGACCTGGGTCATTCCGACTTTCTCTCCAATCAATCCCTTGCTCATGATAAGCCTCCTGCTAAAAATGAAATAAACCCCTCATCGCTCATATGCGTCGATAATCGACTCACATCGGAGCGAGTGGCGCCATGCGCCAACGGGGGCGAAGCTTGACGTTCCCCGAAACGATCGTCGTGACCATCGGGGCGCGCATCACTAGGGCAAGCGCTAACGCCCGTCAACCCCGGATTCCTCAACGGCACCCATCCCACAGCCCGTCACTGGTCATTTGCCTCAGGATCAGTAAAGTGGCCTGCGATACTTATTTGGCGTCACACCACTGGATCGACCCTCATCTATGGCCCCACACTTGTCGTTGAAATACCTTCGCGCCATCTTCCCGGCGGTGGCGATCTGTCTGGTGATCTCGCTGGCCGCCTGTTCCTCGACGCCGGATAGAGAGCAACGCAGCGGATGGGGCCAGCAACTCAACGAAGCCCTTGGCCTCGGCCCCTCGGAGGCCGATCGGGCCCTCAAACAGATGGCCGCCGACGCCCCATCAACTCACCAGGCTCGTCAGATTGAATTCGAGCGCGCCCGTCTCGCCCGTCGCCATGGCGACTACGAACGCGCCAAGCGCCTCTTTGAGGCCCTCTGGGACAACGACCCCACCGACGCCGCCGCCAGTCGCGCACGCTATGAGCACGCACGCATCCTATGGGATGTCGACGACGACGAGGACGGCGCTCGGGCGCTCCTGGAGCAGACCATCGTCGACACCCCACCCTGGGCGGGTGCCGATTTTGCGCTTTCCTATCTTTTGCGAAAGGAGCGCCAGCAGCCACGCCCGCAGGCCCTGGCCGACCTCCTCGAGGACTACGCGCAGCGCACCGATGACCGCCCCATGGCCGCCAAACTCTATCTGGAGCGCGCCAATCTGCTCGCCGACCCGCTCCGCCGCCCCAACGAAGCCCTGAGCGCCTACCGCCTCGCCCATCGCCAATGCGGCGATTGCGCCGCCGCCAACGAGGCCCTCTATAAAATGGGCCAGCTCTACGAGACCTACCAGCGCTGGCAGCCGGCACTGGAGGCCTACGCCATTGTCGCCGACCGAAGCGACACCGCCTCCTTT
>CAYQBU010000344.1:0-2205 GCA_964415785.1 uncultured Bradymonadales bacterium
CTGGATCTCCTCGTAATCCTCGAGCGCTTCTTCGAGCTCCTCGGGCTCGTACCAATCCACGTAGGCCGTGCGCGCAAAGGCGTCGCCCATATAGCGCCGCAGGCGCTCGCCGCTGCCCTGAAAGGCTCGGGCCCCGCAATACCACACCGGCGTTCCCTCCCACTCCTCGCATCGCCCGACATCGAGCAGCGCCGACATCCCATAGTCGACGCTCTCCTCGTTATCCTCTTCCGTCATCACCCCCAGAAGCGGCGTCGCCTTCCGGGGATCTCCCTCGTCGTTGAACACGCTTCGACACGTCGCCCGCCACCGATAGTGCAGATTGCGATTCGTGGCACTTCCCCCGATCCCCGACAGCGTCCCCAGCTCCCGAACCGACGCCCGCTGCACCTCTTCTGCCGGCGAATTCATCAGCCGGCACAGGTAGTACAGCGACCCAAAGCGAAAATCCACGTCGTAATCCGGCATCGCCTCTGTCTCCCGAACCTCCCACTGCGGCGGCTGCCCGTGCTCCACCAGCGCCCCCAGCGCCCGCGCTACTCGCTGCATATCCTCCAGATCTGGCTCGTCGCGCTCCAGGTGGATGATGATCGCCTCCAGCATATCTCGCCCCTGCACCGGGCCCTGGCGCTGCAATAGGCGCCGGCACATCGGCCCCGCCTCGTAGTCAAACTCCAGGGCGCAGCGTCGCGCCCACCGACCAAAATCCTGGCGCTCCAAAAACAGATCGACCTCTATAAATCGCTCCAGCACCGACGCCATGATCGGCCCGCTCCCCGACTCCAGCGCCCGGGCCTGATCCCACATCGCATTGGCCTGCTCCTCCAGGGTCGCACTGGCCTCCAATTCCCCGTCGAAATACATCATCATCGCACAGGTCCAGGGCGCCGATGAGCTGCGCTCCTCCAGGGCCGTCGCCATCGCCGCCCGCACCTCCGCCGCCCAGGACTCGATGCCTTGCTCCCCCGAAAGGCTCATGCACACCACCTCCGCCGCCTCCCGCGGCCCCACCTCCATGGCCCGCGCCGCCAACGCCGTGTCCTCTCTCCAATCGTGGCCGGCCGCCCGCCCCCGCTCCAGCATCCGCTCCAATTGCTCCCGATCCCGAACCCGCTCGCGCTCCTCCGGATCCTCGATATGCGCGTAGGCCGCCTCGTCCTCGTCCAGCCCATCGTCGTCATGGATCAACACCACCCACCCAAAGGCTGCCAGCACCACGGCGATCGCCAACCCCACCACCAACTCGAGCGATAGCTCCGACGGATCGACCTGTTGTTCCTCGTCCGGCCCCGGCACCTGCAATTTCACGGTCAACCTCCCTGCTCATCACGCCAATTTAGCCATGCCCACGCTTGTGCACGTATCGTAATGGCAAAGTGATTTGCAGACCACCCGGGTTGTCTGTTGAATCGCCAGCCTTTCTCACCGGGGTCGTTCCCTTCTCGCTCAGGCCACCGAACCACGGAGCTCCGCCACCTGCTCGCCCACCTTAAAAGTTCCATCGAAGCCTCATGGTTCTCCCCGTCCCAGACGGGGAGACACCGGCGCCCCCGGCGCCGGAGAGGGGCTCTTCGCGTACCTCTCAGCCACACCGAAGCCACCCGCACCACCTCGATCTCCCCGGCCGACCGTCGTCTGGGAGATCCGCGCCGCCCCCACCCGTCGCTCACCGGGGTCACCCCATCGCTAGCTGCCAGTCTTTCTCACCGGTGAGCCAGCTCACCGGGGTCGTTCCCTTCTCTATCTTCGCCTACACCTCCCTGGGTTTTCCCCGTCCCCTGCCTCCATGACCGGTTGCCTTCGATGATCTTCGGTGGTTGCTACCGGATGCCTTCATTGCCTCTCGATGATCACCCAACCACCGCCCCCCAGCGGCCTCGGCCGCTGGAGGCCCAGACCGGCTGCTACCCCACGCGCCCGCCCCCAGCCCCCGGCGCCCTGGCGGCGCGGGTCCTTCGGGGTCACCCCATCGCTAGCTGCCAGTCTTTCTCACCGGTGAGCCAGCTCACCGGGGTCGTTCCCTTCTCTATCTTCGCCTACACCTCCCTGGGTTTTCCCCGTCCCCTGCCTCCATGACCGGTTGCCTTCGATGATCTTCGGTGGTTGCTACCGGATGCCTTCATTGCCTCTCGATGATCACCCAACCACCGCCCCCCAGCGGCCTCGGCCGCTGGAGGCCCAGACTGGCTGCTACCCCACGCGCCC
>CAYQBU010000345.1:0-2203 GCA_964415785.1 uncultured Bradymonadales bacterium
AGCCAGCCAAGACAATTACTCGGGGCAGAAGTACAAATCGACGTAGACCTCGTAGGTGCCTTCCGGGCAGGGGACCTCGTAGAGGTCGACGACCTCGTCGCAGCGGCCGGCTTCGCCGATATTGCCAGCGCGGGATTCCTTGATCTCGCGGGGGCCGGAATAGGGCGAGGAGCCGTCGGCGCAGGTCAACTGGGACAGGAATTGGTGTTGTCCCTCGAGCCGGCAGACCTCGACGGGTTGCTCCGGAGAGGTCTCCAGCTCGGTGATGTCCGTGATGCCGCAGCCGTAGCGGCCGCCCCACTCCTCGGAGCTCAGTCGCTGGCCGCCATGGGAGCTGCACTCGATATCCGTGGGCTGATCGGCGGGGTCGATGCAGTCGGTGTCGGGCATGGGGCGAGGCTGGCCGTTGGGAGTGTAGCCATTGAGGCCGCCGGAGGGCATCAGCTCTTGGAGTGCCACCTCGTCGGCATCGGCGTCCTCGAGGCACGTCCAGGTGACACCGGCGTCGCAGGCGGTGGTCATATAGTGTTCCAGTTCGTCTTCATCCTCGCTATCAGGGGTGTCGAGACCGTCGAGGGCGATGGCTGCGATCATGCAGGCGAGGCCGATGGAGTCGATCTCCTCTTCGGAGCCGTCCTCTAAGGAGGAGGGATCCTTGCAGTTGTCGCCAAATCGCTGGGCGTAGTCGCGACGGTCCTCGTCATCGAGGTCTTGGCCCAGTCGGCCCACGAGGGTCATGCAGGCCGTCTCGATGCCCATCTGACAAGACTTGGCGGCGATTTGGTGCTCCGAGTCCTCGTCGATCTCGATGACATTGGAGATGCCTGCTCTCCCGGAAAAGAGGAGGTCCACGGCTAGGTCGCAGCTTGGGCGGTCACCGCCGAGGCAGCCCTGCTTGGCGAAGGCAAAGCCTTGCTGCAAGTGGTGGATGCCGTCGTCAGGGTCGTAAAGACTCATGGTGGCGCCGGCGGCGACACCGCAATCGAAGGGCTGGTCGCCGCTGCAAGTCTTGGCCAGTAGCCGGGAGCTTTCAGAGAGGTCGTAGTGGCCATCGTCGCCAGAAAAGAGCGCTCGACCCGCCACGTGGCAGGCAAAGTGGTCGCCGTCGTCGCAGCGCTCGATATATTCGGTGTGCCAGGCCAGCATGGGAGGTCTCGAATCATCGAGGAGCTCGTCGGCGTCTCCATCGCAGAAGACCGGGGCCTGAGCATCGGATTGATCGCAGATCTGGCCGGTGATGTTCTCGACTTGAGCGCACGACTGCTGGCTGCCCTTTTCACAGCCGGCGCGCATGGTGGCCAAGGCGCAGGGCAGGTCATCCCGTTCCTGGAGGGCCGTCCATCCGAGGCGAAAGCAGGATCCGGCGTGGTCTTGATGACAGGCCCGAGACAAGACGAAGTCGCGAAGGCCGCGGTATTCGGCATTGGCTTCTTCGGTATCGAACCCATCGGACAAGAGGTAACAACTGATGCCATCGCCAAAGGCACACCCCGCCCAGAGAAGATGGAACGCCATGTCACCTCGACTAAGGTCTCCCAACTCCTCGTCGGAGATGTGATCCTGGGTGTATTCGACGAGGAGGGGACAGGCGGGTCCAAACCCTAACTCGCCGCAGGCTACGCCGAGATGGTCGGCCACGGCGTGGGGGTCGCCGTCGCGGCTTCCCTCGGCTTCTGCGGGAAAGAACTCCAGGAGAGCCCGGAGGGTACAGGCTGCTCCATCTCCCGCGTCGCATAACTCATCGTACCAGTCGGCGATCTCGTCGTCGGCCGGCATCTGGTCGCTGACATAGACCAGGGGCCAGAACCCGGGCATGCCGGTTTTAGGCGGGCCGAACTCCTCTCTGACATCATCGCCGACGTCGATGGTGCAGATCTCATCGTGGGGGACGGTCCAGGCCGCGTCGAGGGCGGCGATTGCCTCCGGGCTATCGGCGCTGGTGGGTGCGGAGGCACAGCCGGTGGCGGCCAAAAGAAGGCCCATCAGCAGCCAATACGAATAATGCGATCGCAATAGATACGTCATCGGAAGGGCCCGCTCAGCAAAGAGGGTGGCGATCTTCCGGTCACGAGTGGTTCCCCCGAAGACGCCGGGTTGTTTATTTGATCGCATTATTTCACAAATGGTGGCGGCGGGCAATGAGGTTGGGGGTTTGCGACGTGCCCCTCTCCGTCGCCTGGGGCGCCGGTGTCTCCCCACGGCG
>CAYQBU010000346.1:0-2184 GCA_964415785.1 uncultured Bradymonadales bacterium
GGGGTCACTGGCGCCAGATCTGACTCCCCGGGAGGGAATGACCACGGGCAAGCGGTTGCGGGCGGTCAATTGGGACCGAAGTCCGGTGGAGGATGCGATGCCATCGAGGCCGTCTGCACCGGACTCGAATTGGACGGTGGCGCAGCGCCTCCAGGCGATCAACTGGGGGCGACAAGCGACCAGGCAGAGGCCAGTGGAGCCCGACGATTCGGTGGAGAGCCAGAACGATATGACGGTGGACAGTTTTTTCTCGAACGCCAATTGGTGAGCAACAACCCGGGCTAACGCCCAAGGAGATAGAGATGAATACAGAGATCAAGAGTATATTTTCGGAAGCTGAAGGCCGTTATCTGGAGGATCAGGAGGCGGCGGTGTTGAATCGCTACGCGTCGACTCTGAGTGGGCGCCTGGAGGCGATGGAGGCCGTGCGTTCCAAGGAAAAGGCGATCGTCGAGGAGACGGTTGAGGCCGTGTGGCGAAAGCACCCGGAGGTGGAAACCAAATGGTCTAACGCACGCCAGAACACGATTCGAGATATCACGCTCGTGCTTCGCTACTGCACGATGGCGATGGTGCGCGACGATATGGAGTTTCTTCGCGACAAATTGCTGTACTGGATGCGCTCTATCCTCCAGGCCTTCCAGATGGGTCCCATCCTGGACACCGCCTACCGAGCCCTTCCCAGGCGGGTGGAGGCCCATCTGTCGCCGGGCTACGTGAAGTTGCTGGCCCCCTACCTCAAGGAGACGCATCGCATCTTGACGAAGGAATCGCTCCAGGAGTGATGGAGCGCAGTGCCGATTTGTGATTGGTTTCGACCCCTATAGACAGAGAAAAACATGAGCGCCATAGCGACGACCGATGTGGTCCCCCACCTTCGCCCCTACTTTCACCGCGAGGATTATCTGGAGGGACACCCTGAATTGGGAACCTTGAGCACGGACAAATCCCAGCGAGTGGTGTTGCTGCCCGAGGAGTTGATCCAGGGACTGCATCGCTCCATCGAGTACGAAACGGGCCATGCCTGGCCGATCGTGGCCCACACCTGCGGACGCAAGTGGGGCGAGCGGCTGTTGAAGTATTGGCGTCTGGAGTGGGGCCATTACTACGGGCTGAAGATCGAGGAGGTGCAATTTCCCTATTTCAAGGTGTGGCTGGAAGAGGCCTTTCGCTTTTATGGGTGGGGGGAGTTGATCTTTGATTTTGAGCTGGAGGACGAGGGGATCTTGCAGATGGAGCTCAAGGACTCGGTGCTCGCCCGGTTGTTGAAGGGCGAGATCGACAGTGAGCACGTGTGCGAGATCTTTGCGGGGCTGATGGGCAAGGTTTTTTCGGCGCTGACCGGAGAGGAGCTACAGGCCATCGAGGTGGCCTGTGAGGCCGGCGGTCATGAGTCCTGTCGATTTGCGATTGCCCGCGAGGAGTATATTGAGGCGGGTCGCCAGGAGCGCCTCGATGGAGGCTCGGCAGAGGCCATTATCGAGGCGATCAGGACGTGACCATGCCAGCGACAAAAGAAGCGCCGGACGTCGATGAGGTGCTCGATGGACGCTACCGGGTCGATGCCAAGATCGGCTATGGAGCCTTTGGACGCGTCTATCGGGCCACCGATATGGAGCGCGGGGAGACGGTGGCCATCAAGTTATTCAACGAAGGGGGGGCTGAAAGCGGCTATCTGCGGGAGCTGGGACTTCTGTTTTCCGAAAGCCACCGACGCATCGTTCAGACCCATGGCTTCGGCTATTTGAGAGGGCGAAGATATATCGCCTACGAGTACGTCGGTGGTGGAAGTCTTCGCGATTTTCTGGTGCGTCATCCCCGTGTAGGTCCCCGGGTGGCCCTGGAGGTGATCCAGCAGATCGGTGAGGGGATCGGGTTTGCCCATCGCCAACGGGTGGTGCACCGGGATCTGAAGCCGGAGAATATCTTGTTGGAGGGGCCCGATTGGCCGACGGCGGTCAAGATCTGTGATTTTGGGTTGTCGGCCAGGTGGCGAAAAGGTGATGCCCTGCGCTCCCAATATGGGTCGCCGGCCTATATGGCTCCCGAGCAGTTAACGGGAGATTATGATCATCGCGTCGATTACTACTCGATGGGGGTCATGCTCTACGAAATGCTATTCGGCAACCGCCCCTACGGCGGGAGTGTGGAAAGCATTTGTCGAGCCCAGGCCGAGGGGGAAGT
>CAYQBU010000347.1:0-2183 GCA_964415785.1 uncultured Bradymonadales bacterium
TCTTCGATGACCAACTCGGCGCCGGCCTCGCCCTCCACCTCCAGCGTCCAGACGATGCTGTAGTGGCTCGTGGCGCCCGTGCGGCGCCACCAGACGTTGTCGTAGCTCGCGCCGTCCTCGAAGGTGGGATCGACGATTTCGTGGTGCTCGCTATAAAAGCCCTTATCGAAGACGAAGGTGGCGTAGTCCGGATGGTCGCCGCGGCGCACGAAGGTGGGACGCTCAAAGTTGTGGCGGTCGCCGCGGCCGTAGGCGTCACCAAAGCGGACATTGGCGATATTGGAGGCGTAGAGCCCGTCGCGGTAATAAGCGGGCAGGTGGCCCTGGTCGCGATTTCCGAAGACGCCCTGGCCGACTACCGACGAGGTGTCGAGGGTGTCGTCTTCGGCGGTGACGTCGATGAACCCACCCTCGAAGACCGTATTGTCGATGGTGTGGTCCGTATAGAACATGGTGCCCCGCATGATGCCGCCACCGCGGGCGCGGCCGAGCACGACGTTGTCGCGGTAGGTCAGATTGGAGCGCTCCTGGCCGCCGTCGCCGTAGTTGGTGATCCGGAAGGCGGCCATGGCGTCTTGTTCGCCAAAGTCCTCGAAATAGCGGCGCTCCCCGGTGGCCACGCCTTCCATCTGCACAAGGTTGTCCTCTACCAACAGGTCTTCTTCGGCCCATCCGAAGCCGTAGGGATTGTAGCCGCTCATCATCACCTTATTTCGCTCCATCACTGCATTGGACTCCGGCTGCAGGGCGAAGGAGTTGGTCGACCAGCTATCGACGTAAACCTCGTTGTCGCGCACCACGGGGGCGCTGGACATGCCCACCTGACGTGTGCGGGCGATCAGGTTGTGGTGGAGTTCCACCGCATCGCCCTCTTCGGCGTCGGTGCCCACCAGATAGAGGGCCCGCCCGCCGCCGATGCCGTGGCGATCATCGACGTCGTAGCCGCGATCGGTAAAGCGATTGTGGTGAATCCGCACCGGCGCATCGAGGTAGCGAAGATGCAGGCCCTGGGTCTCGATGGCATGGTAATCGATGGTCAGCCCCGCCAACTCCACATCGGCGACCCCGCCGAGGTAGACGGCGTTGAGCCCGCCGTTGTAGTGGCCCCCGCGGATGGCGTCTTCTCCTTCCACGAAATGCCCATTGAGCACCGTGAGCGAGGAGATCGACGATGAGCGGGCAAATAGCCCACTCGCCGAGTCGGCGACCGTGCCGTCGGCCCCATCGATCTCGCTGGCGCCGTGGACGATGGTGTGCCCATTGAGGTCCACCGTCACATCGGTGACCCCATTGTCGACGATAAGGGCCGTTCGACTGGCCTCGATATCCTCGGTCACCACGTAAGTGGTCTCCGACTCCTCGAGCACGTAGGGCGGCCCCTCCAGGTCGCCGGGGAGGGCCACCCAATCGTCGCCGCTGGCGGTCTGGAAACTCCGCACGTCAGAGGCGATGGTCTCCCCATCGTCTCCTTTGGCGACCAGCCGGTAATAATAGGTCGTATCGGGATCCAGATCGCGCAGGTGATGGAGTTGATTATAGAAATAGCGCTCGCTGTCCTCGGTGCTCTGATTCAAGGCATCCTCCGCGGGCCCATACTCCACATGGCCCCGGACCGGATGGGTAGTCTCGAAGGCCAGGGCCGCCGAATTCATCGATATATGGCGCCAATGCCCGTCGGGGATAAAGTCCAGCACCTCCCCGGTATAGGCCTCGATCAATGGTTGATTGGCGGGACCAAAATGGGTCAGTGAAAACTCGTTGAACACGTCGTAGAGCTCCTGGGGCGAATAGCCCTCCTGGAGCTCGTCTTTGTCCAGCGCTTCATAGGCATCGCGGGCTTGCGTCGCCCGGGCCTCATCGACATCCAGGGCCTCGCCCTGCCACACCTCATCGACCTCGCCACTGGGGCGCTCGGGTCCATCGCCATTTTGATTGGCCGGCGTCTCCTGGTTGGAAGTGCCCCCGTTATCGCCGCCATTAGATCTGTCGGCGCCGTCGTCAGAGCAGCCAAGAGCCACCCCAGAAAGAATCAGCGCGCACATCAGTTGCAAGGACCATCTACGCATCACCGCTCTCCTCAAATTCAATGCACCCACAGCACTCGCGGGGTCTATTATCTCTAGTGGCCTCCAACCTATTCGATGATCCCACGTCATTCCAATTTACAAGACGTATTGCCGGCG
>CAYQBU010000348.1:0-2164 GCA_964415785.1 uncultured Bradymonadales bacterium
AATAGATGCAGCCATGAAAGCAGCCACGATAGGGATTGAGGCCGTAGCGAAAGGGTAAATCCGGGCTTTGGTTCTCGCTCAAAATGGTCCGCGCTTCTTCTTCATAGACCTTGAGCTCTGTGGTCGGCACCTCGCCCAACCACTCCACATGATGGGAGGCCCAGGGATTGGGCGGATTATCTACCTCTCGCGGCTTCATGGCCCCTCATTCGCCTCGCCCAGAAACTCCTCCCAGGAAACGCGATTTTCCACGATTTCGCCTACATCTGTTCCGTAGTTTTCTGTCCCCCGGGGCATCCCTTCCTCCACCACTTCTCCATCAGCCAGATAGTCGTGGAATCTCAGCGGCAAGCTCTCCGCCATTGGAAATTGAAGGCTATTTTGAAGATGCACGTGAAGATGGGGTGTTTCCGTACGACCCGAATTTCCGCATCTACCCACGATATCTCCTGCCTCCACTTCATCGCTCGACCCCACCTCCAACGAGTGCTGCTTCAAATGGGCCATAAAGAGGTACTCCCCTTCGTCGACGCGGATCACGACGTGATTGCCCAGAATCTCATTGGGTTCGTATTCCCCAGGCCTCTGATCGGGCTCGCCTCCCAACACCTGCACTACCTCTCCGGCCACCGGCGCTCTGACGACCATCCCATAGCAATGGTGATCCTCGAGGGACTCCCCGCTTCCCTCGTAGCGATTGCCATCGACCAGGGGAGCAAAATCGTAGGCCCATCGATAGGCCATCGTCGTCAAGTGATAGTTCTTCGCCCGCTCGTCTCCCCCGGCCATCGTCATCCAGGTCCCATCAAAGGGAAGGCGGTACTCATGCTCCGATTGCCAATCTCCCGTCGACACCGGCGCCGGGAAAAACGACGTATTGCCCAACACCCCGACCACGAGTAGGCATCCAAAGCCCACCGTCCGCGACCACCGCCACACCGGCGGCTGAAAGAGCGCTCTTATCAGCCCCCAGAACATCAGCGGCATCGTCGCCAGTCCCAATAGTGAGATCACCGAGGAGTGGACCAGCACGCTGGCATGGCCCAGCCGGGCAAAGGCGACGATATAAGCCACCACCTGTAGCCCCAGCATCAGCACGCCCAGTTGGGCCCACAACTCCCACCCGTCGTCATTGGTCTTGAGCTTTTCATAGAGCCCTCGAGGCTCCGAATTGTCCACCGTCGCTTCATCCCTTTCATTTTCTCGTTCGCTCATCTGCTCTGTCCTCGCTTGACTACCGATCTCATCGGTTAATCCACCGCCGGCAAACTCATCACTCATCGCCGGTTCAGTCAATGCCTGAGTCCCTCCACCCCGGGGTTCGTCGGTTGTCTTTAGCCCCTCCTCGCTGGTATCCTCGTCAACGACTTTTCTTCCCCTTATTCGGCGTTTGCTCCCCACGGTCCCTCGACTGCAGCCTCGACGAGCCCGCTTCATGCCCATTTGCCCTAAGTGCCATAACCGATCCGAAGATCTCGGGGGGGCCTGTCCGCGCGACGACCACTATTTTATCCCCGACACCTCGCTCAATGACGTCGCCGCCGAGCCGCGTCTGGGCACCCGCTTTGCCGACCGATTTATCCCTCTGAGGATCATCGCTCACACCCGCCTGGCCACACTCTTTGAAGCCCTTCAACTGCCGGTGCGACGTCGCGTCGCCCTCAAGATCTTGGACCACGACCTGCGCCACTCGTCGCGTGCTCGCGAGCGCTTCTCTCGCGAAGCCCGGGCCATCTCCTCGTTGACCCATCCCAATGCGATTACCCTCCACGACTTTGGACTCGACGATGAGGGCCGCCCCTTCCTGGTCACCGAGCTGACCCTGGGCCCCACCCTCACCGAGTGGGCTCTCGATCCAGAGATGACCCTTGATCGGCTCCTGGCCGTGTGGAGTGATCTTTTAGCCGCCATGGCCGAGGCCCACGAACGGGGCATCGTTCACCGCACCCTCCACCCCGACAACCTCATCGTCACCCGCGCAGGCCATCGCCCGGACATGATCAAGATCCGCGATTTCGGCCTCGTCAAACTCACCGCCACCCGTCAGCAACGCCAACTCACCGGCGACGAAGAATCGCTCGGCGAGCCGGCCTACATGGCCCCGGAACAGACCAAAAACCCCGACGAGGTCGGCCCGGCCTCTGACGTCTATTCCCTGGGGATT
>CAYQBU010000349.1:0-2158 GCA_964415785.1 uncultured Bradymonadales bacterium
AAAAAGACGTAGAAGGCCAGCCAGGCGGCGGCCTGCATCGGTGTATATTTCATCGGACTCCCTCGCCCAGATGGAATCTCATATCAATATGAATGATGACAAACCTGTCACCCACCCCTGTGTGTGTCCAGCCATTTTCCGACGATCCCTCGCCGCTATTCTTTGAGGCGCCGCGAGGCCACACGATCAAAGGCCCAATTCATGGCCCGTCCGGTCGCCGTATGGGCGGCCAGCGCATGGGCCAGGCGCGCCGCCGTGCTCCGGTCCTTGGTCTTATAGTGCTGCTTTTGCCCCTCCATACTGCGCTGGATCTTGTCTCGATGCATCACCACGTCGGCCGCCGCCGCCGCGGCAAGCCCCGCCACCACTGCAGCCACTACTTTCTCATCATTACTCATCATCTACTCCTTTGATCACCCTACCATTACTCGTCGCTCCCAAATTAATCACAGAAAACCGCGGCGCAATGACCACCGAAACCATCCCGCAAGGTCTCCGACCGCCGAGTCAACCTCACCAAAAAATACCCCCTGCCACCAGAGGCGACAGGGGGTTGGTGTGTCGACGATGTTTAGTCGTCAGTCGCGGCGGCGTCGCACGGCCATCAACAACATCCCGACCAGAAGCAGGAGCACGCCCGTGCCGCCTCCGCTCGTCGAGGCGCAGGCCGTCCCACCGGAGAGGCTTCGTACCGGCTCCAACTCCACGAAGAAGGTGCGCTCATCGACGGCGACATTGCCCGCCTCGTCGGTGGCCGTGGTTCGAAGCTCATAGGTCCCTTCGACCAGGTCGTCGGGGAGCATCCGCATGAAGTCACCGTCGTCGTCGACCATGACCTCGCCCAGCGACTCACCATTGAGGAAGACCTCCACCTCAGCATCGATGCCGCTTCGGCCTTCGAGGACGATTTCATCGCCCTCTACGAAGACCTCCTGGTCTTCCGGTCGCTCCACCACCAGGGAGGGCGGCACCGTATCGATGGTGATGTCGACGATATCCTCGGTGACGATGTCGTCGTCGTCGGCCTCGGCGGTGATGAAGCGCTCGCCGTCGTCGATGGCCTCATCGGGCGTAAAGGACCACTGACCATTGCTGTCGGCCGTGGTCTCACCGACCTCCTGGTCGTCGACGTAGATGGTGACCGTCGCCCCGGGCTCGGCGGTTCCCGAGATGGTGGGGCGATTGTCGTTGAGCAGCGCTCCGTCTTCGGGGCTGTCGATGGCCACATCAGTGGTTGATGTATCGATGTCGAAGGTCACCGTGTCACGGCGGTCGCCCGAGGGCGAATCCGTGCTCACCTCGATGGTCACTTCTCCATCGTCGTAGGGCTCGTCGGGCGTCCAACTCCAATTGCCGTCCTCGTCGGCCACCACGGTGTCCACGGGCTCGCCGTCGACCTCGATGATGACCTCCTCGCCGGGCTCTGCCGTCCCCTCCAGGGTTGGCTGACCGGTGCGGACGCGATCGCCATCGCCGGGACCGGTGATGACCAGTTGATCCGTCGTGTCCACCACAAAATCCGTGGTCGACTCGGCCGTATTGCCGGCGGCGTCCGTGGCCTGAGCCTGGGCCGTATATTGGCCATCGCCCAGTTCTTCATCGAGTTCCACGAACCACTCGCCATCTTCGTCGGCCTCGGTGGTCACCGTCTCCAGCTCCTCACCCTCTTCGTCGTAGATCACGACCTCAATGGCGGCTTCTGGCTCGGCATCGCCTTCGATCATATCCACGGGATCGCCGAGTACTTCGTCGGCCTCGGGCACCCGAATGGCGACCATCGGCGGCTCGGTGTCCACCTCGAAATCCACGCTCTCGCTGGTCTCGTTACCCGCCTCGTCGCGGGCCGTGATCTCCCAGGTATAGTCGCCGTCGTCCAGGTCTTCGTCGGGCTCCCAGGACCAGTTGCCATCGTCGTCGGCTTCCACCGTCTCCACACCATCTCCGGTGTCGATCTCGATGGTCGCTCCTGGCTCACTCGTGCCCGACGCCTCCGGTCGATTGTCGTTGGTCGGCCCTTCCGTGGGACTCGTCACCACCAGATCCGGGGCTTCCGTATCCACCTCAAAGGTCACCGACTCATCGCTGCTATTTCCGGCGGCGTCTGTGGCCTCAAACTCAAAGGTATAGGATCCATCATCCAGGGGCGACGACGGCGTAT
>CAYQBU010000350.1:0-2158 GCA_964415785.1 uncultured Bradymonadales bacterium
CTACGCCGACCATCGGGAGGCATACATCTTCAGCCACCGGATTTATCCGGTGGGAAGGGTCCAAGTCTCCACCTCCCTTGCGATCACAGCACAGTGTTTGAGGGGTTCGCCGCATACCTCGATGCTCTACCGCCCCAAATCAAAATTAAATTAGATCGTTTTTACGACCTCGCCGTTGAGAAGACCCATGCCGCCCATATTGGCGGCTCAAGCAATTCGACTTCTTCTTCTCCGCGAGGTTCTCCATGCACGCTTCATCCCCCGATACCCCGTCCCTCTCCTCTGCCGCACTCGCCTGCGCCGCCCTCACCGGCGCCGTCCTCCTCTCGTTGCTGGCCACCCCCGACGGCGATGCCCGAATGCCCCCGGCACCGCCCGACGCCTCGAATAACTCCTATACCTGCGAGCTCCCTGTCGACGCCGCCCGCTCGGTGCGCGCCGCCTTCGAGGAGCACTACGAGTGCCTCGATCCACACACCGACGGGTGGTTCGCCAGAGACCCGGACCACGTCGAGCGCCTGGACGCCCAATACGACGTCTGGAAGGCGAGCCGCGACCACGATCTGCGCGACCGCGACGAGGCGGCCCGTTTTGTGAGAAATCACCCCGTCGACTTCTCCTCTCAGGAGATCAGCTTGAGTGACCGAGACGTCGCCTCGATGACGCCGACCATGTCCGCCGACCCGGCCTCACTTCGCGGCCAATTCCAGCGCTTCTTCGTCGACCGCGACCAGCAGCGCCTCTTCGTGACCACCGACCAAGAGGGGCTGACCTCTCTCGATATCTCACAGCGCTTCGCCTTCGATGTGGAGGGCACCATGGACCGCGCCGGCGGTCGTGAATTCTTTGTCATCGACGAGCAAACGGCCGTGGTGGAAGAGGAAAATGACCTGGGATCAGCCCGGGATCTGGTGGTCCTCGCTATCTCGGACCGAGGCACCCCCGAAGAGCTTCACCGGCTCTCCGGCGTGCTTCCACAGATCAGCCGCCCCACCCTCAGCGCCATTCCCGACCGACCCCCGACCTTTGACGAATACCGAGCCATCCAACGGGGTCAACTATCCCTCGGCCAATGCGGTCAACCGCCGACGGTCTCCACCCATCGCGACCAATTTTGCCACCCCGACGGATCCTGCTACCGCGTGGAACAGCGAAATTCTCCGGTCGATGAGGCCTATTGCGAGCGCGGCAACGCCCGATCGGCCCCGCCACATCGCGTCCGACAACGGCAACTGCAGGGACGCCTCGGCCGCCAGGGTGCCACAGACGACATGGCGCCACCCCCCGGGAGCCCTCGTCCCATGAGGGCCATGGAATCTGCACCCGCCGAGGTGCAAGAAGAAGCCGCCGCCCCGGAGCAAGACAGCGCTCCCCGCGGCGGCGATGGCGGCGCCGGCTCCCTGAGCCAGATGATGGTCATCGGCTCCACCCTCTATGTCTTGAGCGCCGACGACACCCTCGACCACGGCTGGCTCAGCACCTTTGATATCGCCGAGCCCCGACGGCCCCAATTGACCCACGTCGTCGGCCTGGACAACGGCCCCGAGGCACTCCAGCGCCACGACAACCTGCTCCTCATCGCCGGCCGCGACGCCCTCGTCACCGCCTCCACCGCCATCCCCGACGGCCCCCGTCTCCTCGGCGAACGCCGCCAATCCTGCCCTGTCGACTTCGATCCCGTCGTCGTCGAAGGCGCCATCGCCTACCGCACGATCATCGTCGACCACCCCCGAAGCACCTGTAACTCCAGGCTCGAGGTCATCGATCTCAGCCAACCCCACCACCCCCAATTGCGCACCACCCGCAACATCGATCGCCCCCGTGGCCTCGCCGTTTTAGGCCACCGCCTCTTCGTCGCCGACGAGCACCACGGGGTGCGTCTATTCGACATCACCGACCCCGTGGCCCCTGCGGAATCCGCGACCTGGCAGCTCCCGGGCGTCAAAGATCTGGTCCTGAGTGACTTCGACCTCTACGCCATGACGGACGACCAAATTTCGACCTATTTCGTCGCCCCTCTATACAAAAACGGAGCCCCCATCGCCCCCGTCGCCGACGGCATCAAAGGCGTCACCACGGTCACTTCCCCCTGAAATCTTTATTCACCCGCCCCCCGGCGGACTTGCTCCGCCGGAGGCCCAGACTGACAGCTACACCC
>CAYQBU010000351.1:0-2143 GCA_964415785.1 uncultured Bradymonadales bacterium
TCATCGTCGATTAGAGGGTTTCAACTGCGATTTACGGGTCGACTTTTCCCTCCATCCCGGGTTGCGACCATTTGATACCCACACCACACCCGAACTCCAAACACCACCTGCTCTCCGAAACACCTCCCCCCTTGATCGCCCCTTTTTTACCTCTAATAGGCCATGATCGGGTTATCCCGGATTATTCATGAGAGGTCGTAACGCGCCCTGAGCTAAGCGAAGAAGTACTCTTGGGGTGAGGCAAAATCAGCGCTCCAGCGCCTCGATCCCAGCGTCGATGAGCAACTCATCATAGCGCTCGCGATTGTCGAAGCGCCGGGGAAGGTACACATCGGGCTCCAGGGGCCGACCCTCAATGGTCTCTCCAGTCACACTGCTGACCTCGTCGGAAAACCCGACGCACAACTCTCCCAACGGCTCCCTGGTCTCGGGGTGCTCGACGGCGATATTATGGCGAAAAATCGTACTCGATGCGCTCATCGGCTCGCCGACGGTGGTCGTGAGATCATGTTCATGAAGCAACATGGTAAAGGCCTCGCAGGAGCTTGCGCACCGCGGTCCAATCAACAACACGAAGGGGTGATCCGTGACCTGGTGATCCGAGCTATAGCTATTGTCCCACTTGCAGGTATCTTCCTGACAGAAGAAGGCCACCGGCGGACTGAGCTCATCGGTGGGCTCCATCTCCTCAACGAACTCCAGATAATGGCCGATATGAGGACCGAATAAATTGGTCTGCTCAAGGTCCTGGGCCGTGGTAAATTCGGGGACCAGTCGATAGCGAACCAATTGATCCACATAGGTCTCGGTGGTCCACCAGTCGACGAAGGTATTTGGGTTATTGCCCCCGGCGTTGTCGCGCAGATCGATCATCACCGCCTCCAACGCCGACATGGCATCGAGACTGGCCTCTAGCAGTTCATAGTCAGCCTCCACCGCGGCGTCGTCTCCGCCGTACCAAAACGAGTGGTGCCGCAAAATAGGATAGGCACGGTATTCGGGATGGTCTGAGGCATAGAGACAAAAATTCTCGCCCACCTCGACGAGTTCGTAGCCCTCTGGATACTGGCGGCTCGCCACCCCCGAACATTGGGGCTCCTCGTCCATTTCTGACTCACTCGCCTCCGGCGACTGCTCGTCACCGCCGCCCCTGGTTTCGCCTTCGAACACCCTCCACTCCATCTCGACGTCGACGCGCTCCTGGGAATCCCGGTCTTCCCAGGTCCAGGTTTCTCGCTCCCCGACCTCGGTGAGCGTCTCATTCGTATGACGTCTCGAGAAGTAGATCCGACTAAGCTCATCAGCCATCGCGAAGCGATTATTGGCGTTGCTATACAACGCGAATTCCCGAAGGAAGTCATCGGCCTCCACGTCCTCGATGGCCGCCACGATCATGCCCGGTGAGATCCGGTCCTCGAGCTCCGAATCATAGACCTCCTCGGCGAAAAACACGGGCTCATCATCGACCCACTCCATGCCCACCGTCAGCCCGGGATAGAGCTGCTTTTGCGGCATCCCCGTGCGAAACCGACAATGCGGATTGTGAAGGCTATTATTGAGCCTCGTCAGGGCCACCACCAACTCCCGACTCGTCTCTGCGTCTTCGAACTCACCTTCCAACCGCTCCAGGTGCTGATCCCATGTCCAGCCGAGTTGTTGATATACGTGGTCATGGGCATAGTGTGTGCGGCGGATCTCGTCGACGTTCGCCTCAAATAGCAGCGTCCCCGCCTCGCTGGTGGCCGCCTCATCGCCCACCGATTGGCCCTGGGCGATCTCATCGTCCGTCGTCGTGCTCTCCCCTGTAGAGCAGCCCACGCCGTGGACTCCTGCGAGAGCCATGATTGCGACCATCAATATGGACCACTCGCGAACATGTCTCACTTTGGCACTCCTCGTCGTATTCAATTTGATTCGATGACCCTGTTTAGCCCATGCCTCGGCCCCCATAAAGGCCAAATGCCGCCTTCGCCGCATACCGCGATGACCATTGAGGCCCCCCCACCAAGATCACCGCCCATCGAGGTTCCCCAATCATCGTCTATTAGAGGGTTTCAACTGCGATTTACGGGTCCACTTTTCCCTCCTTTCGCGGTCCGCGTTCACTCCTTCCCACGCTGAAACCGATCTCCGCACACCACCT
>CAYQBU010000352.1:0-2136 GCA_964415785.1 uncultured Bradymonadales bacterium
CAGGTGCAGGTGTTGAAGCTGGACTTCGAAGAGCGTCACTGGAAGGAGGCGCTGAGGCTTGGGGTGGCGCGATTTTTCAATGTCGTCGGCGCCGATGCTACGGAGGTCGAGGAGCAGGCCCGGCTGAGAGCCCCTGAGATCAGGGCATCGCAGATAGAGTTTTTGAAGGGGTTGTTGGGCGATGAGAATATGGAATTGAACGAGGAGTACGACCATATCCATGAGGGCGTGGCCTCGTTATTGGCGGTGTTGAGCCTGGAAAGGCCGGTGTTGGTGGTGGCAGATGGGGTGGTCGTCGATCCCTTTGTGCTGGAATTGCAGGAGTATTGCCGTGAGGTCTATGGGGATCGGGCGATGCTCTTCTGGGTCATTCTTGCCCAGGAGCGGTGCTCGCCACTGATTCGATCTCGACTCGAGGAATGGGATTCATCTCAACGGCTTGTGCTCAAGCGCCTGGAGGCGTCGAGGGTGGGTCGAGTTCTGGAGCAGTTGCTTCCCCTGAGAGCGTCGGAAGTCCAGCGGTTGGTCGACCATGTGGGCCGGGATCTGAGCTTTGGGCGCCAGATCCTGGCCAGTTGGCTGGATCGGGGGGAGGTGCGAAGCGAGGCCGATGGATGGGTGGGAGCGGATGGGTTGGCGCCATCGCCACAGCGTTTGTGGTTGAGCCGTCTGGCAGATCTGTATGGAGAAGAGGCTCAGGAGGCCAGGGAGGCCCTGTCGGTGGCGGCGGTGCTGGGCGTCAGCGTGGACAGGGAGATATGGGTCGAGGCCTGTGCGTCGGTGGGGGTTGGAGCAGAGAAGAGAATGATCGAGATGGCCAGCAAGAAGGGCTTTCTGGTCGATGAGGGGTCGCGATTTGTGTTCTGTGAACTCCCATTGAGGCAGGCCTTGAACGAGGATCTGAAGGCCCGAAAGGAGCATGAACGAGTGGTGCGAAGCGTGGCCAAAATCCTGGAAGACAAGGGAGATCGGACCAGTATCTTTCGGGCCGTGCGCTGTCTGGAGGAGACGGGGGACCTGGAGGCGACCTACGAGATGATGATCAAGGCCGGCAACTTCATCTCCCTTCGCGACGCGGAGACCATGAATATATGGCTGGAGTCGATTCTGGAGCAGGGCGAAGGATTGTCGGCGATTTACCGGGTTCGGGCGATGATGTCGATCGCCCAGGATTATATTCAGAATTGTGATTTTCGGGCCGCCGGGCGCTGTCTGGAGAGGGCCGAACACCTGGTGGAGTTGGATGAGAGCGGAGAAGCCCGAGAATTTTTGGACTATGTGTTGGCACAGCGCTATCTATTTGCCGGTGAGCTGGAGAAGTCCCGGGAGGTGGCGGATCGCCTATTTGACCAGGATGGAGAGGGGCGGCCCACGGATGACATGACGTTGCTGCATCTCCATGCCGACGTATTGCTATACTCCCGTCGGTTTGAAGGGGCCCAGCGATTTATCGATTGGGCGGCAGAGGTGGTGGGCGATGACCCGATCTCTAGAGCCTGGAATGGGTATCGCCAGGCGTTTTTGGAGTTTTGGACGCATCGATGGGAAGAGGGTGAAGAGCGGGCCATAGCGTTGGAGGCGTCGTTTGGGGAGATGGATGATCTCTTCGGGGTCATGTCGGCGCGGGAGCTGATGGGATGTTTCGCCCTGGAGAAGGGCGATTATCAACGGGCGGAGCGGCTGTTTCTGAAGGCCCTGGCGGATGCCAGACGAGCAGATTTTCTGGGGGAGATGACGATTCGGGGCTGGTTGGGCCGAACCTATGCCCGTTGGGGGCGAGGGGAAAAGGCCCTGGAGCAGCTGGAGGAGGTGCGCCGGGCGGCGGATGAGAAGGGGTTCAATATTCTGATCGGTTATTTCTACGACGCGGCGGCCGAAGCTCATGGCCAGCAGGGAGATTGGCAAAGGGTTGGGAGAGTCCTGGAGGAGTCTGAGGCGAGGCAGGTCCGACCCGGTCTGTATGGGGAGGTGATCGACGAGACCTGGCGGCGCGTGGCGGAGATGGTGCCCGATGCAAAGCGAGCGCTTCGAGACGCGGTGCAACGCGAGGCTCGTCGGCTCCCTGAATGATCGGGGCTGATCGTGGAAGAGGTCGACGACGAGGCCGTCGCTGCCCGGTTGGCCGTCGGTCAAGGC
>CAYQBU010000353.1:0-2082 GCA_964415785.1 uncultured Bradymonadales bacterium
TGGCCGTATAGGACAGCATGGCGATGACGATGGGCCAGGCCAGGAGGGTGACCTCGCGGGTCTGTGTTCGGAGGGAGCGCATCAGGGGAACTCAAAATAGACGGTTGCCGAAGGGTAGATCAGGCCAGGGCCCGGCGATGGGCCTTCTGGAGGATAGTCAATGCGAAGCGCTGGCATTCCATAAAAGTCTGGAAGTCCTCGGCGGTGGGGTCGTCGTCGCGGGGGTGGGTCGCGGGGGTGGGGACAGGGGTGTTGAGCGCCAGGTAGAGGGCGCCATCGCCACAGGAAATGGCGACGTCGTCGCATCCAGGGGGGCCCTGTTGGAGGTCGGCGAGCCAATCCGGTTTTTCGTCGCCCGGTCCGAAGAGAGGGCGGATGGCGTCGGAGAAGCAATCGTCGGCGGTGGCGACCATAAAGCAGCCGTCGAAGCGCTCGTCTTCGGACCCCCTCAGGGGGCGGTCGAGGCGAAGTTGGCACCAGCCGATCGTGAGATCATCGAGGCGGCAGGCCTGGAAATAGTTATTCGTTCTCTGGCTGGCCCCGTCGTCAAAGAGCTGGCTATTTTCCCATAGCTCGCGCTGGAGCTGGCGCCTCGATTCATCGCGGTGGTCGTCGAAAAGGGCCTGGAAGAGAGGGCCCAAGATGAGTGGTTGGAAGCGGCGGTGGATCGGGGTTCGAACCCCCAGCAAGAAGGCGAGGGCGGTGATGAGTACGGCGATGCCGGCCAGAAAGGCAAAGGTCGGCAATAAGGCGATGGTCGCCTGGTCGCCGCCGATGATCTCATAGCTGATATGCCAGGAGCCAAAGGCGACCGCCACAAGGCTCAAGAGGCCGATGGCGACCACCAGGCGCAATCGCCGGGTGCGAAAGGCGGCGATATCGTCGAGGGCGGCCGGGATGTCGAGAGAAGCAAAAGAGGTCGAAGATGGCATGGCGATCTCAGGTGGCGGGTGGGGTGCCGGCGAAGGGGCTATCGGATCGCATGGGCAGAGCGCCATATCAAGGGCTATCTGGAGGATTTACGGCCCGGGCGGTCGTCGACGAGCTTGCCATCGACGAGGCGAAGGTAGCGAGCGCAGGACTCGGCGAGGTGGTCGTCGTGGGTGACGATGAGAAAGGCGGTGTTGAGGTCGGCGTTGATCCCGCGGAGCAGGTCCATGACCTGGTCGCTGGTGGCGGTGTCGAGATTTCCCGTGGGCTCGTCGGCCAGGACGATCTGAGGCTCATTGGTCAGAGCCCGGGCGACGGCAACACGCTGTTGCTGGCCACCGGAGAGATGCCGGATATCTTTGTCGATGTGGTCGGCCAGGCCCACTTCGTTGAGCAGGCGGTGGGCTCGTCGGCGCATGGCGTCGTCAAAAGAACCGACGTCGACGGCTGCCGGCATCATCACGTTTTCCAGGGCGCTAAAGCCGGTGAGGAGGTGATGAAATTGGAAGATGAAGCCCAGGGTATGGGCCCGAAGGGCGGTGATGGCGTCGTCGTCCAGAGACGAGGTGGGCCGGCCCTCGATGGTGACCTCTCCGGAGGTGGGGCGATCGAGGAGTCCCATCAGATTTAAGAGGGTGCTCTTGCCGGAGCCCGAGGGGCCGACCAGGGCGGTGAACTCACCGGCGTCGATGCGCAAGTCGACGTCGTCGACGGCCCGAGTCTTGACCGTCTCGCCGTATTCGCGGACCAGGTGGTCCAATTCAATGATGGGGTCACTCATGGCAGAAGTCGCTCAGGTGGTGTCGGTGATCGCTTCGGCGGGATCCAGGCTGGCGGCGCTGCGGGCCGGCACGAGAGCGGCGATCACACCGGTGACGGTGGCCAATAAGAAGGCGAGGACGATGATGGTCGGCGAGGGCTCGATGGGAAAGACGGGCTCTCCTGTGTCGTCGCGGACAAAATAATTGAAGCTCAGGGCCAGGGCGTAGCCGAGCAGGGAGCCCAGGATGGAGCCCACGAGGCCCACGCAGCCCCCCTGGATGAGAAAGACGCGCTGGATGGCCCGCCTGGGCGTGCCCATGGCCCTCAGGACGCCGACCTGGCCGCGCTTCTGGACCACCGTGACCACCAGGACGCTGGCGATGCCCAGGG
>CAYQBU010000354.1:0-2052 GCA_964415785.1 uncultured Bradymonadales bacterium
GGTGACGATGCTTATCGTGGAGTGGCGTCATGGGAGTGAGGCGATGGAAGCGAGCGACGAGATGTCGATCGGTGCTCAGCGACGAACCGTGATGGTGTGGGGGTTGGCCTTTGGCGTGGCGGGCTTTGTGTGCGGCCAACTCTTGACCTGGATCTTTCAGGGAAGTCTGGGAGTCTTCGGCCCCATGGAGTGGCTCGGTGTGGGGGCGTTGAGTCTGGGGCTGGGGGCTGTTTTGATGGGATGGCGAGGCGCTGACGATGAGGTCTCGCCAGCGTCGGCATTGGGCCCGGGCATGGTCCTGTGTTACCTGATCGTCGCTGCTGGAATAGGAGCAGCCCATGGGGCCCTCCTCGGAGGAAGCGTCCCTCTTTAACTCGGCGATCGAACGCCGACATTTTACGTCGAGGTCACTATGAGCTGGAAGATTCACACCGCAGAATTTGTCACCAGTGCCGTTGAGCCCGAGGGCTATCCCCGGGCCGACCGCCCCGAGATTGCCTTTGGGGGACGGAGCAACGTGGGCAAATCAAGTCTTATCAACTCGTTGGTTCAGCGCAAAAAGCTGGTCAAAACCAGCAAGCGCCCCGGACGCACGCAATTGATCAATTTCTTCAATATCAATAACGAGCTCTACGCCGTCGACCTACCGGGCTACGGCTTTGCCAAGGTACCCGAGGAGGTCAAAGACGATTGGGGGCCTATGATCGAGGGGTATCTGTCGTCACGGTCGACGCTCAAGGCATTGGTGGTGGTCATGGATCTTCGCCGCGGGGTGGAGGAGGATGATTTTGAATTGATCATGGCCACCCCCCATCTGGGGGTGCAGCCGGTGCTGGTATTTACGAAGGCCGACAAGTTCAGCCCCAATCAGCGAAAGCAAAGGCGACGGGAATTGGCCAAAGATATCGAGACTGATCCGGGTCAGTTGATCCTGTACTCATCGACGAAGGGATTTGGGCGAAAAAAGCTCTGGAAGCGACTGCGCTACCTGGCTGGAATCTGAGCCAGGCGGAAGGGGGGGAAGAGGACGGTGACGTTGATCAACTCTATGCAGTTTTGTAAGGGGGGAGGCGTAACCGGGTCCCTTTCCTCAAGTGGTATGGAGTTGGCGGTGAAAGAGAAATTGAAGGTTTTTTCGGGAAGCAGTCATCCAGAATTTGCCAAAGCGGTTTGCGATCACCTCGGCGTGGAGCCAGGAAAGAGTCATACCGTTCATTTTAGTAATGAAAATATGCTGGTTCAGGTGGAGGAAAATGTACGGGGATGCGATGTCTTCGTCATTCAAACCTCGGCAAGTCCAGTGCACGAACACCTCTTCGAGCTGTTGATCATGATCGATGCCATGCGCTCGGCATCGGCGTCTCGCATCACGGCCGTGATGCCCTATATCCCCTATATTCGAAGCGATAAGAAGGATCGACCAAGGATTTCCATCGCCGCGCGGTTGGTGGCCGATCTGCTCAAGACGTCGGGCGCCGATCGGGTGCTGACCATGGACCTGCACTCTCCGCAGGCACAGGGCTTTTTCCGGATGCCGGTTGACCAGTTATTGGGTGCCGGTCCCCTCTGTGAGCGCCTGCGGCGTGAGGATCGCAGCGACTGGGTATTGGTGGCGGCCGACGCCGGGGAGGCCAAGGATCTGGGAAGTTTCGCCAACCGCCTCGACCTGCCCATGGCGATCATCGACAAGCGTCGCGATGGAGACGATGAAAAGCCCCGGGCCGTAAGCCTGATCGGTGATGTGGAGGGTAAGACGGCGGTGGTTGTCGACGACGAGATTGCCAGCGGTGGCACGCTCTGTGAAGCGGCGGAGTTTCTCAAGAAACATGGGGCGACGCGGGTGCTGGCGACAGCGACCCACCCCATCTTTAGCTCCAACGCCGCCCAGCGAATCGAAGACGCGTTCATCGAGAAGGTGATCGTCACCGACACGGTGCCTCTGACCGAAGAGCAGACAAGTGGCAAAGTGGAGGTGATCTCTGTGGCGCCCATGTTCGCCGAGGCGATCAACCGAATTCACGATGGCCGCTCGATCAGCAAATTATTCAAGGA
>CAYQBU010000355.1:0-1975 GCA_964415785.1 uncultured Bradymonadales bacterium
ATTTGCTCACCGTAAAACTGCGAAACCATGCAGCTATTTCTTCCGTCTCGTACTCACCTCGCGCCACACCCAGGGTAAACCGCTCGAATTCATCGTCAGTGGGCCCGAATTCTACGCCATTGAGTTCCAGAAATGTCTCCGTGGCCACAACCGCTGTGCGCTTGTTTCCATCGACAAATGCATGGTTACAAATCAACGATTCAAAGAGCGCACCTGCTTTCGAGGAAAAATCGGGATACAGGTCAACACCTTGGAATGTCTGCTGCGGCCGAAACACCGCTGACTCCAAAAGTTCGATGTCGCGAAGCCCATGGATTCCCCCGGATTCTCCAACTTCTTCGTCGTGGATAGCCTTAACATCGGAGACTGTAGGGTAGATGACCAACGAGGTACTCATTTTCATCGAGGTCTGGGCGACGAGGCCAAGGCGCGCTGTCAATCATTTGTTGGCTAACGACTCCAAGAGCTTACGACGTCGACGGCGTACCTGGCGTGCCACTTGTTGGAAGGACTTTGTCGTCTCTTCGCCATCGGTTCCCCGCTCTTGCTCTCCCTCAGGATGCTCGCGAGTCCTTGTTTTGTCGAGTTTCTCGGGTTGTTCTGGGGTTGACGCCATAGGCTCGCTCCATTGGACGATAGGCAACGTGGGTAGGCCTATATGCTAAACACCCACGACCGACTTCACAATTCCAACCTACTAACTCCTTCGAGAGTCGGCGGTTCTTCACCCCGTATTCCGCATACCCGCCGCCACGCCGTTGATCGTGGTCAAAAGCGCCTTTTGGAGCGCCTCGCCGGGGTCTTCTTCGCCGCGACACCGACGCAACAGCTCCACCTGAAGCAGGTTGATGGGATCGACGTAGGGGTTTCTGACATCGATGGAGCGCCGCAGGACCTGATTGTCCTCCAGAAGCTCGTCATGCCCCGTCAGCACCAGCAGGTGCTTTACCGTCTCTTTGTAGCGTTGGCGAAGCTCCTCGCCCAGCGGCTGGAGCCGCTCCGGGACCAGCACCTCGTCGTAGAGGGTGGCGATGCGCATCACCGCCTTGGCGAGCACCATCTCGATGAGATCGATCGTCGACTGGAAGAAGGGCCACTGTGCATACATCTCGACGAGTGCCTCCTTTTTGGAAGCCTCAAAGGTCTCCGCCAGGGCTTCGCCGGTGCCCAGCCAGGCCGGGAGCAACAGACGTGTCTGGGTCCAGGCAAAGATCCAGGGAATGGCCCGCAGGCTCTCTAACCCACCGCCGGTCTGGCGCCGCGCCGGTCGACTCCCGATATTGAGCTGATTTAATTCTGTCTCCGGCGTCGCCGAACGAAAATACTCCACGAAATTTTCTTCTTTGCGCACCACGCCTCGATAGGCATCGCAGGCCCGATCCGCCAGATCGTCCATCAGCTTTCGCCACTCCGGCTCCGGCCCCGTTGGCGGCGTCAACGTCGCTCGCAGCGTGGCCGTCGAGTACAGCTCCAGCGTTCGCCCGGCGATGCCCGGCAGGCCAAATTTGGACTGGATCATCTCCCCCTGCTCCGTGACCCGAAGGGAGCCATCCACCGATCCCGGCGGTTGCGACAAAATCGCCAGATAGGTGGGACCGCCACCGCGGCCAACGCTTCCTCCGCGGCCGTGAAAGAGCGTCAACTTCACATCACGGGCATGGCATGCCTCCACCAGCTTTTCCTGTCCCTGATAGAGCTCCCAGGCCGCCGCCAACCGACCGCCGTCTTTGGCGGAATCGGAGTAGCCGATCATCACCTCCTGGGCGCCGTCGATCCGCTCGCGATACCAGTCGATATCCAGAAGGCGCCCCATCACCTCGCCGCAGCCCCGCAGATCACTGATGGTCTCAAAGAGGGGCACCACCCGCATCGCCGGCCGCCCGAAGGCCTCCTTTAGAAATAGCTCCACCACCAATACATCGGAGACCGTCTCCGCCATGGAGATCACATAGGCCCCCAGGGAATCCTCGCCGAT
>CAYQBU010000356.1:0-1971 GCA_964415785.1 uncultured Bradymonadales bacterium
TATTACTCACACGCTTGGGTCTGTGCCGCGATCTCGGCGCTGCATGCTTGACCATCCTCGCATCCCGCCGGCGCCATGCACTCGTAAAAATCAACATGGGCGGCCTGGCAGGCCGATCCCTGAGCTCCTGTGTTTTGATACGAAACATCGCAATACTGCTCGCGATCCATATCATCCCCCTCTCCCTCGTCTTCGATGCACTGGTCCGCCCACATCATGCAGGAGTCCATGAAATCCGACTCAGAGACTTCTCCGCTACCGCCACTTCCATTATCATCATCGTCGTCGCCACATCCCACCGCTCCAAAAGCCATCAGACTCAGCGCTGCCACCAATACCAATGCTGCTCTCCACATCTTCATCATCGATCTCCCTGATTGATTGGATTGATCGTTCGGGAGCACCACTATGGCGGAACCCCGGGGATTACTCAATTTATTCTTCTGCTCCCGATGACCGGTTCCTGGGCTGCAACCTTTTGTGACAGATGAGCCCGCTCGAAGTCTGGCCGAGACTTGCCACGAAATTTTCAGTGTTCACAATACAGAGGACTCCTTTCTTTCCCCCCGACGGGCCATTTCATGAGTTCTGCTTCCCCTGCCCCGGCCTCCTCGCCGTCGCTGGCCAGCCGATTTAAGGCCCCGCGGCATCTGTCGTTGAGGCGCTCCGGCAAATTCTTCCTTCTCATGACCCTCGCCGTCGGATTTGGTGCCATCAACACGGGCAACAACCTCCTCTTTTTGCTCCTCGGCATGATGCTGTCGGTCATCGTCGCCAGCGGGATCCTCAGCGAGGCCGTTATTCGCCACCTCCGCCCTCGACGCCGTTTGCCGCGGCGCGTGGAGGCCGGGCGACCGGCCCCGGGCCAATTTACGGTCCACAACCAGGGCTCTTGGCCCGCCTTAAGCGTCGAGGTCTCCGAACAAAACCCACGCGTCCTCAAAGGGCTTGACCAGGGGGCGGTTGTGGGGCCCGAATCCATCTCCTGGTGGAAATTCTGGCGTCAGCAGACCGACGACGAGCGCCGTCCCCTGGCCGCCTCCTACCGTCTTCGCTTCGACGCCGACAGCGAGTCGCCGCTGCCCACCCATTACGAACTGCCCACCCGCGGGCTCTATCGACTCTTTGGACCTCAACTCAAGACGCGCTTTCCCTTTGGCTTCTTCGAAAAGACCCGAACCTTTGACGACCCCATCGAGCTCACCGTTTTGCCCGCTCCGCTCCCGGCCCGTCAGTGGCTCAGCGATATCGCCCACCACATCGGCGACGAGAGCACCGACCGACGTGGACGAGGCGATGAATTCTACGGCCTCCGCGACTATCGACCCGGCGAGGACCGCCGCGCCATCCACTGGAAGAGCACCGCCCGCCTGGGCGAGCCGGTGATCCGCGAATCCGAGGCCCGACAACGCCGTCAAATCGCCCTCATCTTCGACACCCGCCTCCATCGCGACACCCCGGCGAGTCGGCGCCGCTTCGAGTGGGGTCTTCGCCATCTGGCCGGCCTCCTACAGTCGCTGCAGCGCCGCGGCTTCGACACTCGACTCCTGACCTCCAACTCCGAGCACGCCGCTCCGTCTGAGCTCCTACTCCAACTCAAAACCCTGGCCACCATTCAAGCCCTTCCCCCCGATGCCCCGGCACCAGCGATGACCCCCTCTTCGGGCTGGGAGCCCTTCTACGTCGGCTTCCAGCGCCACATCCCCAGCGGTCAGGGCCACCCCGGCTTCGCCTTTGACGCCCTCGACCTTCCCGACCCCTCCCAGCTCTCGACGGCCGATGCGGAGCTCGCCCATGAATGACGGCCGCCGCCTCGACATCTGGCACAGCCTCTGCCTCTACCTTTTGAGCCTCATCGCCTACCTGACCGCTGCCGTCGGCGCGAATATCCCCCTGTGGCTCCTGATCCTCTTTCCCATCGGACTCGCCGCATCCCACCTCATTTACGAGCGCGACCTCGGCGATGCCATC
>CAYQBU010000357.1:0-1962 GCA_964415785.1 uncultured Bradymonadales bacterium
TCCCCGGGGGGCTCTCAAGCACGGATCCCCATCACTACCGACATATATTGCCCCCCCTCTCCTCCGGGCTATGGTGGCCGAATGCTTCACTAAAAAAGGGGCCCTTGCCCCCGCCGAGTAATCGGTCGGAGGGGCAGATGGGGTGGCCTCGATGGTCAATGAGGTTTGCGACGTGCCCCTCTCCGTCGCCTTCGGCGCCGGTGTCTCCCCACGGCGCTCCGCTTGTGGGGAGATTCTCGAGTGTTGGATGGGGCGAATGGGGTTTGCGATCGGGTGGCTCGATGGCGGATCCCACCACGAGAGCCTCCCCATCTTCCCAACCTTATCTAATCTCCCGACACAGGCTATGGTGGCCGGCCATCGCTCTACTTCTGCCACCATCTTTCTTGAGTCCATCAGGTCCACCGATGAAACGAAACCTCATCCTCTTCGCCGCCCTCGCGATCAGCGTCGGGGTTCTCTCGCTGGTCGCCATGGCCCTATTCACCGACTCCGACCAGGAGATTTATAACGACCTCAGTGAGATGATGGTCACTCGACCACTGTTGATGGCCGACTACTCCCAATTGTCCTGTGATTGTCTGGAACAACGGGTCGGCGAGGACTCCACACTCCACGAGGAATGCGTCGACGAGACCCAGACGATGCGGTCCAGAATTGGTGACCTCGACGAGTGTGTCATCGACGGGCTGCGCTCCCTGGACAGCCCACCGCCGGCGGGCATCGAGTCCGTATTGGAGTGCTCAAAAGAGGAGTTTGGCGAGGTTCGCCGATGCATGGAGAGGGCCTCTGAAGAGCACGAAAAGTGTTCCCTCGATTTCTTTGAAGCCACTCAGGAGTGTCAGCAACAGTTGCTGACCATCGATTGCAGCGCGTCCTACGACGAGGAGAGCAAGGAGTGGATGGAGCGAGGCTCCAGGGCGTTTGAGGACTGCATGGCCGACGGCTTCAATGGGTTTGACGGGTCCTCCCTGGAGGGCGCCGTAGACGATATGGCCGCCATGGGGCGGGTGGAGATCCGCATCGACCAGGCGTCCATGGAGCTCGACGGCCGCCTCATTGAGACGCTCTCGTCGGGCCACCTCGACGACCGCGACGATCAGGCCATGGTGCCCCTGGCGTCACTCCAGGAGGAGCTCGATGGCCACGACGGCGATCGCGATGAACACCTCTACGTGATGCATGCCCAGGGGCTGGTGCCCTACCTCACGGTGATCCGGGCATTATTGACGGTCGTCGAATCGGGCCACGGGATCGATAGCTTTCGATTCGACCACATCGCCGAGTCGTCCTACCGGGTGGGCGACGACCGACTTCGACCGGATGACGAGACCGATGCGCCGCCCCAGGCGAGCGACGACGACTCAGAGCCCCTGGAGCTGGCGATCACCATCGGCGCCGACGGCTTCTATCTGAGCGCATTTGGCTCGATGCTCGACGCCGTGGACGGATGCGCCCCCTCGGGGCCGACGGTCTGCCTCACCGACGATGAGGTCGACCCCCATGCGCTCTTCCAAGAGGCCCGGCGGGCCCACGGAGAGGGCGACGAGGCCGGCGCCGCCCGGTACTACGACCAGGCCCTGAATGCCTATGATTTTCGCAAATTATACAACCTGCTTCGAGGCCTGAGCGACGACGGGACCGAGCGATCGCTGCGCATTTCGTCGGACGGGAAACTGCCCACGGGCCTGATCCATGAGGTGATGAATACCGCCGAAGTTCAACTGGCCGAGGACCACTACGACGACGGCGACGCCTTTCGCCAGGCCCGCCTCGACGGCCCTGCCAAGGGGTGGCTATTTCCAGACGTATTCTTCGCCGTCCATCAGTGATGGGAGACCCCCTTCGGGACAACTCACCCACAAAAAAATCCCCGGGCGCAATGGCCGGAGAGGTCGATGATCGGTCACCCGCAGCGACCGATAGAGACGCCACCCGCCATGAGCTCTTGGCCAGTCGTGA
>CAYQBU010000358.1:0-1936 GCA_964415785.1 uncultured Bradymonadales bacterium
ATCTCGCCGACGGCGAGATGAGCGGAGATATTCGGCATCTACGGGATAACCTCTTCTTGGCGACCGGCGCCGATGACATCAACGCCGTGGCCCTATTCCTCAATCAGCATGCCCCAGATAGCGAGGGGCGGATTCAATTGTGGAGTGACGCCGAGACGCTGGAGACGGAGATCGATATCGAAGACGGTGGAGTGGAGCCCATCGAGCCGCCGGCCGACGAGTTCTACATGCTCTACGACTATCGACGGGCCCAGGGCACGGCATTTGAGTACGATGTGACCAGTGAGGCCGGCGAATTGTTGGACAATGGCGATAGCCTGAGCGTCGAATACGAGCTGGAGGCCGGTGACTACGTGGGCATCAATCAGTTCAACCTCGACGAGCACGACCTGACGGCGAGCATCCGCGACAGCGGTGGAACCATACTGGTGGAAGATACGGTGGGCGTGTCGACGAGTGACGAGCCCCCGCGAAGCGTCTACTGGTACGCCTACGAGGACCAGACGGTGGAGCTTCGGCTGCGCAATACCAGTGGCGACGACATCGAGTATATGACCTACGACATATTGGAAGGGACGGCCGACTCCATCGCCGGCGTCGACGGCAGCGAAGTTCAGGTTGACTACGATGGAACGCTGGAGGCCGGAACCCGTCACTACTATGAAGTCGATGTGTCCCATGACGACCTGCTCAGCATCGCCGTAAGCGGCACCCTGGGCGATGCCTATATCCGACTCTACGATAGCGACGGGGACCTCGCTTTTCAGGGCCAGGAAATCACATTTGGACTGGTGGAACCCGGCGACTATGTGCTCTCGATTAAGGCTATCGACGACCTGAGTAATTTTACGATTACCCTGGAAGAGTCGGAGATTTCAGAGATCAATGAAGAGATCTTTCCCGATCAGAATATCCCGGACGGCGATGACTTTGAGTCCACGCTGACGGTGTCCAGTTGCCCCTCGGTTGAAGAGATTTCGATGGATATCGATCTGGACTTCATCTTCCCCGGTGTATGGCTGACGCTTCGATTGGAAGCCCCAGATGGAACGGAGGTAACGCTCTGGGCCGAAGGAGCAGCGGTCTCCAATGGTGACGGCGAGATCGTTAGCGGCGACCCGGGGTTCATCGTCGGTAATTTCAACGACAACCTCGACCCCGATGGAACCGGAGCGGAGCCAATTTCGGAACTCGAAGGAGTCAATGGAAGCGGTGAGTGGACGCTATACGGAGATAATAGCTCATCGACCCGCGGTGGAACCCTCAACTCCTGGGGATTGAATCTGGTCTGCCAGTTCTAATTGAGGGCTGATGTTTCACTTGGCATGAGGCCGGCGCTTCCTTCGGGGGAGCGCCGGCCTTTTGGTTGAAATGGAGTGGGAGTTGAGCACATGAAAGCGAAGAGGGGGCGCTTGGGGTGGAGGTGCTCAATGTCGGGGGCTTGGACCTAAATCTTGTGGTGAAAACCCCCGATTGTTGAAGGCGTTCAGAAGAGGACCATTGAGGAGCGAAGCCAGATCCTTCATACTGACGAGCGACGTTCTGGAAGGAGAGTCCCGCGAGGACATATCACGAATTACACAAAAAAGACCGATGGGTCTGAGTTGGAAGCGATATGAAAAAGTGCCTGAGATTTTTAATCATCGGTTTGTTGGCGGCGGGCCTGATGGCCTGCGGTGATGATGATGACGACGTGGAGACCCTGGAGTGCGGTGAGGGCACGGTGGTCGACGAGGACTCGGGAGAGTGCGTCGACGAGCGCCCCGACGAATGCCCGGAGGGCGAGATCAAGGACGCCGTGCTCGGCGAGTGCGTCTCCGACGGAACGGGCTATTGCGGAGAAGGCGCTGAGCTCAACGTCGAGGTCGGTCAATGCCAGGCGGACCCCGTCAACTTCTGCGGTGATGGCACGGTGGAGGACGACGACTCGGTCTGC
>CAYQBU010000359.1:0-1922 GCA_964415785.1 uncultured Bradymonadales bacterium
CTGGAGCACGTCGACGCCGTCATGATCGGCCGCGCCGCCTACAATAACCCCTTTCTATTTGCCGAACTCCAGCATCGCTTCTATGGCGAGCCATCGCCGCCCCCATCCCGCGTCGACGTCGCCCTGGCCATGCTCGAATATATCGATCACTGGGTCCAGGAGCGCGACATCAATATCCACCACATCAGCCGCCACATGCTTCAACTCTTCTACGCCCAACCGGGCGCCCGAAAGTGGCGACGTATCCTCACCGAGGGGGCCCAGGAGGAGGGCATCGGGGCCGAGTTGATTCGCCGCGGCGTCGACGCCGTCCTCGACGCGCGATCCGCGGCCTGAGGACCTGCCTTCATCGCAGTTTGTCGACCTGAGTCAGGTCTCGAGTGATATTCTTTTGGTGCGCCTCGATCGTCCCTCCTCCGATCTCGAGTAATTTGGCATCGCGCCACAATCGCTCCACCTCATACTCCGCCACGTAGCCATATCCGCCCAGCACCTGAATGGCCCGATCGGCGACCTCTTTGCCCATCGTCGAGCAATAGAGCTTGACCCCATCGGAGTCGATTCGACTTCCCGCTCCCTCCGGCCCCAACTCCTGGGCCACCTGATAGACGTAGCTTCGACCGGCCATAAATTCGGCGTAACTCTCCGCAATATGGCGCTGAATCTGTCCAAAACGATTCAATGGCTTGCCAAAGGACTCCCGTTCCTGCGCGTATCCATTCATGATCTCAATGCTGCGTCGAGCAATCCCCAGACTCATGGCCGCCAGGGTCAAACGCTCGATCTCCAGATTGCGCATCATGCTCTGCACCGCTTTGCCCTCCGTCCCCACCAGATGACTCTCCGGCACCATCACGTCTTCAAAGACCAATTCCGCCGTCGTCGACGCGCGCATCCCCAACTTGCCTCGCAACTTTTGCCCCAGTGAAAACCCCTCCATCCCCTTCTCCACCAAAAATAGCGATATACCCTGGCGGTTATCGGCCTCCGTTCGCGCGTACACCAAAAAGAGGTCCCCCAACTCGTCGTCTGCCACCGCCCCATTGGTGATCCACATCTTGCGGCCATTGAGTCGGTAGCCGCCCTCTTCGGGAACCGCCGTCGCACTCATGCCCAACACGTCCGTTCCCGCCCCGGGCTCGCTCATGCACATCCCGCCCACCGCTTCTCCCGAGCAGGCCTTGGGCAACCAGCGTTGGCGCTGCTCCTCTGAGCCGTTGACCGCCAGATTGTTCACGAACAGCATGGAGTGAGCCAAATAGGCCAGGCAAAACCCGGGATCGATGGCCGCCAACTCCTCATGGACGATCACGGCCGCCGTGGCGTCCATGGCTGATCCGCCGCTCTCCGGCGGCGCCGTCACGCCCAAAAGGCCCAACTCGCCGAGCTTTCGAAACAACTCCAGATTAAAGTCCTCGCTGCGGTCGAACTCCTCGGCCTGGGGCGCCAACTCTTTTTCTGCGAAGGATCGGACCATTTCCCTCAACACCTGGTGTTGTTCCGAGGGATTAAAGAGATCTGCCATGACGATATTCTCCGGGCTTAACTAAGTGACCAACGAATCGCCCCGACCTTAGCAATCTCCGACCACCACCGTACAGATCCAATTTGGCGACCGGAGCGCAGCCCTCCGCTCATCGGGTTCCTGCCCCGGATTATTCATGCGCCGTCGTGACGCGCCCTGAGCACAGAACGACCGACTCCCCCTGGTGTCCAATGCACGGCGTACCCGCATGAGCGGGCCGCGGCTCTGATGAATTGACATTTACCCTAGGTGACTATCATTGAGCTTTGTTCCACCGGTTCACGATTAAAACCAAAACCGATTCCCTTTGATTCGTGAGATATTGTCACCCCTAACCCGGATTATTCATGACTCGCCTACTGCGACTCATCAGAGCCCAGATGCCTGTATCTCACTC
>CAYQBU010000360.1:0-1846 GCA_964415785.1 uncultured Bradymonadales bacterium
GATCAACGAGGAGTTGCAGTCGACGACCGAGGAGTTGGAGACCAGCAAAGAGGAGCTGGAGTCGACCAACGAGGAGTTGACGGCGGTCAACGATGAGTTGTCGGCCAAAATCATGGAGCTCGACGACGCCAATAGCGATCTTCGAAACCTGATGTCCTCCACCGAGATCGGGACGATCTTTTTGGGGCGCTCCCTGGAGATTAAGCGGTTTACGGAGCCCGTTCGAGAGTATTTCAATATCCTCAATTCCGACGTCGGCCGGCCCCTCAATCACATTACCCATCAATTGGTGGATTACGACCGATTGATGGAGGATGTAAGCAAGGTCTACGACAGCCTTCAGCCCATCGAGCGCCAGGTCCAGACTCGAGAGGGCAAATGCTATATCGCCCGGATTCATCCCTACCGGACGCTCGATGACCGCATCGCGGGGGCGGTGTTGACCTTTTTTGATATCACCAAGCGTCGAGAGGTCCAGAGGCAACTGGAGGAGAGCGAGTTGCTCTTTCGCACCATCTTTGACAGCGCCAGCGATATATTGTGGCTGTTCAAGGTGGACGACGGCGAGATGATGACCTTTTCCAACGTCAATAAGACGGCCTGTGAGCACCTGGGGTATAGCGAGTCGGAGCTAAGAGAGCTGACCCTGGACGATGTGATCGACAGCTCTTCGGTGGACCTGGAGTCCTATATGGAGAGGCTTCGAGAGGAGGGCGATGCGATCGAAGAGGTGCGCCTGAGGACGCGCCATGGGGAGTTGGTCGATGAGGAGATGAATTCACGCCTGATCACCGTGGGCGAAGAGCCGAGGGTGATCACGATCAGCCGCGATATCTCGTCGCATAAGGCGCATGAGGCGATGCTGAAGGAGGCCAGGGAGGAGTCGGAGCGACTGGCGGAGATGAGGGCCTCCTTTTTGGCGAATATGAGCCACGAGATCCGCACGCCCCTGACGAGTATTATCGGGGTCTCTCAACTCTTGGCCCGAAAGCCACTGCCCGATCGGCAGCGGGAGATGGTGGACTTGATCCAGACCAGCGGACGCCGCCTGCAGCAAACCCTGGATTCGGTTCTCGACATCTCGCGCCTGGAGGCCGGGGAGATGACGCCCCATTATCAGGGCGTCGATATCGGCAAGCAAATCCGGGAGGACATCGAGATCCTTCGCCCATTGGCCAACGAGAGAGGGGTGATATTGAGCAGCCATCTGCCTGAATCGGAGGAGGTGTTTTGGATCGACCCCGGATTTTTCAGCAGGATTATCTATAACTTGACCCAGAACGCGATTAAATTCAGCTCGCGAGGAGAGGCGGTGCGCGTCGAATTTCGCCGCGAGAAAGATCAAGGGGTCCTGACCGTGGAGGACGAGGGGATCGGCATTGATGACGCCTTTTTGCCCCAGCTCTTTGAGAAGTTTAAGCAGGCCTCGGTGGGGATGGGACGAGCCTACGAGGGCTCGGGGCTCGGCCTGTCGCTGGTCCATCATCTGGTGCAGATGATGGATGGGTCGATTGCGGTCAACTCCACCAAGGGAGAGGGGACGACCTTTCAGGTGGTGATCCCGGAGCATGAGCCCGCGGAAAAGACGGCAGACGGCGAATAAATCGCACACAGCTCGGATAGAGGAGGCGACGATGACGGAGCCAGGCAAGGACCCCCAACAAGATTCGATATTGATCATCGAGGACCACCGGGAGACGCGTATCTTCTTGGTGATGGCCCTGGAAGAGGATTACGACGTGGACTGGGCCAGCGCACCCATGGAGGCGCTGGAGATGGCGGCGGAGAAGACCTACGACCTGCTGCTCATCGATATCGCGTTGCACGACGATATCGATGGGGCAGA
>CAYQBU010000361.1:0-1683 GCA_964415785.1 uncultured Bradymonadales bacterium
TATAGGTGACGAAGGCCGGGATGGCGATGGCGGCCAGGATACCGATAATCGCGACAACGATCATCAGCTCGACGAGGGTGAAACCTTTTTGGCTACGGATTTTGCTGAGCATATCATTCCTTGCTTCAGGGGTTTGTGTTGTCTTCGGTTACAAAGTATTGCAAGAAGGTTGCCAGCGCGAGAAAAAATCCAAATTATTTTGAATAAGGTGGGTGGCCTTGGAATGTAGACGATAATGATCGTGAAAGCGTCGTTTTTTTCCCGGACTTTGACCGAAAAGGGCGCAAAGGGTGACGCAAAACGTCACGTCAGGTGACGTTTTGCGTCAGGCGCTCAGCGATTGATCTCGATGGGTTGGTCCAGGGCATTGCTATAGAACATATACTCGTCGAGATCCGTATTGACGGCGCGAACGGCGTACCAGGAATCGGAGTCTGCGGAGGGATCGGGTCCGTCCTCACAGACGGTACCACAGCTATCGCTCTCGCCGCCGGCTTCGGCTTCCACCCAGATGTGATCGGGAAGTTCCACATCGAACTCCAACAGTTGTGCCCAGACGTTATTGCCATTGGCGTAGCGGGTGTTGGCGCTGTCGTGGCCACCGGGATCGAAGTACTCGTGATTGCGGGAGAAATAGCTCTCCTGAGCACGAGAGATGTCCATGGTATATTGCTGGAGCTGGGTGAGGTGGCCACGGTCGATATAGCTGACATAGGACATGCCGCCGATGGCGCCGAGGACTCCGATGATAGCGACGACGATCATCAATTCCACGAGGGTCAGACCGCGGCGATCCTTGCGAATAAACTCAAAGGCAGAGGGGAGGTCTTGGAGATGCATCTTCATGGGGAAACTCCTTGGTAGGCGTGAGGTTAGAGGTCGTATTTGTCGAGGCGGTAGCGAAGGGAGCGAAAGGAGATGCCCAATAGTTCGGCAGCCCGGGTTTTATTACCATCGCTTCGCTCCAGAGCTTGTTCTATCAAGTCCTGTTCCAACTCGGCGACCAGGGACTCCAGATCGATGCCGTCATCGCCGAGTTGGTAGTCCGGGGTAAGGGGAGATGGCTCGATGTCGCGCAGGTTGGGGGGAAGGGTTTCGGGCTGGATGAGGTCGTCGGTCTCCAGGGTGACGGCGCGCTCGACGATATTTTGTAGCTCTCGTATATTGCCGGGATAGTCATGGGCCTGGAGAAGCTCCATGGCGGCAGCGCTGATCCCCTGGACGGGGTTTCCGATCTCCTCGGCGTAGCGCTCGAGGAAATGCTCCAGGAGGAGTTTGATGTCGCCGGCGCGCTTTCGAAGAGGCGGGAGCTCAATGGGGATGACGCCCAGTCGGTAGTACAGATCCTCTCGGAAATCGCCCTCCTGGACCTGTTGGCGAAGATCGCGATTGGTAGCGGCAATGACGCGGCACTCGATACCGACCTCACGGCTGGCTCCGACGGGGCGGACTTTGGATTCCTGGAGGACGCGAAGCAATTTGACCTGAGCCTGGGCGGGGAGTTCGCCGACTTCGTCGAGAAAGACGGTGCCCTTTGCAGCGGAGACGAAGAGGCCGTCTTTATTTTCCGAGGCGCCGGTAAAGGCGCCCTTGGTGTGACCGAAGAGCTCGCTCTCGATGAGGTCGGAGGGGATGGCGCCGCAGTTGATGGGACGAAAGGGCCCCTCGGCGGCGCGGCCCTGG
>CAYQBU010000362.1:0-1680 GCA_964415785.1 uncultured Bradymonadales bacterium
CCCCATGTCGTGAAGCCGCCCGCCGAGCACACCCCTTCCCCGACGCTGTCTCAAACCCTTCCGGGCCCGCTGACGATCTCCGACGAGCGCGTCCCAACTATCCGCCACCGCCGTCTTCAAACGCCCACGCCGAAACCCAACTCTCTGGTGACATCGCTCGATGTTGACGATTCCCCAGCTCCAAGCCCATCACCAGAGCATCGCGACGACGATCCAAAACCGCTGCCCGCCTTTGCCATGGTCTCGTTAGGCCTGGTCATCGCGGCCGCCGCTCTATTCATCGGGATTACCGGGTCCAAAACTGACGATACAAGAGTCCTGGAGCTGTCCAGCAACCCCGGAGAAGCCACCGTCTACATCGGTGAACGCCCCATCGGTCAGACCCCGACAGAGATTCGAGCCACCGTTGATGCGCCCCTGGTATTGACCTTTAGAAAACCGGGTTATGAGCCCTATCGGTGGTCAACGGAGGCCCTCGACGACGATGGAGACCCACGCCTCTTTGCGCCCCTCGTCCCGGAGACCGCATATCTCCCCATCGGGGCTCCCTCCAACCCATCTCTGTTCCAAGGCTCCCGGCGCCTTCATGGTCCGCTGTCGCCACAACCGATCCACTTCCAGTCCTTTCACGATGAACCCCCCCGCTTTGGTGACCGAGAGACCACCGAGTAGCGATCGGGCGTTTGTGCCCCGCCACATCGACGAGGTAATACCGTCTTCGAGGGTAATGCCCTGGAATACCCCCGAGTTTTTGTCACCACTGAATTGCTATGGAGGAATGATGTCTAAGGTGTTCGAGGAACTAGTCGACCTGCTGTCCCTGGAAAAAATCGAGGAGAATCTCTTCCGCGGAGAAAGTCAGGACCTGGGGTGGGGTCAGGTCTATGGCGGTCAGGTCCTCGGACAGGCCCTTTCCGCAGCCGCCAAGACCGTCGATAATGATCGTTATGTCCACTCGTTGCACGCCTATTTTCTACGCCCGGGAGATGTGGACCGCCCTATCGTCTATGACGTCGACCGCATTCGCGACGGGCGCTCCTTTACCACTCGTCGAGTCGTCGCCATTCAGAATGGCCGCCCGATCTTCAACCTGTCGGCATCTTTTCAGATTACGGAAGACGGGTTTTCGCACCAGACCAGTGCTCCCTCGGCGCCGGAGCCCGACGAACTGCTTTCCGATCGCGGCCGACTCCAGAAAATGGGCAAGCGTCTACCCGCCTTTATGCGCCAACAAGCGGAGGCGGAGCGCTCCTTTGAGTTGAGAGAGGTCGATCCCGTCAACGACCCCATCGCACCAGAGGTCGGAGACCCCCGAACCATGCATTGGCTCAAGGCGACCGGTGATGTCGGAGACGATCCCTCCCTGCATCGCTATCTCTTGGCCTACGCCTCGGACTTCAAATTCCTCGTCGCCTCTCTTCGACCCCACGGCGTGACCTGGCTGACTCCCGGCATGCAGGTGGCCTCCATCGACCATGCCATGTGGTTTCACCGCCCCTTTCGCATCGACGATTGGCTCTTGTATTGCATCGAGAGCCCCTCGGCTCACGGCGCACGGGGCTTTGCCCGCGGCCGAATCTATGACCGCCAGGGCAACCTGGTGGCCTCCACGGCTCAAGAGGGGTTGATCCGCAACCGCGGTGAGCGCCGCCCCTGATCCGGATCGTCCGAATTAGGGCT
>CAYQBU010000363.1:0-1628 GCA_964415785.1 uncultured Bradymonadales bacterium
GGCGCAAGCGCGATCCTCGCCGCCTCCGCCGGATCATCGGTGAGCGTCACCAGATCCAGGTCCTCGGGACTGATCGTCTGGCGGGGCCCGTCGAGCATCACCGCCTTGATGCCGTCCATGATGGGCTGCCAAAAGTCGGTGCCCATCAGCACCACCTTGCGAGCCGAGATCGTGCGGGTCTGGATCTGACACAGCATGGAGAAGAGCTCGTCGAGCGTTCCCAAACCTCCCGGCAGGGCGACCAGGGCCCGCGAGTTTTCCGTCAGCAGCACCTTGTGGGTGAGCCGATCGGCCACCAGGTGAACCCGGTCCGCGCCGTAGAGGTTGCGGGCATCCGGGCGCCTCACGCCGAAGGCCTGCTGCGGAAAGTGAACCCGACCCCGGTGGCCGCCCCGGGCCAGGGCCACCGACAATTGGCCCGGCCCCGCCGCCCGCGTCGGCACCCCCGCATTCGCCAGCTCAAAGGCCAACTCCTCGGCAAAATCCACAACCTGGTCGTTTTTGCGAAGCCGCGATCCCCCCAGGACGGTCACCGCCGGTTCCAGGCTCTCCAAAAAGTTCAGCCCCTCCACCAGCTCCCGGGCCATGCGGTGGCCCATCTGACCCAGGGGTTCCTCGCTCTCCCGACAGGCATCCTCCAGGGTCACCCGATCGATGGCCTCCTTCGGATCGTCGGTGCACGAGATCAGGTCGAAGCAGTCCTCGCCCAGCGCCAGGTGGGGATACTCCTGATGGGCCACCACCAGGGCATCCTCCAGGGGCTTCCAGTACTCCTTGCCGAATAGGACCACCGGAAAGTCCAGCTCCCCCGCCGCCTTCAGACGCCACACCTCCAGCAGCTCATCGAGGGTCCCAAAGCCCCCGGGAAAGATCACCAGACCCAACGCATTTCGATACAGCATCAGCTTTCGCGTCGGGAAGTGGTTTAGCTCCATGGACACATCGATCGCCGGATTGATGGTCTGCTCAAAGGGCAGCACGATATTAAACCCTTGAGTCAACGGCTGCGGCCCCTCCCGGCGCTTTCTCTCGCTTGGCCGGTCGCCGGCGCTTGTTGACCCATTCAACTGCTTTCGAAACCCCTCCGGCACCGCCCACATAATACCCGGACCCGCCCCGGTACGCGGCGGAATATCATGATCCGCCAGAAGCTCTCCCATCTTCTCCGCATAGGCGTAGTAGGGGTCGTCGCGCTCAATCCGAGCCCCCCCAAAAAAGGTCACCGCCGCCTCCAATCCATCGAGCACCTCCAACCCCTGATCGAGCTCCCGAATCAACTGGCTCGCCAACTCATTGCGGGGCTCGCCCCGCCCGGCCACTCGACCCCAGATGCCTCTGCAATTGCCTTCACTCATCGCTACTGCTCCATTTTAGTCGGGCTATCTCTCAATCGTATCCCCTCGGTTTTACGACAGATCGAGAGCTCCCAACAGTGCCCGCCTAAGCCCCCCGCACACCACACACCGCGATTACACCACCATCTTCTGCTCCACCGGTGGGGGAGCTGGCGAGCCCTGCGAGACTGTGGGGACTCCAATGCAACTCCGTATCTCACCGCTCTCCCCGCCCACCTCAAGCCCTCAATACACCTCCAACCGTATCGGCTCCTCGGCGCGGAGGGCGTCATT
>CAYQBU010000364.1:0-1604 GCA_964415785.1 uncultured Bradymonadales bacterium
CAGTCTGGAGGATGTGCCCTGCGATCCGGGGGCGTCTAATGGAGGCAGTGCATTGTCCTGCAGTGCCAGCGGCGGCGGTTCGCCGGAGAGCCTGTGGTGGTTGGCGCTCCTCGGTGGTTTTGTTGCGCTCAGGCGGCGAAGTCTCAATCCAACAAAATAGTCCGGAGCATTTGCGATTCGCCTGATGTGGCTCAACGGCCAGTGGAGGCCTGGACGGCCTTTTCGAGGCGTTGGAGGGCGAGGGCGTAGGCGGCGATGCGCGGGGGGTGACCGGTGTCGTCGATATAGTCGAAGATCTCGTCGGCGATGGCGAGGACCTGGTCCTCCAGTTTTTTGGCCACCTCGTCGGCGCTCCAGGTGGCGCCGATGCGATTTTGCATCCACTCGAAATAGCTCACGGTGACGCCGCCGGCGTTGACCCAGATGTCGGGGAAGACGGTAATGCCGCGCTCGTCGAGAAGCTTGTCGGCCTCGGCGGTGACGGGACCATTGGCGACCTCGAAGATCTGGTCGGCCTTAACATCGCCGGCGTTGTCGGCGTGGATGGCGTCGCCCAGGGCGGATGGGAGCAGAATATCGACATCGAGGGCCAGGAGTTGGCCATTGGTCAGTTCGTCGACGGAGTCGTCGTCTTGTTTGGCGGCGTCGAGGACGGTGTCAACGCTTTGCTCGATATGCTTTCGGCGCCAGATGGCGTCGACGTCCAGGCCGCCCTCACGGTAGACGCCGCTGGAGGAGTCGCTGACGGCGACGATGGGAAAGCCGTCGTCGGCGAGCATGGTCGCCAGCGCGCCGCCGGCAGAACCAAAGCCCTGTATGGCGACGGTGGTCTCGGAGGGGTCGCGCCCCTGGCGCTCCATGGTGGCCTGGATGATGTGGTAGGCGCCCCGGGCGGTGGCGCCGTCGCGACCGCGGGAGCCGCCCATGGGGACCGGCTTTCCCGTGAAGGACTCCGGGGTCTTCTGGCGTCGGATGCGGCTGAATTCATCGGCCATCCAGCCCATGATCGTGGGGTTGGTGTAGACGTCGGGCGCCGGGATATCGACGCGGGGACCGATGACGTCGGCGAAGGCGTCGATATAGGCCCGGCTGAGGCTCTCCAATTCGCGGATCGACAGCTCGTCGACGTCGACGGCGATGCCCCCCTTCGCTCCGCCAAAGGGCAGGTCGTTGAGGGCGCATTTGAAGGTCATCCAGAAGGCGAGCTGCGTCACCTCGTCGCGGTCGACGTCGGGGTGGTAGCGGATGCCCCCTTTGGCGGGTCCTCGCGTGTCATTGTGGCGGATTCGATAGCCCTGGAAGATCCGGAGGGAGCCATCGTCCATGCGCACCGGGATAGAGGCCTCGACGCTGAGTTTGGGAATGCAGAGCATGGCGTGGGTATCCTCGTCGACCCCCACCTGCTGGCGGGCTTCGTTGAGGCGTGCGCTGACGTCCTGAATGCAAGCGGTATCCACAAAGTCCTCGTCTGTCGAAGATCGAATTAATCCGGGTTAAGGCTCCATAGCCCGGATTATTCACGATTTGCCTACTGCGGCTCATCAGAGTTCAGATGCCTTCATCTCACTCCGCGACGATGCTCCGCATCGCCTGTGGTGCTTGAT